>CAITDR010000606.1 GCA_903891165.1 uncultured Pseudomonadota bacterium
CCAACAGGTGCCCGAGCTGTTCCCGTCGGGCGGCAAGAAAAGCGTCCCTATCCGGGTGCGGCGTGGTGCGCAGCGGAATCCTCTCGACGACATTCAGTCCAAAGCCTTCGAGGCCGACAATTTTGCGCGGGTTGTTGGTGAGCAGACGCAGGCTGGTCGCACCCAGGTCGCGGAGAATCTGCGCACCCGTTCCCATATCGCGCAGGGCATCCTTGCCGGAGGGCGCGGCTTCGGGGCTCATGTGCTCGCGGAGGCGGGAGAGGAAGCGGTCCGGGGAGCCGCCGTCGATGTTCAGGTAGAGGAGGATACCCCGATTTGTTTCGGAGATCGCCGAGAGGGCGGCGCGCAATTGCCCGCTGGAGTCCGAAGCCAGAGAGCGGAAGACGTCCACCGGACCGCAGGCGGTCTGCACCCGGGCGAGTACCGGTGCCCCGGAGGGTTCCCCTTTCCATAGCGCGAGGTGCAGGCTTCCATCGTGAGAACGGTACACACGGCTTTGAAAATTGCCGTACTCTTCCGTGGGAAAAGCCGCCTCCAAAACCCGCTCTACCTGGCGTTCCGTGCGCAGACGATAGCGGACGAGGTCTGCCACCGTCACGATGTGGATGTGGTGCTTGGCCCCGAAGCGCTCCAGGTCAGGCAGGCGTGCCATGGTGCCATCTTCGTTCATGATCTCGCAGATCACCCCCGAAGGATTCAGCCCCGCCATCCTCGCCAGATCCACAGAACCTTCGGTCTGGCCGGTGCGGACCAACACCCCACCATTCCGGGCGCGAAGTGGGAAGACATGGCCAGGGGTGACCAGATCGTCGGGAACGGTGGCGGGATCGATGGCCACTTTCACCGTTTGTGCCCGGTCCGCGGCCGAGATTCCCGTGGTCACCCCTTCCCGCGCTTCGATGGACACCGTAAATGCGGTGGAGAAGGGCGAGCGGTTGTTGGTGGCCATCATCGGCAACGCGAGGCGATCCACCTGGGCTTCGGTCAAGGTGAGACAGATCAGCCCGCGGCCATGGGTGGCCATAAAGTTGATCGCCTCCGGCGTCACCATCTCCGAGGCCATCGTCAGATCGCCTTCGTTTTCGCGATCTTCGTCGTCCACGAGGATGACGATTTTACCAGCGCGGATGTCTTCAATGGCTACCTGTACCCGGCGGTCGGGATCGGGAGACATCACTTCGAATTCCATAGGTCCTCTCTATGCGAAGCCGTGTTCGCGAAGTTTATTCAAATCCAGACCGCCGCCAGGGGCGCCCAAAAGGCGCTCCACATATTTGGCAAGCAGGTCTACCTCCAGGTTGACCCGATCCCCCGGCCGCAGCGCGGCGAGGCGGGTCACCGTCTGGGTGTGCGGGATAATTCCCACCGAAAATCGACTTCCTTCTACGGAATTGACCGTCAGGCTCACTCCGTCGATGCAGATACTGCCCTTGGCCACGATGTAGCGGGCCAATTCCGAAGGAGCCTCGATCTCGATGCCCAGCCAGCCCGGCTGGGGGGTCAAAGAACGAAGCACCCCCACCCCATCCACATGGCCCTGGACGATGTGCCCCCCCAGGCGATCTCCGAGGCGCAAAGCGCGCTCCAGGTGGACGTTCTGCCCAACACTTCGGTGGCCCCAGGTGGTCCGACGCAGCGTCTCCTCCCCTGCCGTCACCTGAAAACCGGCCGCATCCATGGCTTCCACGGTCAGACAGACGCCGTCACAGGCAATACTCTCGCCCAGCTCCAGACCGGTGTAGGGCGCATTGATCCAGAGCAGACGCCCCGTTCCTGCGGATCGGATACTGCGAAGGGTGCCCAGAGCACTGACCAGTCCGGTAAACATCGTTCAGCCGCGACTCGGGTAGTCCGCCGGAAGGCGCCCGTCCAGGTCCGCCTCCAGGCGAAGGTGGAGATCCTCGCCCACGGGGGCACTGCTTACAAAGCGGAAGGCGGGCGCCGAGGAGAGGTGAAAGCCCGGTCCCGACATCAGACCCGCCGAGCCGCCCAGGAGCCGCCCGTTGACAAAAAGCTCCAGCACGTCCACGAGGTCCCCGTCCAGAAGTGACCGGTGTACCTGGCCGCCCCCCTCCGCGAGTACCCGATGATAGCCCCGGCGGGCCAATTCGCGAAGAACATCCTGGATCGGTAGACGATCCTGCTGGAGGGGGAGGCGGACAAGATCTGCCGGCAGCTCACGTTCTTCCGCCTGCTCGCCACAAAAGATCAGAGGCTTTCGCCGAAGCAATTTTGAATCGGCCGGAATGCGGAGCTGGCTGTCCAGCACCACAGGACGGGCATCCCGCCCACCCGGGATCCGCGTCGTCAGCTCGGGATCATCGGCAAGCACCGTGCCGATGCCGACCAAAACGGCGTCATGCCGATCTCTCAGGTGGTGGGCCGCCTCGCGCGCCGCCGGGCCGGTGATCCATCGGCTTTCTCGATAGTCCGAGGCAATTCTTCCATCCAAGCTCATCCCGGCCTTCAGGCTGACCATCGGCAGCCCAAGGAGCGTAGACCGGAAAAAGCCAAGATTCATCCTTCGACAATCCTGCCCCCGCAGCCCCACATCCACCTGAATTCCGGCCTCGCGAAGACGACGCACCCCCGCCCCAGACACCAAGGGAAAGGGATCGATCGTACCCACAACAACACGACGGATCCCGGCTTTGATCAAGGCATCGGTGCAGGGTGGGGTGCGCCCCCAGTGGCAGCAAGGCTCCAGGGTGACGTACATCGTCGCGCCTTCCGCCGGGCCGCTCACCTGTCGCAACGCGTTCACCTCGGCGTGATCCTGGCCAGGAGGCTGGGTAAAACCCTCTGCCAGCAGCTCGCCGTCGCGGACGATCACCGCCCCCACCACCGGGTTGGGCGCTGTACGTCCCAGCCCTCGTGCTGCCACCTCCAGCGCCAGCCCCATCCACCGGGCATCGCTCACTGATCCTCCAGCAGCGGGCGAAGCACCTCCATAAAATCTTGAGGGCTGCCCAAGGCCTGGTAGACCGACGCAAAGCGGATGTAAGCCACCGGATCCATCCCCCGCAATTCTTCAAGGGCCACCTTACCGATCTCGTGGGTACTCACCTCACGCTCGGCACGACGGGCCAGCTGCTGCTCTACCCGGCCAACCGCCGCATCAATCGCCTCTTCCGAGATCGGGCGCTTTCTGCAGGCGAGGCGAATGCCCTCCCCCAGCTTGTCGCGATCAAAGGGCTCACGGCGCCCATCCCGCTTCACCACCATGGGCATACGGACTTCTGCCCGCTCAAAGGTGGTAAAGCGATGACTACAACTGATACACTCCCGACGACGGCGCACAGAGTCCCGGGACTCCCGAGAGTCCACCACGCGGGTCTCTTCGTGCTGGCAGGCGGGACACTGCACCTACAGCCCCGGCACCGGAAAGCCGGCGGTCAAAGCCTGGACCCGCTGACGTACCGACGCAAGCACTTCGGGCTTCTGCCAGCCTTCCAGGGCCTCGGTGATCCACAGGGCAATCTGGCGCGCCTCGGCCTTGCCCATACCCCGGGTGGTCATCGCCGGACTGCCGATCCGGACGCCGCTGGTGATAAAGGGGCTGCGCTTTTCGTTCGGTACGGTGTTTTTATTGACGGTAATCCCTGCTTTTCCGAGTGCCTCTTCGGCATCTTTCCCCGAGTAAGGCCGCTCCGAAAAGTCCAGCAACATCAGGTGGTTGTCGGTACCGCCGGAGACCAGTGCAAAACCCTGCTCCATCAGGGTCTCGGCCATCACCTGTGCATTCTCCAGTACCTTCGCCGAGTAGTCCTTGAAGGAGGGCCGGAGCGCCTCGCCAAAGGCCACTGCCTTGCCCGCGATCACATGCAGCAGCGGCCCGCCCTGAAGGCCGGGGAACACCGCCGAATTCAGGCCTTTCATGCGGTCGGCCTTGGCCAACACCAGCCCCCCACGCGGACCGCGAAGGGTCTTATGTGTAGTGGTCGATACATAGTCGGCATGCGGGAAGGGGTTGGGGTGATGCCCCGTGGCCACCAAGCCCGCCACATGCGCAATGTCGGCCACCAGGATGGCGCCCACTTCGTCGGCAACCGAGCGGAAAGCGGCAAAATCCCAGAAGCGCGGGTAGGCTGAGGCGCCGGTCATGATCAACTTCGGGCGCTCACGTAGGGCCACCTCGCGCACCTGATCCATGTCAATTCGTCCGGAAGCATCCACACGATAATGCACCGCATGGTAGATTTTCCCGGAGGAATTCGCCGACGATCCGTGGGTGAGGTGCCCGCCGTTGGAGAGGTCCAGCCCCAGGAGCACATCGCCTGGTTTCAGGGTGGCCAGGTAGATGGCACCGTTGGCCTGTGCGCCGGAGTGGGGCTGCACATTCGCACCAATCTCGCAGCCGTCAACCTGAAAAAGCTGGATGGCGCGACTGCGGGCCAGCTCCTCTATTTTGTCCACCTCTTCGCAGCCACCGTAGTAGCGCTTTCCCGGCAATCCCTCGGCATATTTGTTGGTAAGCACCGAGCCGGTGGCCTCCATCACCGCCGCTGAGGTGTAGTTCTCCGAAGCGATCAGCTCCAGATCCTCACGCTGGCGACGGCGTTCCGACTGGATAATGTGGAAAATATCGGGATCGGTAGCTTCGAGCGCGCTCATACATCCTTCCTGTCGAGTGCCTGGATCATGCCCACCCGCCGGGCATGGCGGCCACCCTCATAGGGGGTGGAAAGAAAAATTTCAAGGATCTGCGCCGCCAATCCAGGTCCCACCACCCGCTCGCCCAGGCAAAGCACATTGGCGTCGTTGTGTTGGCGGGTAGCCGCTGCGGTGAAGCCTTCCGAGACCACCGCTGCCCGGACGCCGGGAATCCGGTTGGCGACCATGGCCATACCCTGGCCGGTGCCACAGACGAGAAGCCCAAAATCAGCGTTGCCCGCCGATACCTGGCGGGCAACGGCCACGGCGTAGTCGGGGTAGTCCACCGAGGCGCTCTCCAGGGTGCCCAGGTCCTCCACCTCACGACCGGACTTCCGAAGCTGCTCCACTAGCACTTTTTTCAAGCTCAACCCGGCATGATCACTGCCTGCAACAACGCGCATCTTCACTCCTCCCAGCGACGGAACACCAGCGTGGCATTGCAACCACCAAAGCCGAAGGCGTTGGAGAGCACCACCTGAGGGTTCGTCCGTCGCGCATGGTTGGGAACGTAGTCCAGGTCACAGTTTGGATCCGGATGGCTCAGGTTTGCGGTGGGCGGAAGGATCCCGGTGCGCAGGGCCATCACGGCCGCCACCGCTTCGACACCGCCCGCAGCCCCCAACAGGTGCCCGGTCACACTTTTGGTGCTGGAGATCGCCAGCTTGCGCGCGTGATCCCCAAAAACACTCTTAATCGCCTGCGTTTCGTTTACGTCGTTCTGAGGGGTGGATGTGCCATGGGCATTGATATAGTCCACCTGTTCCGGCTGCAGACCCGCCGAACGCAGAGCCATCCGCATACAGCGAGCGGCACCGGCGCCAGCGGGAGCCGGAGCGGTGTCGTGGAAGGCATCGTTGGTCAGGCCATAGCCCACCAGCTCGGCCAGGATCGTTCCTCCCCGACGCTGTGCGTGCTCCAGCTCCTCCAAAACAAGAATTCCCGAGCCTTCGCCCATGACAAAGCCATCGCGGTCGGCATCAAAGGGGCGACTGGCCGTGGCGGGATCGTCGTTACGTTTGGACAGGGCTTTCATGACCGCAAAGCCGTTGAGTCCCAGTGGGATTACTGCGGCCTCGGCACCCCCGGCAAAAATGCGATCGGCGTCGCCCGCGCGGATCGCCCGCCAGGCTTCGCCGATGGAATGGTTGCCGGTGGCGCAGGCGGTGCTCACGCAGAGCGAAGGCCCCTGAGCGCCGAAATGCAGCGCCAGCTGCCCACAGGCCATATTCGTGAGCGCGCGGGGGATAAAGAGGGGGGAAAGCCCCTTGTAGCCTTCCTGAGCAAACAGATCTGCGCCGGTCACGATCTCATGGAGACCGCCAATCCCCGTGCCCACATAGATGCCCAGGCGTTCATCGCCCTCGGCATCCGGTCTGATACCCGCCATGGCCGCGGCTTCTATCGAAGCCACCATGGCATATTGCGTAAACAGATCCTGTCGACGCGCCTGTTTGCGCCCGAGGATCCCGTCCACGTCAAAGTTTTTGACCTCGGCGGCGATACGCACAGGGTATTGAGAGGCGTCAAAGCGCCGGATCAGCCCCACGCCAGAGCGCCCCGCCACCATGGCATCCCAGGTGGCGGCGACATCATTGCCGCATGGGGTGACCGCACCGAGGCCGGTAACTACGACCCTGCGCAATGGACCTCCGAAGGCGAGCTTCAGCTTGCCCGGGCGAGGATGTAGTCGACGGCGTCCTGAACGGTGGCAATCTTCTCGGCGTCTTCGTCAGGAATTTCAATATTGAATTCCTTCTCGATCGCCATCACCATCTCCACGATGTCGAGAGAGTCCGCACCCAGATCCTCGATAAAGGAGTGGGCGGCATCCACCTCCCCGTCTTTTCCGAGGCACTCCTTAACGATATCCTTCACCTTGCGGGACACCTGATCGGCATTCTGGTTGGACATGCTCCCTCCTTAAGCGTTCGAAAATTTCACATCCCGCCGAAGCGGGAAGCTTGATCAGGAGGAAGCCTCAGCAGAGCCGGCATCCGCATCCTGAAAGACCGCGCGCCCCTTGTAGAAACCACAAGAAGGGCAGACGTGGTGGCGCTGCGACAGGTTGCCACAATTCGGGCAATCCTGCACGGCGTGGTGGTTGATGGCGAGGTGATCATGAGAGCGCCGGATATTGCGCACGCTGCGCGAGGTGCGCTTCTTGGGTACAGGCACGAGGGACTCCGTTGTCGCCCGGAAAGACGGGGCTGGCGGTTTAACGGGGCGGCTTGAATCCGGCGAGGGCTGCAAAGGGGTTCTCTGCAGCCATTCCATCATCCAGCGTTCCTGCTACAGAACGCCACCGCTCCAAACATTCAACTTCAAAGGCACTATCTACATCAGAACATCGTAAAGAGACCGGGCGTTCCAGAGCAAAAAACTCTCTGACCACATCCCGCAGGTCCAGGGCCACACCATCATACTCGCCCTGGTCATCGACCGGCTGCGGAAGATCGATCGGCATCGGAAAATCCCCATCCGCATCCTCTTCCCGCTCGGGAAGGGTGGAGACCGGAGAGTACAGGCAGTCCACTTTTCCCACGATCGGCAGGGCCAGGACACGCCGACAGCGATCGCAGGGCAGGGTCGCAAGACCACTGACTTCTCCGCGTACAACGAAGTGTACACCCGAATGGCGGGTAATCTTAAGGCGCCCCTTGAGCTCCTCCACCGACCCTTCAGCCCCCTCCCCTGCGGGTGCAACGGCCCACGCGCCCAGCTCGACCTGGAGCCCATGCGGGGGCACCGCATCGGGAGCGAGGCGTGGGAAGGTAGGGACGGTATCTGTGGAGCTAGACATGCAGCCGCGCGGCTAACCGATCCTGGGCCTCTGTCAAGGCATCAGGTCCGGGTGGTGGCAGACCCGGTCACAACGACGGATCCGATCGTGGTGGGCGGCCAGCTGCTGGGAAAGCTGGTCGAAGGAGGAGGAGGCAGCGACTGCTCCAGGATGAAAAGGGCAGGAACGAACCGATCGATCCGTCATCACCTCCAGCTGGCCTCCCACCGGACAGCGCCCCCCGTGCCGGGGACTGCCGGGCTGGCCGTCTTCCATCTCCCGCAGCCCCGCCAGCACAGTCGGAGGGGTGATATGGAAGGGAGGACGCTCCAATGCCAGAAGATCAACCATCACCGACTGACGACTATCCCAGGCCGGCCCCACCCAGGGAGGCAGGACCCGCACCCGGTCCACGCCCAGCTCCTTCGCCTCTCGGAAGATCCCCGGCAGCTCTCGGGCAGACTCCAGGCGAAACACCGCCTCGATCCCTACTTTCAGGGGCACCTTCCGATCCGCACGCGCCCGCAGGATAGCGCGGACAGCGTCGTGGGTGACCGCCAGCGGCTCTTCACAGAGCTGCTCATGGCTGGCGGCTCCGGCCATGCGGATCCACAGGCTATCCAAGCCGTCATCCACCAGCCCCTCGGCGGCACGCAGGCTCAACCCGCTGCCTGCGGTGCGCAGCGTGGTCGGCGCCTCCAAACGATGGCAGAAGCGGATCAGACTGGAGACAAGCGGGTTTCCCACCCGCCCCACCAACACGGTAGGCAGCACCCCGGCCCAGGTATAGAGCTCTACCAGCTGGGTCTGCCAGGCTTCCACGTTCAGATCGGTCGCGGGCAGCGGGCCGGGCGCGTCCAGGTCGTCCAGACGAAGAAGCAGCCGCGATGGCCGAGAAGCCCCACGTAGACGTCGGAAACGTGCCCGCAGATCGATCCAGCCCTTCTCCAGCAGCTTCACCCGAACCTCCCCGATGGCCTCTAACGACCTTTGCCCACACGCGCCCCGCCTCGCGCTGTTGGCGGCCGCAGGTTAACCGCCGCGCCTCGGAAAGAACCATGTCCCTGCGTGTACGTTTTGCCCCCAGCCCTACCGGAAACCTCCACATCGGGGGGGCCAGGACGGCCCTGTTCAACCACATGCTGGCCCGGCGCCAGGGTGGGACTTTTATCCTCCGTATCGAGGACACCGATACGGGACGTTCGACGCCCGAATATGAGGCGGTGATTCTGCGGGAGCTGCGCTGGCTGGACATCAGCTGGGACGAGGGTCCAGAGGTGGGTGGCCCTCACGCTCCCTACCGGCAGTCGGAAAGAGCGGGGATCTACGCGGCCTATACGCAGAAACTCCTCGAAGGTGGGATGGCCTACCGCTGCACCTGTACGGTGGAGCGCCTGGACGCGCTGCGTGCCGGGCAGGAAGCCGCCAAGCAGAAGCCCGGCTACGACGGGCATTGTCGCGATCAGAACCTCGGCGCCGACTGCGGCCCCCACGTGGTACGTCTGCGGGTACCCGACCAGGGCGAGACGGTGGTGGACGACTATTTCAAGGGTCCGGTCTCCTTCGCCAACGCAGAGTTGGACGATATGATCCTGGTACGTACCGATGGGGTCCCCACCTACAATTTTGTGGTGGTGGTGGACGACGCACATATGGGCATCACCCATGTCCTGCGTGGGGATGAGCACCTGAACAACACGCCCAAACAGCTCTTAATCTACGCGGCCCTGGGCCTGAACCCGCCACGTTTTGGGCATATGCCCTTGATTCTGGGGCCGGACGGCTCTAAGCTCTCCAAGCGACACGGTGCCACTTCCGTTGCCGGCTACCGGGAAATGGGCATTCTCCCGGAAGCGCTCATCAACTACCTGACCCGGCTGGGCTGGGCACACGGCGACATGGAGATCTTTACCAAGGCTGAGGCGGTGGAGGTCTTTTCCCTGGAGGGTGTAGGAAAAAGCCCTGGAAAGTGGGATATGGACAAGCTCTTGTGGGTGAATGCCCAGTGGATGAAGCGGCTGGCCCCGGAGCGGGTGGCCGAGGCGCTGCGGCCCCACCTGCTGGCGCGGGGACTCCAGGTGGAAGGCCGGGATCTCACGGCTGTGGTGCTGGCACTACGCGAGCGCGCCCGGACTCTGGTGGAGCTGGCCGATGGCGCCGCCTTCTTCTTCCAGGCCGATCAGGATGTCAAGCGGGACGAGGAGGCCGCAAAAGCCTTCCTTGGACCAGACAATGTGGCCATGCTTGCCGCTTTGGCGGACCATCTGGAGGGGGTGGACTGGACCGATGCAGCCCTGGAAACCTCAGTCAACCAGTTCTGCACCGCACACGGGTTGAAGCTGGGGAAAGTGGCGCAGCCCGCGCGGGTGGCCACCTGCGGCCAGAAGGTGGGGCCCGGCCTCTTCCAGACTTTGACCATTCTGGGCAAAGAAACGGCACTCCGCCGCCTGCGTGCCCCCGCCAAAAATTCCGCTTGACGGTTGCTCCATCCGAATATACATTGACGTTGCCTCTGGTGAGGTGTAGTGTAATCGGCAACACGTCAGGTTCTGACCCTGAAGAGTCTAGGTTCGACCCCTAGCACCTCAATCATCACCTCCTCCATTTTATGTTCGTGGTCCCATCGTCTAGAGGCCCAGGACACTGCCCTCTCACGGCAGGAACACGGGTTCGAATCCCGTTGGGACTACCACCTTGAACCCCGGTCTGGGCAACCAGCCGGGGTTCATCATTTTTCTTTCCCAGTTCGCCCCAGGTGGGACGCCGGACAGCGGGGGCCTTATGCAATATCGCGGTTTTGAACTTGATCCTTTCCAGGAGACCTCCATCACCGCACTGAGTGAAGGACGCTCCGTGCTGGTGAGTGCACCCACCGGCACCGGAAAGACGCTGATCGCCGACTACGTGGTCGAACGTGCGCTGAGTCATGGCCGCTCGGTGATCTACACGGCCCCCGTAAAAGCCCTGTCCAACCAGAAGTATCGCGACTGGTGCCGTCTGCATGGCGAAGACAAGGTGGGGCTGATCACCGGGGATCTGGTGATTCGCCGTGACGCTCCCTGCCGGGTGATGACCACGGAGATTCTGCGCAACATGCTGCTGACCGGCGAGGAACTGCCGGCCTTGGAAGCGGTGATCATTGACGAGATCCACTTCCTGGACGACCGGGAGCGTGGCACCACCTGGGAGGAGGTATTGATCTACCTGCCCCACCGGGTGCAGATCCTGGGCCTTTCCGCAACGCTGCAGAATCTATCGGCATTTTCCGGCTGGCTGGGCTCGGTGCGTGGGGCCGAGGTGGAGGTGGTACAGGCCGACCGCCGCACGGTTCCGCTGAGCTATCAGGTCTTTTCTCACCGGGAAGGCCTGCTTTCTCCCAAGGAATTCCACAAGGCCTGGGCCCGACACGGCAATAAACCGGCGGCCCCCAAGGGCCCCCCCCGCCGCGGGGGACGTCGGGAGCGCGACAGCAACCGCGAGGCGCCGACCAGCCATGTGGAGCTGGTGCAGAAGCTGGACGAGGAGCAGTATCTCCCCTGCCTCTACTTCTCTTTTTCGCGAAAGAATACGGAGCGCTTCGCACGGGAATTGGGAGAGTACTGGCGACGCCACAGCCGCCAGCAGCTTCTGAATCGCTTTGAGCAGCGTGAGCTGGAAAAACACCTCGATGCCTTCGCCGCCAGTGATTCTGGCAATGCGATGGACCGGGATCTTCGCGATCTCTACCGCGAGGGCATCGCCTTCCACCACGCCGGGCTGCACGTCCAGCTCAAAGCCCTGGTCGAAGACCTCTACGAAAAGCGCCTGATCAAAGTGCTCTATTGTACCAGCACCTTCGCCCTGGGCATCAACATGCCCGCCCGCACCGTGGTCTTTGATGGCCTGAAAAAGTACGACGGAATCCGGCTTCGCCCCCTGAACAACCGCGAGTTCCAGCAGAAAGCGGGTCGCGCCGGGCGTCGCGGGCTGGACACCGAGGGCCATGTGGTGATCCGGGTGGACTCCGAATATTGGCCGGACAACCGGGAACTTCTGGATGGCTACCTTAAGGGCGCGCCCGAGCCGGTGCGCTCTTCCTTCTCCCTCTGCTTCAACTCGGTGGTGAATCTCCTGGCGCGAAACCCGGAAAGTCATATCCGCGAGATCGTCGAAAAGTCCTTTTTGTGCTGGACCCGTATCCAGGAGGCGGAGCGGCTGGAGGAGCGGGCAGGAGAGCGGAACGCCGGGAAATTCCTGGCCAAAGCCGAGAAGATCCGGGAGCGCAGCTGGGAGGAGTTTGAACAGCGGGTGTCCTTCCTCCAGAAAGTGGGCTACCTCGCCGAAGATCGCAGCTTCAACGCGGGCGGTCGTATCCTCCAGCATGTGCAGATTGAAGAGGTCTTTGTTACGGAGCTGGTGCTCTCAGGACTGTTGGAAGACATTCCCATGCCGCTGCTCTTCGGGCTTTGTTGCTCGTTAAACAAAGAATTTCCGCGTGACGTACGTCTGCGCTACAAGATGCGCGGAGGCGAGCTGGATCTGGCGCGCGAGGCCAACCGCATCCGCTACGGCGCCGTGGTGCAACAGGCCGAAGAGCTCACCCGTATGCCGGTGACTTGGTGCCCGGACATGATCCCCTTTGGCAAGATGTGGGCCGAAGGAAAAAGTCTGGCAGAGCTGGAAAGTTGGCTGATCGCCTCCACCGATCTGACCGGCGACCTGGTGGGTGCCTTCCGACGCGCCAAAGATCTGATCACCCAGCTACGCCTGGTGTGGAAGGGCGATAAACGCCGTTGCGACGAGCTGACTGAGCTGCTCGCCTCCGTGTCGCGCGACGAGGTGCTGGTGGTGGACTGAGCGCCCTGCAAAATTCCGGCAACGGGCATAAGAGCGGCCCCGGCTGCGCTACACTGCCGCCATGCAGAGCCTCCTCCTCCTCGCCCCCCTGGCCCTGGCCAACGGCCAGACCTCCCATGCCTGGATCACCCTCCACGCTCTGGAGCATCTCCCTGCGGGAGAACTTCGTGACTTTTTAAGCCGCGAAGATCTGCGTACCATGCTGATCAATGGCACCATGTTTCCCGACGGGGGCTACCCTCAGCACGACGACTATGGAGAGATGGCCCACTGGGAGCCCTTTCAGTCCCGCTATCGCGACTGGATCCTGGCCCAACAACAGGCTCCCTATTCCGACGATATGGCACAGCATGTCGCTTTCTACCTGGGGATGTCCTCTCATGGGATGGCGGACCAGGTCTACGATTCGCTGTACATGGAGCGCGCCAAACAACACGACGCGGCCTCGGACTGGGGGGCCTACTCGATGGACGAGGCGACCGACGTGGCCTATGCCGCCTTGCAGGGGCCGATCACCGCCCCTGCGGACTGGGTGCCCTACGATACCTTCCTCCAACTGTACACGGAAGCAGGTCATCCAGTGACGCGAGACCTGATGTCTACCGGGCAAGGAATGCTGCGGGTGGCCATCGGCTTTGTGGGCGCCAGCTCTCAGGTCCCTGAAACCCTTACCAAATACGAAGACCGTTTTCCCTGGGCCACCACCCACCTGGACGACCCCGAAGCCCACGGGAACCCCGCCTGTGAAGGGGCGGTGATCGCCCGCTACTGGCAGGTTTTGTGGGATAGACTACAGGAACGGCCGTCCGGGCTGGAGCCGGTGCTCCAGAGCTTTCCCTCAGTGGGCCAACGTGTGCAGTCTCGCGACCACACGCTGGTAGAATCCAGGGTCAGCTTGGTTTTTTCACGCGGGATTGATACCAACACCCTGAACAGCAACCTCTTTCATGTCCGGGATGCTGCTGGGAAGGACTTCCCCTTCGAGCTGCAGGTCTTCTACGGCTACTCCTCGCACGTGGTCCACCTGATTCCCCTTCAGGATTGGACTTCTGACATGGACTATACCATTACCGTGGATGCTGGTGTCCCGACCTTCGAGGGCGACAGCTTCGCCGCCTACGCCGGCTCCTTCACAACCCGCTCGCCAGCGACTTCTCCCCTTCCCTCCACGGAAAAAGGGTGTAGCACCACCGCAGGTGCCGATTGGGCTGGCCTGTTTCTGGGGCTGACCGTCGTCTTGTGCAGGCGTAGAACGGGGGGCAATACCCCCGAAGCCGTTCAGTAAAAGGCAGCACCGGGACCGGGATTTTCGCGACCGTCGATGCTGTCCAGCACCGCAATTGCCGCCTTGGCAGCCTCGGCGATCTCGTCCTCGCTGCCGCCCAGATACAGCCGCCCGAAAGCGCCGAAGGACACAATCTCCAGGATGTCGATCTTTGCGGCTTTTTCAGCCTCGTTTGCGGCAATCAGCGCATAGCCGGCGGGATGTACTTCGAGTACCCACATCGTGGCCCCCTCGTCCAGCACATTCCCGTGGCGGAAGCGGTTGACGATCTGCGCATGGTAGCCGGTCACCCCGGTGATGGTCTGCCCCGACACAATCCGGGGCCGCAGCCGATCCTGCACCTTCAAGTGCAGTGCATCCAGCACCGCCTCGCCCGCCGCACGAACCTGCCCCTGATCGTAGGAGTGCAGCTCCAAACAGCCAAACTGCCTCTCCACTATCTGCATGCCGGGGGTGCAGGAGGTATTCTTCAACGCGATGTCGGTCACCAGGTTGATATCCATCCCCGGCGCCACTTCAAAGAAGACCGAAGCCTTGTTCTTCAGCGGCATGTACCCGCGCGAGACGGTGGCCAGAAAAGAGGCGGTCTGCGGCTGCAGAACGTCGATGTAGGTGAAGCAGCGTAGCTCGATACCGGAGGCCATGCCCGCCCTCGTAGATCCGACCCTCTAACCTGCTGTGGTCTTTCCCGGAAGCCCCTCCACCAGACTCAGCGCCCCGGACGGACATGCCGCCACACAGGCGGGTTCGCGATTCAGCGGTTTACATCCGTCACATTTGACCGCAATCCCCAGCTCCGTCACCCGCCGGATGGCCCGAAAAGAGCATGCCGCGATGCACTTTCCGCAGCCGGTACAGCGATCCTCGCGGAGATCCACCCGTCCATCTGGAAAGCGCAGGAGTGCGAGGTGGGGACAGACCGGCACGCAGGGGCTTTCCGTGCAGTGGGTGCACACGTCCAAGCTGGGCTCTATCGCCCACTCCCGGACCGCAAGGCGGCGCCGCTCCAGCACAAAGGGGTCGTCTGCCTGGAAAGGTCCTCCCCCATAGCGGGCCTCCACACAGGCGATCTCGCAGGCGTGGCAACGGGTACACAGGGAGGGATCCAGCACCGGGTAGCGGAAGGCCACACCTCCTTCTACCCTTTCCCGGCCGCTTGTGGTATCCTCACCCCTTCGGAGCCTGCGATGCGCCTGTTTTCCGCCCTCCTGCTGCTGCCGCTGCTGACCGGCTGCGATCCCGACTGTACCGACTTTGACCGTATCGACGGCACCTGGTCGGTGTGGATGACGGTGGACAATGTGCCCCGCGATGGCAGCGAGGGCGGCCTGGTCCTGTCTGAGGGCTACCCCACCGAGGAGCTTTTTATCAACGGGACCACGAAGTGGAAGCTGAACTATCAGGCCTCCTCGGAGCGCACAACCGTCCTGATGAATGATGTGTTGGAGCCCACCGACCTACCGGGGGAAAACGATGTGTTCACCCAGGTGGAGATCTCGGGATCGCTGAAGCAGGACCCCGACAACTGCAACGTGCTGGATCTGGCCATGGAAGACAGCTACGAAGCCTCGACCACCGCTTTTACCGGCGAGATCCTCACCGAAAGCAACCACGACTTCAACTTCAGTGCCACACTCGTCTATGCGGGCGACCAGCTTTCGGGCACCTTCACCTACAGCGACACCATGCGGGGGCTGGATGGCGATGGAGTGCCCTTTGAAGGCTCTATTTCGGACGCCACCGGCACCTTTATCGGCACCCGGCAGTAGGCAACGCCCCTCCCATTTGAGGTGCGCGAGCGCTGGAAATCGGTTAGCGCCGCCGCCATGTATACCCTCCTGATTTCGGCGGGCGCGGGGCTTGTGGGCTTTGCGCTGGGTGCGGCGGCGGTGAATGCGTGGGCGGGTTTTATTCCCGGTCTGTTGGCCTTCGTCCTCGTCTTTCTGCTGCTCTCGCGTCGTACCATGGCGCAGGTGCAGGCGATCTTTGCCACCGCGCAGGGTCAGCTGCAGAAAGCGCCACCGCCCAACATCATGCACGACCTCCAGGAAGCCCAGCGGCAGGCCCAGAATCCGCCGCCCGAGCTGATGCGCAAGCTGCAGGAGGCCCAGCGCAACGGCGACCAGCGCGGCTTCAACCGTGCCCGTGAAGGGCTTATGGAGTTTCAAGCGACCAAACAGCGCGAGTTTGACAAGGCGCGCGAAGCGATGATCGCCTACCAGCGTAGCCAGCGCGAGGAGGTACGGAACGTTCTCCGATCCGCGTTAATCCATGAAAAATGGCAATATCTGGTTCGGGAGAACGTCTACACCCAGCTGGGCACCATCGACTACCAGGAGGGCGTCGAGGCGGTGATGATGCGGCAGCAGGAGGCCACTGGGCGCAGCATCGACATCGGTACCCTACCAGATACCGCGGGTCCCTACTTTGAACAAGCGCGGGATAACCTGCAAAAAGCATGGCACCCCCAGCTTTCTTCGGTCCTGAAGGACTGGCGCTCGCGTGCACTGTTGGCGGCGGTCCACCACCGGCTGGGGGAGGCTGAGCTGGCTCAGAAAGTGCTGGGAGAGGCCGAAGCGGCAGGTACCCTGGAGCCCACCTATTGGGGGCTTCGCGCCTGGCTTTTGTCGGGGAAACCTGACGAAGCGATGCAGATCGTCGGCAAGGGTCTGGTGGCCTGCCCCAGCTCGCAGGCTCTGAAAGAGCTGCAGGCTCAGCTCACCAACAAAAAGCCCCTCAATATGGAGGGCTTCGGCGACACCTGGTACCAGTTCTTCCCCGATCAGATTCCCCAGTCCAAACGGGATGAAATGGCGCGTGCGGCAGGTATGGAAGTGCCGACCCAGAACGTCTCTTCCGCGCCTCAGCAGGCGGCCAACCGCCCGCCCATCCCCCAGAAGACCTGGCCCCATCCGCGTCGGTAGCGCTCGGTCGCTGCAACTGGCCGCTCCAGACTGGGAATAACCGCCTACTGTCCCACCAAAAATCCCGCCCCTCCCTTCCGGGGATCGGCGGCCGCCTGCCAGGTTCCGTCCTTCCGAACGACGACCTGTGCAGACGACAAGCCGGCCACCTCCTTGATCCCGTGGCCGGCTTCGACCAGCATGGCCTGGGCCGGATGGTTGGCCTCCAGCATCACCAGATCCGGCATCCACTGGTGGTGCCAGCGGGGTGCTGCAGTCGCCAGCTCAGCCCGCATGTCGTGATCCAGGATGTTCCGGATCACCTGGTAGGTGGAGGTGATGATAAACGGGCCACCCGATGCCCCGACCACCAGAAAGGGCTCCCCCGCTGAATCCAGCAGGATCGTAGGCGTCATACTGGAGAGTGGGCGTTTACCCGGTGCAATCGCGTTGGCCTCGCTCTGCACCAGGCCAAAGGCATTGGGCTGACCGGGGCGGGTGGTGAAGTCGTCCATCTGGTTGTTGAGGAGAATTCCACTCTTCGGACCTACCACCTGGCTGCCGAAGGACGTGTTGATGGTGGTGGTCAGCGCCACCGCCAAGCCTTGACCATCCAACACCGAAATATGGGAGGTACCCGCGTTACGCGGCGGCTCTACCAGCGCACCATAGTGCTCAGAAGCGTAGGTTTTTGCACCACAATCCGCCCGAATTGCCGCAATACGGGCAGGGTCGATGGGGTTGCTGCCCACCGCCACATCTCCTGCACTCAAGGCCCGGCGCGCCATGGCATGTTTGGCAGCTTCCACCTCACATTGCACCGATGTCACCCCCTCGGTAGCCCCTAGCAACTCCAGCAGCACCGTCCCCCCGGAGGAGGGGCTGGGCATGGTCAGCACACCATAGCCGTCGTAGACACCCTGAAGTGCAACCCGTTCCTCGACTTTATAGGAAGCGAGGTCTTCCATCGTCAGCACACCTCCGGCCCCCTGCACCGCCGCCACCAGATCCTGCGCCACCCAGCCGCGTCGAAAACTCTCCCCCCGATCCTTGGCCAGACTCAGCAGCGCCGCCGCCAGACCACTCCGGCGGTTCCCCTCTCCAAAAAGGATAGACATCTGCGGATTTTTCAGCAGTCCCTTCGCCAGGTGCTCCCCGCGCTCAAAACCGCTGCTCGCCAGCTTCTGCGCCGGTGCCACCACTTTTGCCCAGGCCAACTTCCCATAACGCTGGTGCAGCTCCACCAGACCAAAAGCCTCCGCCGGGGTTCCCACCGCCAGACCACCCAGCGTCGAGCTGCTCCCCTCCTTCAAAAACATCTCGCGACTGGCCGCTTTTGGAGCCGTCTCCCGGAAGTCCAGCACATGGTGCTCCCCTTTTCGGGCCACCAGCGCAAAGCCCCCTCCCCCCAGCCCCGAGCCCGCCGGCTGCACCACACCAAGCGCCAACGCCGCCGCCACTGCCGCATCCACGGCATTCCCCCCGCGCGCCAGCACATCCACCCCCGCCCGACTGGCCAGCGGATGATCGGTCGAGATCGCCCCCGTCTTCGCCCCCGAATGTGCAGGCGTAGCGACGAGAAAGAGACAGAAGCAGAGGAGAGCCAGAAGAAGAGAACGGCGCATCTGCCTCTCTATACGACTGGACGGCGGGCTGCCTCCTCAGGGAGCGGCGGGCGTGCTTGCGGGCGGCGTCTCCACCGGAGCCACCAGCACCCGGCGCAGCTTCAACACCCCGGCATAGCCCGGATAGTCCTCTTCCAAACGCTTCAAAACCTCGGCCGCCATGTCCGGCTGGTTGGTCTGAGTGTAGGCCACCCCCAACATCACTAGCGCCCGGGGCACATCGGGCGAATCCGGATAGCGCTGCAACATCCCCAGGATCCGGCCCTGCACCGCCAATGGCGCCTTCCGCTGCTCATAAAACGCAGCGATCACCATCTCCTTTTTGGCCAGACGATCCCGCGCCTTCTTCAACAGCTTTTCCACTTCAG
The DNA here is from genome assembly GCA_903891165.1 of uncultured Pseudomonadota bacterium. Taxonomy (GTDB): domain Bacteria; phylum Myxococcota_A; class UBA796; order UBA796; family SXON01; genus CAITDR01. The sequence continues at coordinate 18,453 of CAITDR010000606.1, forward strand.
GCTTGTGTTCGCTCTCCGGGAAGCGGGCCGAAAAAGAGGACCAGGTATTCACCGCCTGACGGGTCCATGCCTGATCCCGATCGGGCACAATCGGGGCCTTTTTGTAATGCGTCATACCAAGACGGTAGAAAACATAGTCAAAGGGCACCGAACCGTCGGAGCGACGCGAGCTGGCCGGATGGGCGCGCAAAAACTCTTCGTAGGCAATACGGGCGGCATCCCACTCGTTTTTCTCGAAGTGCATATCGGCAATCGCGATCTCGGCACGGAGCGCAAAGGGATCATCGCGGAAGTAGGTGCGCACCCGGTTGAACTGCTCCAAGGCCTTCAAATAGTAGCCGCGCTTGAGGTAGCGCTCTCCCAATTCATAGGTCTCCTGAGCGGTCATCTGCGAGCGACCGGCCCACGCGGGAGGGGACCAGGCCACCAGGAACAGCATCAGGAAAAGGGGGGAGAAGAAGCGCACGAAGCCTCCGCGGCCTTGGGCTATCGCGCCGGGCATGATAAGGCGAGGCACCAGGAGCACAGATGGCCACGGAACCGCCGGTAAACTTCTCGACCTTCTTGATCTCCCTCGCGGGCACCGCGCTCATGCACCTGGGCGAGGTGGACGATCCCTCCGGCCAGGGTCAGGTGGACATGAACCTCGCCCGGCAGACCATCGACGTGATCGGCATGCTCGCAGACAAGACCAAAGGCAACCTCGATCCCGATGAACAGCGCCTTCTCGACGCCATCCGCTCCGAGCTGCATGCAAAGTACAACCAGCGGCAGAAATAGGTCCACACCAGAGAATTGCGCCTCAAGCCTGACGGCCAGTTGACAGGTCCACCGCTTTACAGGTACAGTCCCCGCGTTCTCGAGGAGGAGACATGAATCGTTCCCTGTATCTGCTTGGTGTGCTTGGACTGGTAGTGGGCTGTGATGGCGGTGGAAAGGACTCCACCGACGACTCCGGTGTCGTCTCTGAGTGTACGATCACCGTAGACAAGACCATTCCTTCCAAGGATCAGTCTGACTTCTACAACCGTGGCGTGCTCGAGTTCCACCTGTCCGACAAGGACGCCTCCGCCAAGGTCACCGCCGACTTCAGCGGCACCACGACCACCAGCGAAGACGGCACCATCGTCTACTACACCCCCGACGCGCCGCTGGATCCCTCGACCAGCTACTCTGCCACCTTCACCTACTGTGACGGGGACAAGACCTTCGACCTGCCCTTCTCCACCAGCTCGCTGGGCACCGACCTGACCGTGGATCTGGTCGGCAAGGCCTACCAGCTCGACCTGGCCAAGGCGAACATCGTCAAGCCCCCGAACATCGGCTCCGTGCTCGGCAGCCTGCTCACCACCCCGATCCTGATCGGCGTGGCGGAAGTCTCTGGCACCCAGCTCACCATGATCGGCGCCATCGGCGTGGAAGGTGGCGGCGGGCAGGACTACTGCACCCAGACCATCGACTTCCCGGTTGCCGATTTCTCCGGTGCGCCCTACGTCAAGGTCGGCCCCCAGGACACCACCCTGTCCATCTCCGGCGCCAGCATCAAGATTGGCAACCTGGAGATCACCGGCACCTTCGCGGCGGACGGCTCCTACTTCGGCGGCGGCACCCTGGAAGGTTCGGTCGACGCACGTGACATCGCCGCCGCCCTGCCCGATCTGGGCTACGACGCCGACGGCCTCTGCGAGCTGATCGCCGGCTTCGGCGCGGCCTGCGAAGTCTGCCCCACCGACTCCCAGCCCTACTGCCTGACCCTGGTGGCCAACTCCATCATCGCCGAAGGTATCTCCGGCTCGGTGGAAGTGGTCCCCGCTTCCGACTGCCCCGGATGTGACGTGGGCGAGCCCGCCTGCCCGATGTAGTCCGCTTCTGCGGCTGAAAAAGGGGGGGAGCGCCTTGGCGTTCCCCTCTTTGCTTTTTACACCGATGTTGTAGGAGGTTTTTGAGGGAGAAAGGCGGGTGGGGGGAGGAGGAGGTGATCTGGCATCTTGGATGTGCCGCTTGAACAACATGCTGATTGCATGTACCCTCGTGCTCGGAGAGACCATGAGACGCTACTAGACCATTCTGACCTTATTGGCCGCCTGTGACCCCACCCTCCGCTGGACTATGCGACCTCCTACACGGTGCCCCTCAGCTACTGCAACTCAGAAAGTACCTTTATCCTTGATTTTTCCACAGAAGCCCTCCCGGGTCCGACCGTGGATCTGACCGGTCGCAGCTACACGGTGGACCTGACCGACGGGCAGACGGTGCAGCCACCGGCCATCAGCAGCGTCCTCGCCAGCCTGTGGGAGAGGCCGCTGTTGATCTCGGTCGGTACCCAGACCGAAAGCAGCCTGGAGCTGGCGGCGGGCATCGCCGAGGAGGGGAGCGATGTGCAGGATACCTGCATCGCAACCGGAACATTCTCAACCACCTCGATCAACGGCTCCACCTTCGCCGCAGTCGGTACCTCCCTGAGCGTTCCGGTAGAAAATGTGGCCATCTGGCTCTACGATCTGCAGGCCACCGGCATTTTTGCTGTGGACGGCAGCACCTAAACCAACGGCACGCTGAACGCGACCCTCGACATGCGGGAGGTGGCGCTGCTCTCCGACTTTGATGTCATGGACGGAGGAGCAGAGATCTGCGGGTTGCTGGCTGACTTCGGTACAAGCTGCGTCGCCTGCGCCAGCGATGGCCAGCCCTACTGCAGCCCGCTGGAAATCCAGGAGCTGACGGGGAAAGAAGTCAGCACCTCCTTCCAGGAGGTCGCCGCCGCCGACTGCCCGGACTGCGAGCTGGGCACCCCGGTGTGCTCCCAGTAGAAGGCGCCCACAGAGCGGAGGCGGCGGGCGCCTCCAATCCCTGCGGTGGTGGTCGCGGTTTTCGACCGCCACGGTTATTGTGCACGGAGGAGACACCATGCGCATCCTCTGGCTCTTTCTGTTGCCCCTCGCTGCCTGCAAAACCGACGAGAACAAACCCGCCAACGACTCCGACGGCGTGGTGAAAGAGTCCGAAGAAACCGACACGGATACCGATACGGATACCGACACCGATACCGACTCGGACACCGACACCGACTCCGATACGGACAGCGACACCGACGCAGATACCGATGCGGATACCGATGCCGATGCCGATCCCTGCACAGCCACCGTGGGCAGCACCGACCCCACCGATGGCGCCACCGACGTCAACCTGGAAGTCACGCCCACCGCGTGGTTCACGGCGCCCGCCACCGAGGCCACCCTGGAGTTATACCAGGGGAATACCGCCATTCCCGGCACCATTAGTCTCGCGGGCGACGGCCTCTCCGCCACCTTCACCCCCGATGCACTGCTGGACTACCTCAGCGACTACAGCCTGACCACCACCGTCTGCGCCGCGGCCACAACCACCACCTTCACCACGGTGGAAGAGCCCTTGGACTTCACGGGGACCAACTACCTCGTGGACATGACCGGCAACGACATCGTGTGGAACAGCCCGCCCAGCAGCATCGTGTCGCTGTTGTGGTCCTACACCACCAACACACTCCTGATCTACGAAGTGGAGTCTTTTGACGGGGCCAACCTCGATTTGATCGGCGCTGTCGGCGATACCACGGGCGGCAGCCACCAGTATGCCTGCCTGGCCCCAATGGACTACCCCTCGGTGCCCTACACCGGCGGTACCTTTACTGTGGGGCCGGTGGACACCACGCTCAGCATCAGCGGCGTGAGCGCCGATCTCCTGTCCCTGTCCACCGTGGGCAGCATCGCTTCCGATGGCTCTGAGATGACGGATGTAAACGTTACCGCACTCGTGGATATCAGCGCCGCACTTAGTAGTGCAGGCTACAGTTGCCAACTCCTGGCGCAGCTTGGGGTAAACTGCGTGGCCTGTGGCAACGGAAGCAACTCCTGCATCGAACTCGATTTTGTGGATCCCACGGCGCCAGCCAATAGTCTCTTGAACATCAACCCGGCCTTCCCCGACCTCAACGCGCCTGAGTGCCAGTAGGCAGCAGATAGGGGTGCTGCAGGGCGGCGGCAGCACAGAAGTCCAGAAAGTCCGGGGGCGGCGGCGCAGAAAAGTGCAGCCGCTCCTTCGTTTTTGGGTGCTCAAAAGCCAGCACCCGCGCGTGCAGGAGCGGGTGGGTGAGCGCATCGGCGCGCTCCCGCAGGGTGGCGGTGGGGGTGCAGTCGCGACGCGTATAGGCACGATCGCCCAAAAGGGGATGGCCGGCCTCGGTCATATGGACCCGGATCTGGTGGGTACGCCCGGTTTCGAGCTTGCACTCCACCAGGGCCACCCGGTCGCCCCGTGCCAGGCATTCCCAGTGGGTGACCGCCTCTTTTCCACTTTCCACCGATGCAAAGCGCATCCGATCACGCGGGTCGCGGCCCAGCTCTGAGCGCACCGTTCCCCGGTCGTGCAGCGGCACCTTGTGCACCACCGCGAGGTAGCGCCGCTCGATGCTGTGGGCCTCAAACTGTTTCGCAAGACGACGATGTGCAGTGTCGCTCTTGGCCACCACCATCACCCCCGAGGTGCCCGCATCCAGGCGATGGACGATGCCCGGCCGCAGCTCCCCGCCGATGCCGGACAGCTCCATACCCCGGCCCATCAGGGCATTCACCAGGGTGCCCCGCTCATTTCCGGCACCCGGGTGCACCACCATTCCCGCCACTTTGTTCAAGACTACCAGCTCGGCATCCTCGTAGAGGATCTCCAGCGGAATCTGCTCCGGCACAATGCCAGCGTCGGCGAGATCGGGGACATCCACCTCTACAATCTGGCCGCGCACCGGCTTCTCCGAGCTGCGGCCGAGCCGGCCGTCCACCCGCACCTGCCCCTGCTCGATCAGCGCCTGCACCCGCGCGCGGGAAAATTCAGGGAAAACCTCGGCCAGACTCCGATCCAGGCGGCTGGTCGCCCGACCATCCACCTCCCACTTCAAGCTCTTCTGCATAACTACCCGCGGTTCCGATGGAATCTTGCCATATAGCCGTCCACAAACTCATCCAGCTCGGGACCGTGGTTCACCATATGAAGCATCCTCACCACCATTTTAACATAACCACGCACAAAAGTGGCGGCCGGAAGTTCATGATAGGCATCCCGCTCTAGCGCTTCAATAAAGCGCTGCGAGATCCGGGTGGTGTGGGACAGCTCCTGAGGGGTGATGCCCCGCGCCTCGCGCACCGCCTTGAGGCATGCGCCGGTGGGACCGTACTGATCCAACATCCGTGCGATGTCCTCCGCCGAGGCCACTTTGGGCTTCCGCGGCGGAAGATCCTTGATCTCTACCCGTGCCGGGCCGGGGCGCACGTCGTCGTCCAGTGGCTCGACCCGCACCTGAGCGACGGCATGGTGATCGGGGAGTTCGATTCGTGGACCTTGGGCTTTCCGGGTGTCCACCTTGGCGGAGGGGCCCAGAAGCACCACCTCTTCGTCTTCGATGATCTCCATGGAGACGGAGTCCGCAGGCAGCTCGGGGACACGCAGCTTTGGACGCCGAGGTTGTGGCGCAGGCTCAGGCGGTCGGGAGGCACGCGGGTCGGGACGCGGCACCTCTGGCCGCGGGTCGGCAACCCGTGGCTCGGCATTGCGGGTCTCGCGGGGGCGGGGCTCGGCGGAGCGCGGCTCGGGACGGGGCTCGGCGGAGCGGGGCTCGGGAGCACGGTTGCTCTCCGCACGTTTGGGATCCACTTCCTGGCGTACACCAAAGGGATCTCCCACCTTCAGCTCGGTGAGGGTGCGCACCACCTCCAGGGCCGCAGCCGCGGCAGGGTCCACCATGGACGGTGCAGCGAGGTTCCACAGCTCTTCCGGATCGGTAGGCATCGCCCCCTTGGACAGCTCGCGGAAGCGGTCGTAGCGACGCCGCCGCGGCGCATCGGAGAGCACGGCAAAGGCCTCCGCGAGGGTCTGGCGGCGCGCCTCCACCGCGGCCATGTCGGCCTGACGGGCCTCGGCGGCGCGGGCCTTCCGCACCACCTGGGCAACCTGATCCTGATAGGCCACCCGAATGGTATCGAGGCTGGCATCCGCTGGAACCTGGAGAAGCTCGTAGAAGCCGATCGACATGGCCGCCCAGAAAGAAGCCCTCTATTAACCCGCCGGAGGCGTAAAAGAAAGCAGAAAGGGTGGCCCGCCAGCGCGCATCCTGCACCTCCTACAGATTCTGCGCCTTCCATGCGGTGATAATCGCAGTCAAAAGCGCCTCCTCCTCCTCCTCCCGCACCGTCCGCGGATCCAGCCGAAGGCTGCCTTCCTTCAGCCGACCCAGAACGGCCGGGCGGCCCAGGCGCAGGTGCCTGGCCAGCGCCACTACCGGCCCCTCCATGCACAACACCGGCCCCGGCAACCCCTCCCCCGGCAGAGATCCTCCGCCTGCAAAGCCTACATCCTCAACAATTGTCGATGGAATACCAGCGTCCTTCAGCCTCTCCTGCCAGCGCCGGAGCCGAGGCATCAGAAGCTTCCCTTCCACCTGGATCATCTGCACGGCGGGTGGCAGCTCGCCCGATAGATAGCCACGCAGGGTGGCCTCCAGCGCCGCCAGTACCAGACGATCCACCCGAAGTGCACGATAGAGCGGGTGTTTTCGCAATTTCTGGATCAGATCCGCCCGCCCTACCAGGATGCCCGCTTGCGGCCCACCCAGCAGCTTGTCTCCCGAGAACATCACCAGATCCACCCCTTGATCGAGCAATTCGGCCACGGTCGGCTCGCCCAGGCCAGCCACGAGCGCGCCCGCGCCCAGATCCTCCAGGAGTGGGATGCCGCGAAGATGGGCGGCCTCGGCGAGCTTTTTGCGATCGGGCTTTTCTGTGAAGCCTGTGACCTTAAAATTGGAGGGGTGTACCAGCAGCCATGCCCCCGTATTCACCCCACTGGCATTTTCGTAGTCTACATTACGGGTCCGATTGGTTGTGCCCACTTCTACCAGCCGGGCGCCCCCCTGAGCGATCACCTCGGGCACCCGGAAGCTGCCGCCGATCTCCACCAGCTCGCCGCGCGACACCACCACTTCTCGGCCCGCTGCAATGCCGGAAAGCGCCAGAAGTACGGCTGCAGCATTGTTATTGACCACCAGGGCGTCGGCAGCACCACAGAGTTCGGCCAAGAGCCCACGCACCGGCCCCAGCCGCTCGCCGCGCTCTCCCGTCTCCAGATCCAGCTCCAAGTTGATATAGCCCTGGGCCGCCGTCGCAACCGCCGCGGCAACTGACGCCGACATCGGCGCCCGGCCCAGGTTGGTGTGCAACACCACCCCGGTTGCGTTGATCACCGGCCGGAGCATCGGTAGCTGTTCCCGTTCGACACGTTGAATAAGCGCTTGTACCCAGTCTTCTGGTGCAGGTTTTCCTGCGCGCACTTCAGCGACCAAGCGGCGCGCCTCCCGCAGCGCGAGGCTACGAGGGAGCTGGGGCACCTGCCGGAGCAGGCGATCGATAGCGGGCAACGCGCGAGGATCCATGCAGACGGGATAACCGGCTGCGGTGAATGTCTTCATCTATGCCCTGACCGGGATGTTGACCCTGGTCATCGCCGCCCGCACCTTGCGTCGCGACCCGACCCAGCCACTACGTCTGGCTTTTGCCCGTCTGGCGATGGCAATTGCCGGTGTCTGGCTTTGTTTCTGCGCCTACCTGCTTTTGGATACCGATCTGCTGCGCCTGCTTCGGGGCGCCATCGCCATCGCGGTCCCCTTCTACTTCCGAGCCTTCCTGGATGCGCTGCTGGGGGCCGAGCGGCGGCCAGAGGAGCTGCCCGGACCGCTGCGCTCCCCTGCCCTCCCCTGGGGCTTTCTCCTGGTCTACCTCGGGCTTTCCCTGACCGCACGGCAGTGGGACATCCTGTGGCTGGCGCGCGGCACCGAGGTGGGGCTGGGCACGGTGCTGTTGGGACTTTTATGCGTGGAAGCTCTACGATTGCTCCGTCTGGCCTCGGTACAGGAGCTGCCGCTGGAGCAGGGGCGCCTGCGCAACCTGCTGGTGCTGATGGGTGTGCCGGTGATCCTCCTGGGCATCGAGGCGATCGGACGATTCCAAGCCGGACCCATTGAACACAACTTAGACCTACTCTATCGAGCGGTCCAACTACAGGGGGTTGCGCCGCCTACCAGTGCTATTCTTGCGACGGTTTCGATCTACATCCTGTCCCAGGCGGTGAGCCGCCAGCGGATGCTGGACCTGGACGAGCTGATTCTGGTGGTTTCCCGTGGGCTTACCCAGGTGGGCAACATCGGTGCGGCCGCGGCGGCGCTGGGCGCGGTGACGCTGATCCAGGTGGGTCCGTCGATGCCGGGTCACTCCTCATTCCAGGCGATCCTGGCGGTTCTTCTTGGCTTGTTGGCCTTGGACCCGGTACGGGGTTGGCTGGAGGGGCATGCCCTGGAGTGGCTGGATCGCCGAGGCCAACGCCTGCGCGAGGCGATGCAGCAGGTGGATGCGGGGCTGGCCCGGGTGATCTCCACCGATGGCCTCGCCGATGAGTTGCTGGGAAGGCTGGTCGGAAGCGGAAGAATCCGCTCCGCGTCGCTGTATCTGTGGGAGGGCGAGCGCGGCTCTTACCGGCTGAACAACCGCAGAGGGGAGGGAGAAGGCGGACAGTTGGAGAGGCTGGCCGGAGAGCCGCTGCGCGCGGTGTTGCCCCGTCGGAACGCACTGGTGCGTCCCTGGCTGGAGGTGGAGCGACGCCACTTTCCCAACCAGATGGAAGAAGCCAATGGAATCCTTCGGATTTTGGATGGCATGCGGGCGGATGCAGCTCTGCCGCTGCGCACCGGAGAGACGCTCTTGGGCTGGCTGGTGCTCTCGGATGGCGACGGGGGTGGCTTTTCGGTGGAGGAGATGCGGCGGCTGGAAGCGCTGACGGGAAGAGTCAGCATTATCCTTGAAAATCTCCACGACTTCGAGCGTCTGAAGGAGATGCACCGGCTCGCCGCCCTGGGTACCATGGCCGCCGGGCTGGCGCATGAGATTCGCAACCCCCTGGCCGGGATCAAAGGGGCTGCACAATATCTTCAGACCGACGATGGCCCACCGGACGGGGAGATGGTGCAGGTGATCGTGGACGAGGTGGATCGTCTCAACGGGGTGGTTACCCAATTTCTGGACTATGCCCGTCCCCTCCAGTTGAATCTGGAGCCGGTACGCCTGGACCAGTTGATCGCCCAGGTGGCCAGCCTGCTGCGGGCCCAGGGCCTCGGTGAAGTCCGTTGGGAGGAGGACATTTTGGAAGATCTTCCAACTATATCTGTGGATGCCCCGCGCCTGAAGCAGGTCCTCTTAAATCTCTGCCAGAATGCCGTCCAGGCTATAAAGGGCGATGGAACGCTGAGGATCCGGGTGCGCTCCGGTCGCTTCCAAAACCCCCAATTGTGGGACCACCGCTGCCTGGAGCTGGCGGTGGAGGACAGCGGACCAGGAATCCAGCCTTCAGACCTGGATCAGATCTTCGTCCCCTTCTTTACCACCCGCGCCGACGGCACCGGTCTGGGGCTGCCCATCTGTCAGCGGATCGTGCAGGCCCACCGGGGCGAGCTGGACGTACAGACCACCGTCGGCAAAGGGAGTGTGTTCACCGTTCGGCTCCCTCTGGAGAATTCAGATTTTTGAACGCGCCTATATTCACAATCGTAAGCTGGGATACAAAGTCATAGACGCGGCCGCCCCGTGCGGCCAGAGACCTTGATTTTTCCCACAAAGAAGCTGGAAAAACCCCCAAAAGAGGCTGGCCCGCAGCATAGACCCCTTCCGGGTGCTCCTCCCAGGCCTCCAACAGCCGCCGCAGCGCCGTTGCCTCCAGATCCGGCAGGTCGCAGGGACAGAAGAGCGCCGCCCCCTCCTGCAGGCCAGCGGCCACCCCCCAAAGTGGATGGCGTGACGACCGCTCTTCTTCCAGAAGCTCGGGGATACCAATGTTTCTGACGTGCCGTCCCACCAAGATCGGCTCCAGACCCGCCTCCGCCATACGGGCGGCGATCCGCAGCGCCAGTGGTTGCCCACCTATCTGAAAAAGCGCCTTATCCGTGCCAAAACGCGAAGACAGCCCGCCAGCCAGGATACAGCCGCGCATCAGCAGCCGTCGTCGTGGGCGGGTACCTCGGCGGACCAGGGGTAAAAAGGCTCTTCCGCGCAGAGGAAAGAGTTGTCGAAAACCTGCACCCAAACCCGATCTTCCAGTAAGACCTCGTCGAGATCGGCCAGAAGAAGTCCGTGCGCCTGGGCCATGGCTGCCAAATTGCCGCTGCCCTGGTGCCCACCCACAGCGCGCGCCCACAGCTGCTCCCCATCGTGACGCAGCGCCACACGGAGGAGCTCGGGACGATCGGGACGACGTTTGATCGGCGCCTCCAATCTGGCACGGAGTACCGGCAGAAAAGGGCGCGGATCCCCCACCATCAACCGGATCATCGGCCGCACGAACTGTAGGAAATTCACCATACAGCTGACGGGATTGCCGGGCAGGCCGAAGATGGGGCGGCTGCCGATATTGCCAAAGGCCAGCGGTTTTCCGGGCTTCATCCAGACTTTCCAGAAGTCCATGACTACCCCCAGATCCTGGAGCACCTCCTTCACATAGTCGAAGTCGCCCACACTCACCCCGCCAGTGGACAGCAGGATGTCGCAGCGGAGTCCCTCGTGGAAAGCTGCCTTTAACGCCGCTGGTTCGTCACGCACGATGCCCAGATCCACCGGAACCCCGCCCGCCTGCTCCACCAGGGCCGCCAAAGAGCGGCTGTTGGAGGACCAGATCTGCCCATGATCGAGGGGAAAGCCCGTTTCTACGACCTCATCCCCGGTGGAGAGGATGCCCACCCGGGGGCGCACGGCCACACGCAGGCTGGGCACCCCCACCGCAGCCGCGAGGCCCAGCGCACCGGCCCCGAGCACCGTCCCCGGCTGCAGGACGACGGTCCCCGCCTGCAGATCTGAACCTTTTCGGCGGATATGCTGCCCTTCTCGGGGTTGCCGCCGGAAGCTCACCTCCTCCCCCTCCCCCTCGCTCTCCTCCACCATCACCACGGCGTCGGCGCCGGCCGGTACGGGCGCACCCGTCATAATCCGCGTCGCGGTTCCTTTTTCAACTGGAAACTGCGGCACCGCACCCGCCGCCACCGTCTCCAACACCCGCAGGCGACCGGGCAGATCGGCCCAGCGCACCGCAAAGCCATCCATCGCCGAGTTGTCCCAGGCGGGAAGATCGATGGTAGAAACAACAGCTTCGGCCAGGACCCGGCCCAAGGCCTGACTCAACGGCACCCGCTCGGTGGCCAGCGGCGGCACATGCGGGAGGATACGGTCGAGGGCTTCTTGAACGCTCAGCATTTTGCCCTACCTATTTCTGGATCTTCAGCTTCTGGCCTGGATAGATCGTAGAGCTGCTCAGCTTGTTCCACGCCTTGAGCTGCTCTACCGTACAGTTATAGCGGTCGGCGATCGCGCCCAGGGTATCGCCCTTTCGAACGGTGTAGCTGGTGGATCCGCTGGAAGTAGCCGCGGAGCTACCAGAAGAGCTGCTCGATGTGCCACCGGAGCTGCCCGCCGAGCTGCTGGTGCTGCCACTGGTTGCGGGCCGCACCACCAGCTTCTGCCCAGCCTGGATCGCTGTAGAGCTGAGCTTGTTCCAGGCTTTAATCTGGTCGATGGTCACGCCATACTTGGAGGCGATTCCCGACAGAGTGTCCCCGGCCACCACGGTATGGGTGGTGGCGGGCTTGGCGGCACTTCCAGAAGTAGAGCTACTTCCGTTTTTAGAGCTGCTTCCGTTTGTAGAGCTACTTCCACTTGTAGAGCTGCTGGTGGAGGTCGTCGTCTGACCTACCTTAAGCTTCTGGCCGGCATAGATGGTGTCCGAGCTTTTCAGTCCGTTCCAGCTACGTAATTGGTCCAGGCTGATCTTGTGCGTAGACGCGATCCCCGAAAGTGTATCCCCCGAGCGAACTGTATAGTAGACCGGTTTTGTTGCGGCCGCTGGAGCGGGTGCTGAAGCGGCGGCGGGAGCAGGCGCCGCACTGGAAGCGGTGGGCGGCGCGGAGGCCGACGCCCGGCTGCCGGTGGAGGGAATCACCAGCTCCATGCCCACATAGATCTGGTTGACATTGCCGATTCGATTGACCCGAGCGATGTCCTCCACCCGCACGTTGTACTTGGCGGCGATGCCCGCCAGACTCTCGCCGCGCTTGACCACATGGCGGGCAAAACTGACCCTTTCCTGGGGTGGAATCTTGTCAAAGGCTTCCTTGAAGGCGGCGGCGCCCCCCTTCCGAACACGGATCTTCTGCACTTCAGGGTCGGGAGGAAGCGAGAAGCGGAGGATTGCGGGATTATAATCCAGAAACTCCTCTTCGGTCATCTTTGCGCAGCGGGCCAGCACCTCTACCGCTACCGAAGCGGGCACCTCTACACTGTCGAAACTGAAGGCTTCCTGATATTTGATCCCGACAAAACCGTAGCGCTCGGGATGTTTGCCGATGATGGCCGCAGCGATGAGCTTGGGAACGTAATTTTCGGTCTCAGGATGCAGCACATCGGCCTTGACAATCTTCCAAAAATCTGCGGTGCCGAGGCGTCGGGTCGCGTTCATCACCCGACCCTGCCCGCCATTGTAGGAGGCCCAGGCTAGCCACCAGTCTCCGCTGAACATCCGGTGCAGGTCGGAAAGGTAGCTTAATGCTGCTTTTGTAGAGGCTTCGGGATCCCGGCGCTCATCGATCCACCAGTCGATACGCAGATGGTAGTCTTTTCCGGTCCCTGACATAAACTGCCACAGTCCCACCGCCGAAGCATAGGAGTAGGCCCCGGTGTTAAAGCCGCTCTCGATCATCGAGAGATAGGCCAGATCCCGAGGTAGACCGCGTGCATCCATCTCGGCGTGCATCATCGGCAGCCAGCGGGTGGAGCGCGCGAGGTAGCGGGTGTAGTACTTCCGGCCGGGGCCTAAAAAGTAGGTCATCCACTGCTTCACCATGTCGTTGACCACGACTGGGATGTCGAACTCCGCCGGGTTCAGCTTGTCCAGGTGGAAAGGGTCCAACGCGGTGGCGCCCACCGGATCCAGGTAGTAGTCCACGGGAGGCTCAGCCCCCACCATCCCCATAAAACCGAGCTCGGCAAAGCGCTCTGCGGCCAGCTCCGCGGTGGCCTGCACGTCGCCCTGGCGGGGAGGGGCCCCCTCGATATAGCTCCACAGGCTCTCGGCAGGCTCGGCTGCCGGTGCGTCCGGGTCGGGTCCAGAACCCTCCTGAGCAAAAGCAGGACGCGCCCACAAAAGAGCGCTCCCCAGGGGGAGCAGGCAGACGAGCGGAGACAGAAGGCGCATGATCTGACGCACTAACCGATCCGCAGATGAGCGGCTCAGCGCAGCGCCCGGATCGTCGCGCGCGGATCGGCAGATCCCCAGATAGCCCCGATCACCGCCCACGCCGCAACCCCCGTCTGCCGCACGGCGTCGATGTTGCTGAGATCGATGCCACCGATGGCCACCACCGGAACCGGGCTTTGTCGGACCACTTCCGCCAACAGCTCCAGTCCTCGGGGGGCACGAACCCCGGCCTTGGTGGTGGAGGCGAAGACCGGCCCAAATCCGATGTAGGCTGCACTACCGATTTTCGCAAGATCTCGGAGGCTGTGGGTGGAGCGGCCGAAGGGGAGAGGAGGGTCCGCGCCATCCTCTTGACCCAGGTGTACCCAACAGCCTGCCGCCCCGGCAACCGGGATCCGATCGTTGACAACCCGGAGGGGTCCGTCGGTACCTGCTTCGCACACGAGCTCAAAAAGTTTTTCGTCTGTCCAGCCTTTACAGCGAAATTGTACCACGGAAACCCCCTCCGCTGCCAGAAGGTGGTACTGCGCCAAGGGGTCACCCCACGAAGCATCTGCCATTCCATAGAGTCCGCCAACAGCGCTGGTCGTGGCCACCGGGATGCCCTCCAATTTGCCGAACTTAGTCTAACAGGGAGGTGCCGGCCTCCCCGATTTGAGATAGCCCGGCGTTGGGTGGGAGAATGTTGATCCTTGTCGCGGACCGTTCCGAGTCCGTCGGGCGCCTACTGGGAGACATGCTAGAGGCCGATGGACACCGTGTCCATGTGGCGGGTAGTGGCCCCATGGCCCGCAGTTTACTGAATAAGGAACGTTGGGACCTACTGATCCTGGATGCGGGCATGACCGCCCCTTCAGGTCTGGAGCTGTTGCGCGTGCTGCGGCAACAGACCAACCCGGTGCCCGCCTTCCTGACCGTAGACCAGCTGGACAGCCGCACCATGCAGGTCGGAGAGCTGCTGCGGGCCGAGCTGTACAGTCGCCCCTTTAACGCCTTCACCCTCACCGATCGGGTGCGCAGCATCGCGCCGGCCCCCCCTCCAGCTCCTCCGCCCCCCAGCGGGAGCACCGTGGAGGAGAACCTGCGTCTGCTCACCGAGCTGTGGTCCCAAAAAAGCAGCGGGATCCTCCGTTTGAATGTAGACGGCACCGAGCGCCAGGCCGAGATGGGCGAAGGGGGTCCGGTGGGAATTGACGCCATCAACCTGATTCGCGAGGCGCTGCGGCACGGCACCCTGAGCTTCCACACCGCGGAGGTGGACCGCTCCGGCTCTCGGATGATGCTGGGGGACCTCCTGTACCAACGCGCGCAGGAACTGGGCGCTACGCTGCCGCTCCGGGACCAGAGCCACCTCAACTTCGATTTGCGGGCTATCGAGGATCTTCCTATTGCATCTGTGGTGCGCGCCACGCTGCGCAGCACCAGCGGACACTCCTCGCTTGCGATGCTGGCCCAGCCCGGGGTCTGCAGTGAGCCCGAGCTGCGCACCCTCTTGCAGGCCCTGCTCCTGATGGGGCTGGCCAAAGAAGGTGCGCCAATCGCGGGGGGCACGGGGCGAGACATCGCGCCGCTGGAGCGTGTGGTCCACGCTCCCCGCAGGTCTATCCTGGAAAATCAACCTCCACGCTCCTCCACCCGACAGGCTCTGGTGGCGTCTGAGCTGGAGAGCCGGAGCGGAAGCCTGCACGGGGGCAGCTTCGGCTCCCAACCCGACGGGCCCAGTGCCTCCCTTTCCTCGCGTCACGTGCGCACCATTCCGGCCCGGAACCGCGCTTCTTTCCCCGAAAAAGTTTCCAGCTCTATTGTGGACCTGCGTGGGAACACTGCCCGGGCGTCCATCCCCGACCGCCCCTTCAGTACCGAAAGTGCCCCGACGCACACCCGCTCCATCGAGCCGGTGGTGCCAACGGTGGGACCGGCCTCCACCATGGGCAAAGAGCAGCTGGTGGCGATGCTTCGTCGGGAGGGAGATCTGCTACGGGATGCCAGTCCATGGATGGTACTTGGCATTCAACCTGGGTCTCCAGAGGAACGGATTGAGCGAGCAGCAAGCCGTATGCTGGGACGCTACACCGATCTGGTACGGCATCCGGATGCGGAGGTGTCCGCGCTGGCGCGCCGGATGCTGCGTCGGGTCGAGGAGGCGCAGAAGCAGCTGCGCGATCGGGTCCCGGAGCCGGAGGAGCTGTCCGAGGAAGTGGGACCGGACGAGGCACATTTTCTTCAAGGGAAGGCGGCCCTGGCCAAGCAGGCATGGGCGCTGGCCGAGCAGCATTTTTCGAAGGCGCGTGACATTATGCCAGGTTCAGCCAGAAATATCGCCTGGCTGGGCTGGGCACACTATCAGAACCCGCGCGCCGAGTCTGCCGATCAAGAAGAGACCTCGATGACGCTCTTGCGCCTGGCCGAGCAGCTGGATCCCAAGCTGGTGGATCCCACGTGGTTCCTCTGCCAGATCCTGTACCAACAGGGGGACGAAGAGGCCACCCAACGTCGTCTTGCGCGAGTGCTAAAACTCAAGCCCGACCATGCCGAGGCCCTGGCCCTGTCACGAAAGCTGCGCCCTTCCTCCACTTCCGGCTGAAGGGCAGCGGGTTATAGCCGCTCTGGAGGTCCGATGCCGTCCAATCCGTCCGATGATGAGAAAGACCAGCCTGGAACCCTGGAAGGGGTGCGTGCGGTCCCTGTTGCCGCCAAGCCGGAGCCGGTGCGGCGCTCCAACCCCACCATCGTCTTCAGCGGGGACGACGAACTTTCTCTGGAAATTGGGGCACCGGAGCCCCCGCGGCCGCCTCCCCTGCCTTCCAGCGCGACACCGCCGCCACTGCCGGTAGGTGGATCAGGAGGTTCACCGCCACCTCTTCCGTCAATGGGGCCGCAGGGAGGGCCGCCGCCACTGCCGACCACCGATGCCAGGAGGGTCGCGACCACACCGGACCCGCAACCTGCCGAGCGCCGTGCCGCACGCACCATGGTTCCGCCCGATCTTCCTGAAGGTTTAGAGGAGGAGAGCGCCCCTACGGTAGCCGTGGTGACCCGCCCGGAGATCGATGCGGCGGTGGGCAAGCCGCCGGTAAAGGCGGTGGTCCGCGCTGCACCGGCCCCGGCCGAGCCGGTGGCCCAGGTGTCCGGCGGGCTGGCAGCAGTGATCAGCCTGTTTCTACCGGGCGCCGGCCAGATCTACCTGGGCCAGACGGTCAAGGGCGGCGTGATGTTGGGGCTGGCCCTGATCAGCTGTGGCTGCTTCGGTCTGCTCAACCTGATCGCCGCCGCCGACGCTTGGATGTTGGCGGGCAAGCGTAACCAGGGCAAGCAGCTGGGCGACTGGGAGATGTTTTAGACAGCTCTGTAGTCTGGACTACCGGGTGAACTGACGCTCCACGAGGCGGTGGTAGAGGCCATTGGCCGCAACCAGCTCGTCGTGTGTGCCCGCTTCGGCAATTTTCCCGCCTTCTACCACTATAACCCGGTCGGCATTCTTCACCGTGGACAGGCGGTGGGCGATGACCAGCACGGTGCGGCCCTTCATCAGGCGCTCCAGAGCCTCCTGGACCAGGTGCTCACTCTCCGCATCCAAGGCGGAAGTTGCCTCGTCCAGCACCAGGACGCGGGGATCTTTGAGCAGGGCCCGCGCAATGGCAATCCGCTGCCGCTGCCCACCGGAGAGCCGCACGCCACGCTCGCCCACCTGAGTGCGGTAGCCATCGGGCAGGGCCATGATAAAATCATGGGCATTTGCCGCTTTTGCGGCGGCCTCCACCTCTGCATCGCTGGCCTCGGGGCGGCCATAGCGGATGTTGTCGCCGAGGCTCATCGCAAAAAGCACCGGTTCCTGCGCTACCATTCCGATCTGCCGCCGTAGCCAGGAGGGATCCAGCTCGCGCAGGTCCACCCCATCGAGTCGCACCAGCCCGGAAAGCGGATCGTAGAAGCGTGAAAGCAGCGCCGCAACCGTACTTTTTCCACCACCGGAAGGCCCGACGAGTGCCACCACCCGCCCCGGATCCAGGGTGATGTCCACCCCACCGAGTACGGTCACGTCCGGACGACTCGGATAGGCAAAAACCACCTGTTCCAGCTCCATCTTCCCCACCACCTCCGGCAGCACCTTGCTGCCTGGACGTAGGACCGGCTCCTGGCTCAAGAGCTCAAAAACCCGCTGGCTGGCACCCACTGCACGTTGGTAGTCCCCGTAGAGCCCGGACAGCGCCCCAAGCGAAAAAGCCAGGTAAAAGGTGTAGAGAAGGAAGGAAGTGAGGGTGCCCACCGACAGCTCCCCGCTCATCACCCGGTGACCACCAAACCAGAGCACCAGCGAGATGGAGCCAAAAGCGGCAAAACTCGCCGCTCCCTGAAAGGAGCCGTAGGCCAGCCCCATCTGCCGTCCCAATGCCAGCGCCTCGTTCACCCGCGTCGCGTAGCGGTCCAGCTCCCCGGACTCCCGTGCAAAGCTGCGCACCGTGCGGATATTGGAAAAAACCTCCTCCGCAACGGTAGAAGCGCCCGCCAGGGCATCCTGGGTGCGCTTGGAGAGACTGCGCACATAGCGCGCAAAAATTGCCGCTCCGATGGCCACAAAAGGCACCATCGCCAGCATCAGCAGCGTCAGGTGGATGCTGGTCCAGAACAGCACGCCCAGGCTGCCG
>CAITDR010000607.1 GCA_903891165.1 uncultured Pseudomonadota bacterium
CGCGCGCAACTGCACCACGTCGGTAAGAGGCACCATCCCCAGCTTGGTCGAGGGCATCATCAGTACCCCGAGCATATCGGGGTTGGAACGCCACGGGGCATCCGCACGCATCCGCACTTCGTACTGCTCCCCCTTCTGCTCGAAGCTGCCCACCTTCTGCCCGCCCACCAGGAATTGCAGGCTCGTTGCGATGTCGGCCACACTGACGCCGAGATCACCGGCTCGTGCACGATCCACATAGACCCCCAACTCTGGCTTTCCGAGCACCAGGCTGCTGTCCACGTCTACCGCACCCTTCACCTGCTTCAGCTGCTTTACCGTCTCGTTGGCGTAGACGCCCAGCTGGTCCAGGTCTGGCCCGACCAGGTTGTACTGGATGCGCGCCGTGGACTGCCCGGTTCCGCCGATGTCGGAGACCTGGGATACGGAAACCCGCAGGTCTGGCGTGGCTTTAGAGAGAACCTCGTTGCGGACCCGCTCCATCATCGCGTCTTGAGTGGTCAGCCGCACTTTGGGATCGGTCAGCCGCACGTAGACACGCGCCACGTTGTCGTTGCCCTGCTCGTCTCCGCCGATGGTGGTCAGTGTGTACTCTACGTTCGGAAGTGCTCGGATGTCCCTGGCAAAGCGCTCGCCGATCACCGCCGTCCGCGCGACGCTCGCACCTTCCGGCGCGCGGATCACCACCTCGAACTGGGCGCGATCATCGTTGGGAAGGAAGCCCTTTTTCACCAGGCCCCCCAGGATGGGCACCATGCCCAACGATGCCAGCGACAGCACCACCACCACCCACCGCCACCGCATGGCCCAGCCCAACATCACCATATAGATTTTTTCGATGGGTTGATAGAACACATCGGAAAGTCTTTCGAGAATGGACTTGCGATGTTTTCCGGGAATTTTGGCCTTCAACCAGCGGGAGGCCAGCATCGGGGTGAGCGTGAAGCTGACGAACAGCGACACCGCGATGGATACTGACATGGTCACGCCGAAGCCGCGCAGGAAACGTCCGGGGATACCGGCGATGAAGGCGACGGGCATGAACACGGCGATCAACGACAGGGTGGTGGCCAACACCGCCATGCCGATCTCCCTTGTCCCTTCGACCGCGGCCTCCTTGGGCGTCATGCCCTTTTCTTCCACAAACCGATAGATGTTTTCCAACACCACGATCGCGTCGTCGATGACGATGCCGACACACAGCGCCAGGGCCAGCAGCGTGATGGTATTCAGCGTGTAGCCCATGGCCGCCATCACCGCGAAAGTGCCGATGACGGAGGTGGGGATGGCCAGCGCTGCAATGATGGTGGAACGCCCACTTCCCAGGAAGAGCAGCACCACCAACGCGGCGAGGATGGCGCCGATCAGCAGGTGCTCCTTCACGGCGTCGGTGCCGGTACGAATTGAGGCCGATTCGTCGCGGATAATTTCCAGGGTGGCATCCGGGGGCAGCAGCTCCTGGATGTCCTTCATCGCGGATTGGATCTTGTCGGCGACGGCGATGGTGTTGGCGCCGCTCTGCTTCCGCACTGCCATCACGACGGCGGGCTCGCCATTCCACAGGGCAATGGACTCGGTCTCCTCGGCGCCATCCTCCACCCGCGCCACATCTTCGACGCGGATGACCCGCTCGCCCATCAGCCGCACCGGAACCCGGGCCAGCTCCAGAGGATCTTCCACCCTTCCGTAGACCCGAAGGGAGAGTTGGTCACGACTGGTGTCCACCCGCCCGCCGGGGATGGTCACGTTCTGGGTGCCCAGCGCCCGGGCCACTTCGCCGGGCTGCATGCCAAAGCTCTGGAGCTTGATCGGGTCCAGCCAGACGTGGATAGTACGCTTTTGACTCCCCAAAATCCGCACCTGACCTACGCCGGGAAGCACTTCGAGGCTGCGACGTACCGTGGTGTCGGCGCGTTCGGTGATCCAGGTCAGGTCGCGGGCCGGTGCCTTGAGCGCGAGGTAGGCGATGGGAGAAGCATCGGGGTCTACCTTGGAAATTACCGGCGCCAGAATGTCGCGCGGCAGCTCGTTGCGGATGCGCTCAATACGGTCGCGCACGTCCTGTGCGGCGATGTCGATGTCTTTTTCGAGCTTGAACACCACGACCACCATCGACACCCCTTCGGTGGAGATGGAGCGCAGCTCGTCGATGCTGCCGATGGTGTTGACCGCCCCCTCGATGCGGTCGGTGACTTCCGTTTCGATATCCTCGGGTGAGGCACCGGGAAGTACGGTTGTTACGGTGATGATCGGGAAGTCAATCTGGGGAAAACGATCCACCCCCAGGGTGCTATAGCCAGCCAGACCTAGCACCACGATCAAGAGCGTGAGCACCGAGGCAAAAATAGGGCGACGAACACAGATTTCAGCAAGCCATTGCATGGGCTACTCCACTACCTGGCCATCACGAAGGGAGGGGGGAGGAGAGAGCACAACCTGCTCTGTCCCCGTCAGATCCTGGGGAATTGCCACCCAGCCCTCCTTCCGGGAGCCGGTCTGCACCACCTGTTCAAAGGCGCGCCCCTCGACCACTGTGAAGAGCCGATGGACCGGACCTTCGCTCCGCAGCGCACTTTCGGGCACCACCACCTGCTCTTTTTCGCCCAGACTCAGCCGCACCAGCGCAAACATGCCGGGCAGTATACTGGGGTCTGAACCTTGAATATCGGCCTCGACCACCCGGTCGCGGGTCTGTTCGCGCAGGCTTGGGCTCACGTAGCGCACCACCGCAGGCAGCTCCAGCCCCGGCTGGGTGCTGGGGGAGAGCAGTGCCGACTGGCCCTCCGCCACCTGTGCGGCATAGGCTTCCGGCACCGAAAAACGGACTCTCAAGGCACCTTCTCCGACCAGGGTCACCACCGGCGTGGGGCTCTGCACAAAGGCACCCACCTCGATCAGTTTTTCGGAGACCACCCCGTCAAAGGGGGCGCGAATGCTGGTATTCGCGAGGTTGGTCCTTGCGAGATCCGCAGAGGCTTCGGCAGCTTCCAGGGAGCGCCGGGTGGCCACACAGCCGGCGGCGGCGCGCTCGTAGGTGGCCTGCGGCAGCACCCCTTCCGCAAAGAGCTTTTCGTTCCGCGCACAGTCCTGCTCGGCAGAGGAA
This sequence comes from uncultured Pseudomonadota bacterium, assembly GCA_903891165.1. GTDB lineage: Bacteria > Myxococcota_A > UBA796 > UBA796 > SXON01 > CAITDR01. Next base: position 3,104 of record CAITDR010000607.1, read on the forward strand.
AGTTGTGCTTTTAAGGCCTGAGCCTGCGCATCCCCTGCCGTAGCGGAGAGCCGGGTAAGCCGTGTATCCACCTCGGCCAACAGGTCCCCTTTGCGGACTTTCTGGCCCCGTTCTACCTTGACCGACGTCACCACACCGGAGGCGTTGGCCGCCACCTGCACCTGCCGGGCGGCCAGGATACTGCCGGTGACCGGCAGCCACTGCGGCATGACCTGCCGGGCAGCGGTGCCCATTTCGACATCCACCGGCTTTGTAGGCTCGGTTTTGCTGGTTTCACTACCGGGAAGGTGACAGGCAAGAAGAAGGATGGTCCACATGCCGGTCAACTACTCAGTTGACTGACCGTCGTCAACTATCTGGTTGATCTTGAGCGCGAAAAGAGGTAGGATGGCTACATGAGTGAGATGGACAGCCGCAGTCGGATCCTGGATGCCGCCCTCGACGAGTTTGCCGCCGTCGGTTTTGCGGGCGCACGTGTGGATACCATCGCGCGCCTTGCAGGCTGCAACAAACAGCTAATCTATCACTACTTTAAGGACAAGAATGGCTTGTACGAAGCGGTGATTGAGCGGGCGATGTCCAGTCGCCCGCCCATCGACTTCTCCTCCCGCGAGCCGATGGGTGACCAGTGTACCCGCGTCTTTGAGGAGCTGATGCCCAAGCGGCAGCGCTGGCTGCGGCTGTTGATGTGGGAGGCGCTCTCCATCGAAGATCGTGAGCTTCCTGCGGAGAAAATCCGCAAAGAGCACGCTGCGCAGAGTATCGACGACGTGAAGAAGGCGCAGGATCGCGGGATCCTCACTTCAGAATTTGAGGCCCCCTACATCATGCTTGCAATGATGAGCATGTGTATGTACGTCTTCGCTTTTCCACAGCTCGTGCGGGTGATCACCGGGCGTAGTGTTGCCGACCCGGAATTCCGGCGCAATTACCTTCAGGTAATCCGCAGGATGGCGCGGACTTTTTTGAAAGAGCCGCCCAGCGCCGCCTGAGTGCGGCCGCCTCCTTTACCGAGATCGCGTATACTGTGGCCGGGAAGAAACCTCCTCCTTCCTCCGGAGCTGCCGTGGCTGCTGCCCTCCTCCTCTTCCTGGTCGCCTGCGGGCAGGACATCAAAATTACCGCTTCTTCCAAGTGTAATGGGCTGTTGGAGGAGGGAGAGGACAGTGTAGACGCGCCCTTCGACCTGGACGGCGATGGCTTTTTTGATGGCAATAACGCCGACTGCATGGAAGCCTACGTGGCGGTGGACTGCAACGACAGCGACGAGGGGATCAACCCTTCAGTTACCGAGCTTGCCTGCTCGGGCATCGACGAAGACTGCGATCCGGCCACCCTGGACGCCCCCGATGAGGATGGCGACGGGGTGGAGGCCTGCCTGGACTGCGCCGACCGTGATGCAACGGTGGCCCCCGGCAATGCCGAGCTGGCCTGCGACAGCCTGGACAACGACTGCGACCCCACCACACCCGACGGGGTGGACGACGACGGCGACGGCGCCACCGCCTGCACCGACTGCAACGACACCACCCCGGACATCGGCCCCGGTCAACCGGAGACTCCCTGCAACGCGGTGGACGACGACTGTGACCCGCTGACGCTGGATCGCCCCGATCAGGACGGGGATGGGGAAGACGCCTGTCTGGACTGCAACGACCTGGACCCCGCGATCTTCGCGGCAAACCAGGAGAGCAGCTGCAATGGTGTAGACGACGACTGCGACATCACCACCGAGGACAACCCCGACCAGGACGGAGATGGGTCCGGGCTCTGCCAGGACTGCGACGATTTTAACGCGGGGATCAGTCCCTTGTTGACGGAGAGCCTCTGTAATAGCCTGGACGACGACTGCAACAGTAGTACCCCCGACACAGTGGATAGCGACGCCGATGGCTGGGATGCCTGTAGCGATTGTTCCGATAACAACCCCGCGATCTACCCCACCGCCACTGAGCTGACCTGCACCGGCACCGACGAGGACTGCGACGTCCTCACCCCCGACAGCCCCGACCTGGACGGCGACGGCCAGGGCCTCTGTGTGGACTGCAACGACTCAAACCCCTCGATCTATGCTGGAAACCAAGAAGTCACCTGCAACAGCCTGGACGATGACTGCAACAGCGCCACGACCGACAGTGTGGATCTGGATGGCGACTCCTGGAGCAGTTGCACCGACTGTGACGACCACAGTGCGGCGGTCTACCCTGGAAATCCCGAGATCACCTGCAACGGCATCGACGACGACTGTACATCCTCCACAGCCGACGATCCCGATGCCGACAGCGATGGCGTGGGGCAATGCTCCGACTGCAACGAGAGCAACAGCACGATCTTTCCGGGAAACCGCGAGACCCAGTGTAATGGCCAGGACGACGACTGCCTCTCCGCCACCGAAGATGCGCCCGATGCCGACGGCGATGGCAGCAGCATCTGCGACGACTGTGACGATACGGATACGACGATTTCGCCATTAGAAGTTGAGGTGTGTGAGGACGGAATTGACAACAACTGCGATGGCGACATCGACGAGAATTGTACGATAGACTACACTGATCTATGGTCGCTGAACCGCACCGTCAACTACACCTGCGCCTACGGCTACATCACCATCAGCTTCTCGCAGCTCAGTGTGCTGGACAACTATCCCAGCATCACCGTTCTTTCTGCTGGATCGGGCTCCCAGCCGGGCACCATGATCGGCAGCTTTTCCACGGCGGTGGACTTCAGCGCGAGTCGCACCCTGACTGGTACCTGCGAGGAGACCTATGCGATCACCGGCGTATTTACGTCGGAGAACAGCTTCAGTGGCACGGTGACGGCGACCTATACCCCGGCCTTTAGTGGTGCCTGTATCGACTGCATCAACAAGAGCTGGGCGGTGGTGGGGACGAGGTAGGAAGGAAAGCTTTTCAGCTCTTCAGGCGCCTGAAGAGCTCCAAAGCTCTGCCCCCCAGAAGTGTGCCACCGCCTCAGGATCCTCACCACCATGCAGTAAGACCAGCTTCTCCTTCTCAAAACCCCAGGTAGGCGGCAGCGGGCGGGAGCAGTGGCGGCTCCACATCGACAGGGTGTAGGCGCCGGTGTCCCGCACCACCACCCAGTCCCCCTCCTCCAGGTGCGGCAGGAGTACACGCTCCCCAAGGATGTCCCCCGCAAAACACAGGGGGCCCACCAGATCCACCGCCTCCTCCTCCCCCTCCTTTCGCCTTCCTTCCGCATCAAAGGCCAGGAATTCATGCGGCCAGGCCAGCGGTGCGTAGGCGGTGCGCAGCAGCAGATCCGCCCCGATGTGCAGCGTGGCGATCCGCCGATCCCCGACATTCCGCACAAATTCTACGCGGGACAGGGCAAAACCACAGGGAGCCTGCAGCCAGCGCCCCAGCTCGGTGACCAGCACCGGCGCCTCCACCACGGCGCGTACCCCCTCCGCCCAGTCCTCCAGGCTCCAGGCGGGGCGCTCACCCACATAGGCCACAGGCACCCCTCCGCCCACATCCAGACGGGGCACCGCCCGACCACAGCGCGTTTCCAGGCGTTGACGCAGCGCTTCCACACGCCGGATGCCTTCCACCACCTGCGCCACTGCCAGCTCCCCGGTGGAGGCCGCCTCCAAGCCGCCGCCCGCCTGCACCAGACGCCGTAGGGTCTGTACCAGCGGGTGCGCCTTGATCGCGGTGGCATGAAGGCCCATGGGAAGAGCAGCTTGGAGGCGATAAAACCGGGCCATCATCCGGTCCAGATCGTGGGCGAGTACAGCCCCTCGCGCTGCCGCCCCACCCGATAGCAGCGCCTGCACCCGCTGCTCCAGCTCCGACGGAGAAAAACGTTCCATCATCCCTCCAATTCCTCGTGCAGCACCTCGCGTAGTCCCCAGAGCCCCTCCTCCAACCGCCCCTGCACCCCGAGCTGATCCAGGCGCGCCAGCGTGTGAGCACCGGGTGCAATCCGCAGGACGATCCGGGAGGATTTGCCCAGGCGCACCGGCTGCCCCAAGTGCCAACCCGGCCGTAGCGTCTGCAAGCGCCGCCACAGCGACCGCGCGCCGACCGCCGAGATGTTTGCCGGCAGCTCCAGGCAGAAGATCGAGGGACGCCGATCGATGGGCCCCGGACCCTGTCGGCCGGGATCGGGCAGCAGCCTGCAGGGAGAGGAGAAAAAGACCCGTTGGACCTGGTCTGCGACATGCCGGAGGGCCGCCACCTGTGCGGCCTCCTCCAGGGTGGTGAAGGCCTCTCCCCCTTCCAAACCGGCTGCCCATCGCAGCAGAAGACCCCGGTTGGCGGCGGGAAAATTCTCGGCCTCCCAGTGGACGGGAAGATCCAGGCGGGAAAGGTAGGCCCCCAGGCCGGGGGGAAGCTCCAGTGGCAGCGTGCGCGGAACCAGTAGTACACCACAAAAAGGAGGTGCTTCCCAGAATTTTGAGCCGGTGACCGAGACCATCCAGCCTTTCCGCAGCCAGCCGCGAAGGGCGGCGGGGGAACAACGCCCCTGGGCCGCATCCACTATCACCATCCCTCCTTCCGGTTCCACGCTGCACAGGCCGGTTTTTGAGCAGGGGACATGGTGGAGCAACAGGCGCTCCCCCCGCTGCCGGGCCTCCTCCTGCACCTGCTCCTGCGCCCGGCGCTGCTGGGCTTCGGGGATCACCTCGCCCCGCAGATTCCGGCAGGGAAGCTCCACCACCCGACTGAACAGGCCCGGAATCGCCGTTCCCGGCGGGCAGCCCTCACGCAGTGGCGCCCAACCGGCAAAGTGGCGCCCCGAAGCCGCCAGACTGGTCCCTGAGCCGGTCTCCCCGTCGCAGACCACCACCGAGCAGACCGGGCCATCCAGGTGCTTCTGAGCCAGCACCAGCGCCAGCAGCTCCACATCGGTCCCTGAGGGCACAAAGACCAGATCCACCCCCTCCGGCAGCTCCCAGAGCCGTCGCAGCCGATTGCGCAGGCTGGCCGCGAGCACATCCGGTCCCTCCTCCTCCAGGACCACGGCCGCACGTTCCGCCGCTAACCACCCCAACTCGGTGGTGGTCGAGGCCGTGCAGGAGCCAAAAGCGTAGAGACCGGGATCGGGACGTACATGGCAGCCGTAGCCATCCACTCACCCTGGCCCCACCCGACCATCGGCCCCCTGGCGGAGCTGTTCTTCCAGCGGGATCACCTGCGCCCGCCAAGGCCGAAAAGACCGCGGAGGAGGGTAAAATAATCCAGGCGAACCCACACAAAAAGGCCGATTCCCTGCTCCCAATCCGGATTGGCCCGCAGGTAGCGTTCCCAGAGCTTTCGCAGCCCGGGCTGGCTGGGCGGATCCCGACGTGGCTGGATGGGAAGGGTCCGCATCATCACCCGTCCGCTGGTGGGATCCATGTCCAGGTACTTGGTTCATGTCTCCAAAAAAGCCTGCTGTTCCCAGGGGCTTTTGGGATCATCCAGCAGCTTCACCTCGCCGATCTGGCCCACCGCGCAGGCGCCGTAGGGGTAGGCGCCATCACACAGCCACATCGGGCGTAGCGGATGGCGCAGACGGACGTACCAGAGGCCAAGCACGTAGCCCAAGCCCATACGAAGACTCTTGCGCGCTCCGGCTGCGACAAAGCCGTAGTCGGAGTAGACCAAGGTCCAGGGGATACCTGCGGTTTTTTGGGGGTAGATCCAATGACAAAAGAGACTTGTGGCGGCGCCACTGGGGTCGGTGGCAATCCAGAGCACATCCGCCGTCCGAAACTGCGCCAGCATTTTTGCCCGGTCCACCTCCACCCCCACGTCCGGCTTGATCGCCATAAACCGGGCGCGCAGATCGAGGGCACGTTGAAGCAGCGCTTCCGGAACGGTGCGGGCATCGTGAAAGTGCAGGCCGGGAATCCGGTGGAGCATGGGCGCGCGGTTTAGCAGGAGGAGGAGTGGTTGTCACGGCTCCTCCAAAAAAGCCTTCCCCCTCTCCCGCTCCTCCGCAAAAAGTCCCACCCCGGGCGTCAGGGCCGCCTGCACCAGCGCCCGATCCTCCAAAACCAGGCCCGCAACCAGCAGCACCTGGGGATCCCGATTCCCGGACACCAGCGCCTGCGTCATCGGGCCCTTCGCGGCCTTTCCCAGTCGAAAGTCCACATAGGCCGCATAGGCCAAGGTTGCCGCATCCCGACGCGCGGCGAGCTCCTCCTCCATCAGCTTGCGCGCAGCTTCGGGATCCCGATCCGCGAGGTAGAGCGCACACCCTCGGCGATCCAGGCGGCAGTCTGGGAGCGGGTCCGTGCCCTCTATCTCGGCCAACGCACGCCGGGCATCCCAGCGGGGACCGGCCCGGCGTAGATCGGCGATGGCGCCTTCGTTATCCCCCTGAAAAGCGCGCAGTCTTCCTCGAAAAAGTAGCGCCTCGCTGTAGTCGGGCAGCAGCGCCAGGGCGTGGTCCAGCTCCGGTGCGGGCTGCCCCTGCAGCGCACGAAGCCAGCCCAATTGTGCGAGTACCCAGGCTGCTTCTTCCGGCTTCATGGGGAGCGGTTTCGCCATTTCCCACAGCTCTACCGCCCCATCCCAGTCGCCCATGGCCTGCCGTAGCCAGGCCACCCGCCCCAGAAGGGCCGGGGCGCGGGTTCTTCTCAGCAGCTCATCATAGATCTCAGCCGCCTGATCCAGCTTTCCCTGCTCAAAAAGGGCATCGGCCAGGACCAGTTTTGCCGCTTCATTATCCTGTTCCTTCCGCAGCAAAAGACCGACACGCTCCGCTTGGGCAAAACGGTGGAGCTGCAGCAGCCCCTGAGCCTCCGCCAGCAGCACCGCAGCGGTCTCCCCCTCTCGACTTTTGGCGCAGGCCACCGCGTTTGCCGCCAGCTCATAGTAGCCGCCGTCCCCCGTCAGTCGCCCTTCCTCCATAAAGATCCCTGCGATCTCCACCGCTTCCGTCGCTTTGGCGCGACGTTCCGCAAGCGGCCCCGGCGCGGGCGCGGTCAGGATCCGGCACTCCAACGAGGGTGGCGGCGGGGGCGGGGTACAGGCGAGGAGGAGCCAGAGCATGGGGGAGGTTATCGTGCGGAAGGGGCCGGAGGTAGCTGGCGAGACGGGAGGGTGGGCGTGTTAGCTCTGAGGGCGGAGGCCCCCAAAAAACCATGCCCCTGTTCCCGCTGATAAGCCTCCTCGCCTGCACCGGAGAAGAGCCCAAAGACTCCGAATCTCCCGCCTACACCCCGGAAAACCCCGGTCCCTATACGCCAGCACACACCGCAGGGACTCTCACCGATAGTGCCCGCAACCGCGACCTGCTGCTGGAGCTGTGGTACCCGGGGGACGGCGACAGCGTCGTGACGCCGATCACCGATTTTATTGCCGATGCGGACCAGAAAGCCAGCTACCAGGCGCTTTTAGATGCCGCTCCCGCCGACTGCCCCAGTCGCAACCTGAGCGCACCACGGGACCTTCCCCAGGCCGCTGGTGGCCCCTGGCCCCTGGTGCTGATGTCCCACTGCTACGGCTGCACCCGCTACTCCACCGCGAGTGTGGCCGAGCACCTCGCCAGCTATGGCTTTGTTGTGCTTGCTCCCGAGCATACGGGCGATACCCTCTTTGATCACCTTGCCGGAGGGGGCCTGCCCCTGAACGCGGACACCCTGGAATTACGGGAGGGTGACCTCGACTTTGTGCTGGAGAAAGCACTATCCGGGGAATTCGGGGTGGAGGTGGACCCGACCCGGGTGGGGCTGATGGGCCACAGCTTTGGGTCGGTGACGGTGGGCTTGTTGCTACAACGCCGCTTGAACGACCCGCCCCGAGCAGCGATGATGATCGGCGCACCTCCCGAAAATCCCCTGCTTCCCGGCGTGGATGTGGCTGCCCTGGACGCGCCACTCCTCTTCCTTCTCCTCCAGGAGGATAACAGTATCGGTCTTGCGGGGAATATCCTTATCCAGAACAATTTTGAGGAAGCCCCCGGCCCCGCCACCCTGGTGGAGATGGCCGAGGCGGGGCACTGGTCCCCCAGTGATCTGGTGGGGTTGACCGAGGACTTTATGCCCGGCTGCGGCACGGGAAAACGTCAGGACGGTGGCGACGAATTTTCGTACCTTCCCGCCGCCGATGGGCGCAGCTTGACCCGAAGTGTGGCCCTCTCCTTCTTCAGCTCCATCCTTTTGGAAGAGGAGGGGGCAACCGCTTGGCTTCAGGATGGTGGGGGATCAGAAGTCTTGACGGTGCAACAGCGATAGGCACTATTGCCGCTTGGCGGTGCCGGTCAGCTTCAGGGTCTCGCCCATCGGCAGGGTGGCCGCAACGGAGAGGGTCGCCTTTTTCCCTTCGATGCTGCCCAGTGCGTCCATCTCGGTGCTGCTGGTGCCCATCTGGAGAGTCCAGGTCAAAATTAGGTTCCCGTCGTTCTCCTTTCCCGAAAGTTCCCCAGCCAGCGGGGCCACACCTGCGTCTTCGACGAGGCAGCCCATGCTGCCGCTAACGTTGCCCTTGGGAGCGACGATAAGACGCATCTCTCCCTCACAGCTCTGCTCGGGCGAACCGGGCCCGCCGAAGGCAATACTCCCGATGATGGTGCCTTCATAGTCCCCGGCAAATGGATTTCCACTCCCGCCGGAATCGTCGGCAGCGCTGCTGTCATCGGTGGTGCTGCTGTCTCCGGCCGCGCTGTCGTTGCCCTTCCCCAGGTCGATCTCCGCCGGGTCACATGCCAACATCCATACCAGGAACATGCTGCTTCTCCGCTCGCACTGTAGCACGACCGGACGCAAAAGGGGGGCCCCAAAGGCCCCCCATCTACCGAGGAGAAGGGGCGCTGCCGCCCCCGCCCGTCCTTATGGCCGCGTCCAACACAGGGTGTAGGCGCCGGAGCCGGAAGAGCTGTTGATCTTGAAGGTGTAGTTGCCGGAGCTACCGCTGTAGGAGAGCGTTTCGGTGGTGGAAGTTCCCGCCCCGCTGGCAACCGTCTGCCAGGTCCGCTTATTGCTGTTGTACTTCTGCAGAACCACGTTGAAGTTGGTGCCGCTGGGACCCGTCAGCTTGGCCGAGTGGGTGCCGGTGGCCGTGGTGGTGTAGTAGGTTCCGGCGGGCTCGTAGTTGGTGGAGCTCGAACGGGCCAGAGTACCGGTGTTGGTGGTGGTGTAGCCGGAGCAGGTGGTGCTGCCGCCGCTGCCAGCCGCCGAACCTACGCCTACCGCAGCCCAGGCGTTCTGCACGGCGGTGTATTCCGCCGAAGTAGAGCCATACAGGTCGGTGGCCGCGCTCAGGGTCGCGGTACGCGCCCCCGAAAAGCTGGTGCTGGAGGTCATGTAGACGGCCAGGGCCCGGTACCAGATGGCGGCCGCTTTGGTGGTGCCCACACCGGTCACCGCCGTGGTGCTCTTTGCACGGGGATGGGTACCACCCTGGGAGAGAAGGTAGAAGGCCAGGTTCGACAGACCAGAGCTGTAGTGGACGTCGGCATTGCCAATCGTGCTGCTGTAGTAGTCGTAGGAGTAGCCGTCGGCGGCGGGATCGTTCATGTAGCGCAGGGCGTCGCTGGTCCCGTTGCTGGGGGTGTAGGTATCCTCGCCGATACGCCAGGTGGCGGAAGAGACGGCGCCATCGGCATAGGCTTCCACCAGCGCACCGAAGACGTCGGACATGGACTCATTGAGTCCGCCCGACTCACCGGAATAGGTCAGGTTGGCGGTGTATTCGGTCACGCCGTGGGTCATTTCATGACCCGCAATGTCCAGCGTGGTCAGCGGCCCGAAGTAGGTGCCGTCGCCATCGCCGTAGTACATGGCGGTGCCATCCCAGAAAGCATTGGCGTAGTTACTGGAATAGTTGGTGAAGGTGGTGATCACCGCGCCGGTGCCGGTGAGCGAGGAGATGTAGCCAGGGCCTCCCGCCCCGTCGATGCCGTTGCGGCCATGGACGGTGGAGTAGTAGTCCCAGACCTTGGCGGCGGAATAGTGCGCATCCACCCAGGCGTACTGCGTGGAGCTGGTCCAGGCATTGTCCGCATCGGTGGTGTAGTAGGCGGCGGTGGTGGTGTTGTTGAAGGTGTATGTACCCAGCTTGCGGGTGGTATCTTCCAGATAGTAGCTGGTACCGCTCAGGTAGGTGTTGATGCTCACCGAGCCAGCGTAGTAGCCGGTACCCGAGCCGGTGGACGGGGTGCCGGTCTGCAGGTTCTCATACTGCCAGAGTACTTCGCCGCTGTGGGCGTCGATAAAAACCACCGGCTTGCTGGGCTCTTTGGAGTTGTCGATCATGGGGATCTCGACCTTCCAGGCCAGAGAGTCTCCCTTCTCGCCACGGAACACGTAAAGGCCCACCTTCAGGTCGTCGGAAACCTTCTGCCAGCCCTGCGTCGCTTCCACAGCGAAGTCGATGGCTTCCTCGGCGGTATAGGCAGGTTCTACGCTGTCCAGGAGGATGTCGGGGACAACGGCATTGGTCAGCTCCCGCAGGCTGCCGTCGGCGTTGAGGTGGACGATGGCTTCGCCCTGCCACACGGGCACCCCTTTAAAAGTCTGGCGGAAGCGGGTGTGGGCCATGCCCAGATCGTCCAGATCTACCCGGAGCACCTGAAGATCGGTAGCCTGAATGCCGATCATCGGCGCAGCCTCTTCTACTTCTCCCCAGGCCAGCGACTCGGCCAGATCTGCCTCCTCTGCACCACCGTTAGTGAAAAGCGGACCTTCTTCAACGGAATTTTCTGCACAGCTGCTGAGGAGGAGGAGAGTAAGGGGGAGGGCGTGGCGCATTCGGTGACTCCAGGTTCCACCCGATGCTACGGAAGCTGAGTGGGTCTTGTCAGTACCACCTGCCCGTAGCGTGAGCTGGACTACTGAAATTTGGTTGACAGTCTGGGTGTACTCATGTTGAGTACAACAAGGTACTCAGGGGCGGGTGCGACGCTGAAGCAGCTTTGCCGCTTCACTCTTTGGGTTCAGCTCCACTGCGGCCGTCGCCTCTCGGTGTGCGTTGGCGGTCATCCCCATGGCCTCGTAGATTTCTGCGGCCGCCATGCGGTACTCGAAGACCTTGGGGGAGCGCGCCGCGGCTTTTTTATAGAGAGGAAGTAGGTCCTTGGGGGCTGCACTCTCGCCAGAGGCCTTTCGGGCGCGCGCGAGCAGGAAAAAGGCCTTCCCATCGGGTGGGTCGCAAGCGACGGCCTGCTCCAGAGCGGTGATCGCCTCCTTTCCACGACCATATTGGTCGGCCTGCTCGGCGACGACGATGTGCTGGTCGGCGCGCTGTCCCCTGGCTTTTTCCTGGGTCACCCGTTGAAGCTCCAGGTAGACCGGGTTCTGCGGGGCGATCTTCAGAGCGAGGTAGATGTTGCTATCGGCTTTGATGAAGCGTCCGGCATCAAAATCAGCCTTTGCCGCGTCGTAGTAGCCTTGGGCCTTGCCATGCTGAGCTTGAATCTGCGCGCGCATGGCAGCGATGGCGTTGGCCGTCGGGGAAGGCGGCGGCCGGGGGGGGGCGACCGGAGTGGGCGCGGCCATCGGCGGGCTGGTGGCCGGAGCTCCTGTGGTGGCAGGCCGTCCAAAACTAACTTCATAGCCGGGGCCTTCCGGCTCAGAAGGTGCGGGGGGAGGAGGAGGCGGGCGCGGGGTGGGGCGGGGCGGGACCGGTCGCGCGGGAGCGGTCGTGCGACCCGCACCCGTCCCGAGGCGGGCAGCGTCGTACTCGCGGCGCTTCCGCACGTCGCGCAGGGTATCGTAGGCGGTAGTGGCTCCTACAAAAGTGGTTTCGATCAGGGTCTTGTATTCGCCGCAGTCTCGGCTGAAAAATCGATCTGGGTGCCACTCCCGGACAAAAGCCCGATAGGCGGAATCCACCTGATCTTTGGGGGCACTCGATGGTAGCGAAAGCAGCTCGTAGTGGCCCTTCGCCGCCGCAATCTCGGTGATTCTCGCGATCTCCTGCTCAGTCAGTGGACGCTTCATCCAGCCCTCTACGGGGAATGTATACCGCTGGCGCCCGCGGGCGACTCAGGAATCTCCCGCATGTCGCACCAAAAATAAGGTGGCCGGGCCTCCCAACACATCCGGCATCATCAAGGGGACGCGCCCGACGCGACGTGGGACGTCCCGGCCACCCTCTTCTTAGCCACCAAAGGAGCCAGCGGCAAGCGGGGCGACGCCAGAGCGCCGCCTCCTCCTCCCCCCTCCCCAAACCGTAACTCTGATCAGAGTCACGCTGCCCCCTTGCAGGAAGGCGCGGCCCCGCGTAGAAGGGCCTTCTGCGAGGCCCGGGATTCCATGCGTAGTCGCTATCGTGCCCTCTGTGACAACCTCTGGTGGTGTTGGGACGCCGACGCGACCGAGCTTTTCCGTGCCTTGGACCCGGAACGTTGGGAGGAGGTCAGCCACAACCCTCTGGCCCTTTTAGAAGAGCTGCCCGACAGCCGCCTGCAGGTCACGGCGGCCCTTGAGCATGTAGAGCAGAAATTCGCTGCCTATATGGCGGATAAAGACACATGGTGTGCGCGGGAGCTGCCCGAGCTGGTGTCGCCCGTCGTCTACTTCTGTATGGAATTTGCGCTGCACGAGTCGCTGCCGATCTATTCCGGTGGCCTGGGGGTGCTGGCGGGGGACCATATGAAGTCCGCCTCAGACCTGGGGCTTCCCTTCATCGGCATCGGTCTGCTCTACCGCGAAGGCTACTTCAAGCAGTTGATCGCCCACGGGCGCCAGGTCACCGCCTACCCGCCGGTTCCTCTCGAACATACGCCGCTTAAAATGCTGGATATCCGCGTGGATGTGCCCCATGGCCACCACAGCTACAAGGCGGCGGTGTGGGAGCTTCGGGTGGGACGCGCCCGCCTGCTGTTGCTGGACAGCGATTTAGAGGGGAACAAGCCGGAACATCGGGCCCTGAGCCAGCAGCTCTACGGCGGCGACAATACCACCCGGATTGCGCAGGAGGTGCTGTTGGGCATCGGCGGGGTGCGGGCGCTCCGGGCGCTGGGCATCGAGCCTTCGGTCTTCCATATGAACGAGGGTCATTGTGCCTTTTTGGTGCTGGAGCTGATCCGGGAAGGGATGGCGAAGGGCGAGACCCTGAAGGTGGCCCTGGAGAAGGCGCGCCAGCAAACCGTCTTCACCACCCATACCCCCGTGCCCGCGGGCCACGATCGCTTCACCTGGGAGCTGAAGAAAGAAGCGCTGGAAGGGATGCGGGAGGACATGGGGCTGCCCGAGGGCGCCTTTATGGACCTGGGGAGGGTGAAGCCCGGCGACATCCACGAGCCCCTCTGTATGACCGTTCTGGCGCTGCGCGGCTCGCGGGCGGCCAACGGGGTCAGCGAGCTGCACGGGCATGTGACCCGGACGATGTGGAAGGATCTCTATCCGGGCACACCGGAGCTGCAGATCCCCATCGGGCACGTCACCAATGGGGTCCATTTGCCCTCCTGGATGCACCCCAAGGTGGTGCGGCTTTTGGATGGTTGTACGCCCACGTGGCGCGAGGGCGTGGTGCCGTCTTTGGGATCCGTCTCCGATGCAGAGCTGTGGGCGCTGCGCTCGGAGCTGCGCGCGAGCCTGGTTCATTTCGCGCGCCACCAGTTGGGCCGGGAGTGGCTGGACGCGGATGCGTTGAGCATCGGCTTTGCACGGCGGTTTGCACCTTACAAACGTGGAAATCTTCTTTTCACGGAGCCGGATCGCCTCGAAAAGATCCTGAGCGAGAAGCGGGTGCAGCTCCTTTTTGCGGGCAAAGCGCACCCGCGTGACGCCGCAGGTCAGGGGATCCTCCGCGATGTGGTGCGTTGGACGCGGGATCCACGCTTCCGGGGCAAGGTGGTTTTTCTGGCGGACTACGACATGGCGCTGGCCCGGCGACTGGTGCAGGGGGTGGATGTGTGGCTGAATACGCCGCGTCGTCCACGCGAGGCCAGTGGTACCAGCGGCATGAAGTCCACGATGAACCTGGGGATCAACCTGTCGGTGCTGGATGGCTGGTGGCCGGAGATCTACGACGGTACCAACGGCTGGGCCGTGGGCGATGATCGGGACTATGCCACCACGGAGGAGCAGGACGAGGTGGATGCGGAGAGCCTGTATCGTCTGTTAGAAGATCAGGTGATCCCCGAGTTCTGGGACCGTGGAGAGGACGGAGTGCCAAGTCGTTGGGTAGCCAGGATGCGGCGGAGTCTGGAGACCTGCTGCCGGCAATTCCACACCCACCGGATGGTGGGGGAGTATGCGCGGCGCTACTATGTTGCGGGGTCCTGAGGGGGCGGGAATTGGTGGGTGATGACCACCCGATCCGCTGTCTCCTCCCAGTCTTTGGGGATCGGTAGCTGGACTTCTCGCTCTTGACGTGTCAAGACCGAAAAATCATAGTGGATCGCCCGGTACTTCACTTCTTTTCCCTGTGCCTGACGAGCCTCTACAAAGCTGCGGTGCGCACGCAGGCGCTCGGCGACGCGGTGGGCTCCCTCCTCGAAGGAGCCTTTCAGCGTGGCGACGATTTGGGGGTGAAGCTCGGGCAGGCGCTCGATCCCGATGCTGGATCGGCCCGTCGCCAGTGCGGCGGCCATGGTGGTGCCGGTGCCCACAAAGGGATCCAGGACAAGATCTCCTTGGAGGCTGTACATCTCGATGAGGCGGTAGGGCAGCTCGAAGGGGAAGGCCGCCGATCGCTCCCGGGGGCCACGCATTTTCTGGGTGGTGCCGATCAGGTCGGTCCAGAGGTCGGAAAACCAGAGGTTGCGCTCTTCCCAGAAGTAGGCGGAAGCCCGACGCCGCTCTTGCTCGTCCTCTGAAAAAATCCGCTTTCCTCCTTTACGAAAAAGGAGGATGTATTCATGTTCGTAGGTGACGTAGGCGCCGGCGGGCAACATGCCCGAGCCCATAAATTTGTTGGGCGCGTTGGTGGGTTTACGCCAGAGGATGTCCGGAAGCGGGGTGAGGCCCAGGCGGAGGCAGGCAGCCATGATACGGCTATGGTTGGGATAGAGGCAGAATTCCCCGGCGATACTCCGGGTTGCATCTCCGATGTTGATGCACAGGAAACAGCCCGGCTTCAGAACGCGGACACATTCCTCCCAGACGGCATCTAATGCCCGATGTTGAGCCTCGAAGGCAGCCATCCCTTGGCTCGCTTCCAGAAGCGGGAGCGTTTCCGGCACCAATTCGCCGAAGACTGCGTCCCACATCTCCACCATGGGGTAGGGCGGCGAGGTGACGATCAGGTGGACAGAGGCGTCGGGGAGCGTGTCCATTTGCCGGGCGTCGGCGATGTGGGGGTGGTGGGTGGTTTTCATGGGGTGGGTGGGGTGGGCAGGCTGCGCAGGGTCTTCCACCCGGCAACAAAGAGCCCGGGGCAACCTGCGGCCACCTTCTCCGGACGTATCCGCATCAACATATAGGGAGCGTCGTCCCTTTTGCTGAAGCGACCGCCCCGGTGTTGAACCTGCTCCTGCAGCAGCTCACTGAGCTTTTGCGTGCAGGCTCCGTCTTTCTGTGGACAGCCAAAAGATTCAAGCCCGCTGCGGGGGACGTTTTCCTTCATCCAGCGTTGCAGCTCTCGCGCTATCCCTGGATAGTGCTGCTGAAAGCTCTGCTCCCAATCTGCCACCAGCCATGCCTCCACCTCGGGAGATGCTAAGAGGGCCACCACCGGAACCTCCCGGCCCAGCTTCTCCTGCACCAGCTTCTGCAAGCCCATCTGCCAGGTATTCCACCGCTCCAACACATTGGCTCCCGACGGTTCCTCCTCCATGCAGAAGCGGCAGTCGGCATCGTCGATGAGCAGGTAGGCATCGTAAGGATCGGGGCGTTTGGTATGCCATGTCCGCAGGATATCCAACATCTTCTTTTGCAGGCTCTCTCCGGTCAGTCCCGCCTCTGCCTGCCGGGGCTGCGCCAGAGGTGCGGGCTGTCCCGTTGCCGCCCGCTCCCGACGCAATTTCGGCGCGGGCTTGGTGACCGCCGGAAAACAACGCTCCCACCGTGCAGTGGGCAGCAGCTTCTTCAGAAACTCCTCCATCCCGACAGCCTCGGTGTAACCTGAACTACAAAAATAGCCGATCCTCACCAGGGCCATCCACCCATGGCCGGGTCTCCCACCCGGTAGATATCCCCCAATTCCCAGCCTTCCACCAGCAATGGATCGAGCTGCTCCGGGCTGACCCGCTTGACCTCGCCCTCCTGGTTGAAGACCAGCAGGTGGACCTCGCCACTTCGGAAGCCTTCGGTGAAGGCGTCCAGCAGGTCCGAGGAGTGGGTGCTTGCAAAAATCTGCTCGGCGGAGTTGGCGCGCATCATCCAGCTTGCCACCACCCGCTGCCAGGCCGGGTGTAGGTTCAGCTCGGGCTCGTCAATGCCCAGCACCGACATCCTGTCGGAGCCAAAGAGTAGCGCGGAGAGGAGGAGGAGTTGCACGGTTCCTTCGGAGACTTCCCGCAGCGAGTGCTCATGGCCCTTCATCTTCAGGCTGACCCACCGGTAGTCGCCCCCCTCCCGGATCCAGATACGCTCCAGATTGCGCAGGGCTTCGCGCAGGTGGCTTTTTAAGGGGTCCAGGCCCTCGGGGCTCTGGTCGATGGTCCACAGGAAATTGGAGAGGTTTGAGCCGTCTGCGGTGAGGCTGAGGCTGTCGGAGGCGCGGGGGACGGGGGAGGCAATCGGGCCATGGTAAAATTCGGAGGAGTGGTAGCAGCGGAGGGAGGAAAAATGGCTTTGGAAGTGCCCATGCCAGGAGGGATGCGCCCCCGCCCCTTCCCACAGATATCGACGGATGAAGTTACTGTTTGTTTTTTGTATATCAATATTTGGAGATTTGACTCTTCTTTCCAATAATTTAATCCGATCCACTAAGAAGGCATTCATCTGGAGGTCGTGGGGAAGTGAAACTGGAATCCCCCCC
>CAITDR010000608.1 GCA_903891165.1 uncultured Pseudomonadota bacterium
CCCTCCCGCCGCTGCCGAGCTGGTGCCGGTGCGTATCGACGCCCGCGTCGGAGAAGGCTGCGAGCCCTCCGGCCGTGGGCTGGTGGAGCAGCATTTTGAGGTGCCGGTGGGCGCCCGACCCGGTCCGGGGGTGGCGGTGGCGGACTTCGACGGGGATGGTCTGCTCGATGTCTTTGTGCCCAACCACAATGTGAACCAGCTCTTGATGGGCTCGGAGTGGGGTCTGTTAGACGGCACGGATCGCCTGACAAAAACCCAGTTCCGCTCGGAGAGTGCCAGTAGTGTAGACTACGATTCGGATGGAGACCAGGACATTTTTCTGGGGACGGTCTCAGGGTCTTACCTGCTGATCAACGATGGTGCTGGCTATTTCCCTGACTGGGTGGAGATCAGCGACAAGGTTTCCTGGACCATCGGCGGCACATGGGGGGATGTAAATGGCGATGGTGGTCTGGATCTGTTGATCTGTAACCATGCCATCACGCCGCCTAGCCCTGAGCAGCTCAACAGCAACAGGCTTCCGGGGGGCGATGGAAGCCAGTTGCTGCTCTCGGACAAAAAAGGCGGCTTCATCGATGTCAGCGAGCGGATCTCTTCCGTTGAAAAAATGTATCCGAACACCTGCCTGCTGCAGGATCTGGACAACGACCAGGATCTGGATCTGTATCTGGTCAACGACTACGGCCCCTGGTCCGGTCCCAACCAGGTCCTCTGGAACGATGGAAAGGGATTTTTTGAGGAGGATGACGGCCAGAGTGGCCTGGAGGTGACGGTAATGGGCATGGGGGTGGCGGTGGCTTCGGTGGCTTCCAGTCCGGTGCCTTCTCTGCTGCTTTCATCCTGGGGAGAGATGCAGTTCATCGAGGCCATGGACGGGGGGTGGGTGGACAGCACCGCCGCGCGGGGCTTTGCGCTGGGCGAACAGCAGCAGGTGGCCTGGGGAGTGGCTATGCCCGACATGGACAACGACAGCGACGTAGATGCAGTGGTGACCTTTGGCGCCATCCTTGAGATAGGTACAGACGTGGTCGGCTTGTCAAATCCTGAATATCAGCCGGACGCACTCTTCAGCCAACACGATGGTCACTTCGCTCAGGGGCAGGAAGGGGGGCTGGATGACCCCAGCGCGGGTCGGGGTCTGGTCGCAGCCGACCTGGATCGGAACGGCAGTATGGACCTGGTTGTTCATGCCATCGACGACGGCACGCATATCTACTACAACGACTGCCCCGACCAGCACTGGGTGAGGGTGAGCCTGGAGCAGCAGCGGGGCAACCGCGACGCCATCGGGGCGCGGGTCGAGCTGGAGGCGGCTGGGCGGACGCAGGTACAATGGCTGCACGCCGGGGGCACCTCCATGGCCTCGTCCGGGCCGGCCGAGCTGCATTTTGGTCTGGGGGAGGCCGAGGTGGTGGACCGGATCCGCGTGATCTGGCCCAACGGAGACCGCTCGGAGGTACTGGCGCAGCCCGTAGATGCCGAGCTGCACCTGATCCGGGACTGATGGGCAGCAATTTTCTCTATTCAGATCCGACCCATTCGGACGCGTCAGCATTTGCAGGGGGCTGGAAATACGATCCCGGCGCCCCCCGTCACCTCGCCGCGCCACCTTCGGCGTTTTCTTGTCTGGTACCTGTCAAGAAGTTGTAGGCCACAGGCAGACGGATGTCAGGGAATTGTGTGCCTTCTTGTCGATTTTTCGGACGGTTGGAATTTTCTATCGAGAAATTCGAGGATTGGCGCTTCCCCTGACCGCAGCGCTGGTGCAGAATCCGATCATGTTGCACCTCCTCTTTCTGCGTGGCGCCTGTCTGGGAGAACCCGAAATGGGTACCCTGGGACCTATGGTCCCGCCGCCGGAATTGGCCCCCGTCCATGTGGAGCAGGGTGAGCCGCCCACCTGCACGCCGGACCAGCCTGGACTGCACGAATACACCTTTCTCCCGAACGAATCTGCCCGTCCCGGTGCGGGGCTCGCTGTGGGTGACCTGGATGGGGTGGGCTGGCTGGACATCTTTGTACCCAACCGCGATGGCAACCAGCTTCTGTTGGGAAACACCGAGCGCCTGGATGACCACTCCGAACGCCTGCTGGTCACCGATGTCCACGCCGAGTCCGCCAGTATGGCCGACTTTGACGCCGATGGGGACTTGGATATTTTTGTAGGTACCGACCGGAAGTCCTACATGCTGGTAAACGATGGGACCACCCACTTCCCTGAGTACTTCGCCGTGGCCGACGAACAGGCGGCCACCATCGGTGGAAGCTGGGGCGATGTGGATGCCGACGGGGACCTGGATCTGCTGGTCTGCAACCGCAGCATGCACTCGCCCACGGCGGAGGAGATTTCCAGCGATACGCCGCCGACGGGCGGCGGGAGCTGGCTGTTGCTCTCCGACGGAAAAGGGGGCTTTGAAGATGTCCGCGATCGTATTGCGGCGGTAAAAGATCTCTATCCCAACACCTGCCTGCTCCAGGATCTGGACGACGATCGCGACCTGGATCTCTACTTCGTCAACGATTTTGGCCCGTGGATCGGTCCCAATCGGGTGCTTTGGAACGATGGCAAGGGCTTTTTTGCCGAAGACGAGGGCAGTGGGCTGGAGGTGGAGATCCTGGGAATGGGGGTGGCGGTGGCCTCTATGGACGGTGGTCCGATTCCCTCTTTGCTGCTTTCTTCCTGGGCAGAGATGAAATTCCTGGAACCCATGGAAGGTGGCTGGGTGGACAGCACCTTGGCCCGGGGTTTTGCGCTGGCGCCGGACCAGCAGGTGGCCTGGGGAGTGGCCATGCCCGATCTCAACAACGATGGGCGTGAGGATGCAGCGGTCGCCTTTGGCGTTATCCGAGGCGAGCAACCTCGGGAAGAGGAGGAAGATCAAAGTGGCCAGGGGGGCCATAGCCACGAGGGGGATACCGAGGGGTGGGAAGAGTTCGGCTATGCAAACCCCGAGGAACAATCAGATGCAATCTTCATGCAACGCGACGACAGCTTTGTGCAGGAAGGCGCTTGGCCACTGCCGGACCCCAGCTCGGGCCGGGGCTTGATCTCCGCCGACATCGATCGGAATGGAAGTATGGACCTGGTGGTTCACGCACTGAACGACGGCTTGCATGTGTACATGAACGACTGTCCCAGCCAGAGCTGGATCCGGGTGATCCTGGAGCAGCCCGGTCTCAACCGGCGCGCCATCGGGGCGCGGGTCGAGGTGGATGCGGGGGGCCAGACTCAGGTCCAGTGGCTGCACGCGGGCGGCGCATCCATCGCCTCTTCCGGGCCGGCTGAGCTGCATTTTGGACTCGGAGAGGTGGAGGAGGTGGAGGAGATCCGGGTGATCTGGCCGGACGGTCGCCTCTCTGTGGTGGAGACCCAGCCGGTGGATCGGGAGCTGCGGATCCTCCGCGACTGAGGCGCGCCACTGCAGGCCCTTGAGCCTTTGTGGAGCCCGCCATCTCTCCCCTCCGCGCCAGGATGAATCGTGTGGAGATTGTCAAGCTTTTCGCGGGGATTCCGGTAGACGCTCGGGATCTATCGGAAAAAATTTCGCCAACCGCTATCCTTCTCGGCAGAAGGCGGGCAAGTTGAGAGGATGTTGGCTGTCCTGCTGAGTGCTGCCTGCACCGGCGAATCTTCGCCCCCGCCCCTCGAAACTTCGGAGGAGGCAGAGGTTGTTGTCCAGGTAAAAGCTGGGGAATCGTGTAGTGCCTCCGGGGTCCCCCTGATGGAGAGCCACCTGCCCCCGGCGCAGGGTGACAAGATGGGCCAGGGTGTGGCGGTCGGCGATCTCGACGGCGATGACTGGCTGGACATTTTTGTAACCAACCACCCAAATAACCGGATCCTTTTGGGTGGACCGGAGGGCTACACCGAAGAAAAAGACCTCTCCGGGGCCAGTCAGGTGTCTGAAAGTGCGAGTAAGGCCGACTTTGACGCCGATGGGGACCCGGACGTGTTCATCGGCGGTGAGGACGGTGCTTTTGTGTTGGTGAACGCCGGGGACGCTACTTTTCCCGAGGTGATCCAGGTCTCTGAAAAGCGGACATGGACCCTGGGCGGCGCCTGGGGGGATCTGAACGGCGACGCCAAGCTGGATCTGTTGGTCTGCAACCATGCGGCCGTGCGCCCCACCAAAGAGGATTTTGAGGCCAACCTGCTGCCGGGTGGCGACGGAAGTGAGCTTCTGTTTGGGGATGGGAAAGGCGGCTTTCGCGATGTAAGCGAGCAGCTTGGGCCGGTGGCCGATCTCTACCCCAGCACCTGCCTGCTCCAGGATCTGGACGATGATCGGGATCTGGATCTGTACTTCGTCAACGATTTTGGCCCCTGGTCCGGTCCCAACCGGGTGCTCTGGAACGATGGAAAGGGGAATTTTTCGGAGGAGGAGGCGGGGGCCAGCGGGCTGGAGGTGGAGATCATGGGCATGGGGGTGGCGGTGGCGTCGTTGGACGGGGGCCGCCTGCCCGCGCTGCTGCTTTCTTCCTGGGCAGAGATGAAATTGCTGGAGCCTGCGGAGGGCGGCTGGGTGGACGGCACCTTGGCCCAGGGTTTTGCTCTGGAGCCGGACCAGCAGCTGGCCTGGGGGGTGGAGCTCCCCGATCTGGACAACGACGGCGATGTCGATGCCGCCATCACTTTTGGTGCCCTTCCCGGCTCGATCCTGGCCGATGACTTCGGCTACGCCAACCCCCAGGCCGAGTCCGATGTCATTTTTACCCAGGACAAAGGCCAGTTTGCCCAGACATCGGCCTGGAGGATACCCGATCCGAGTATGGGAAGAGGGCTGATCAGCGCCGATCTGGACAAAAATGGCAGCATGGACCTCGTGGTATCGGCACTGGACGACGGCGTGCACATCTACCAGAGCGACTGCCCCACCGGGGGCTGGCTACGGCTTCGCCTGGAGCAGCGTGGTCCCAACCGGCAGGCCATCGGCGCGCGGGTCGAGCTGCAGGCGGGGGGCCAGACCCAAGTACGGTGGCTGCACGCCGGAGGCACCACCTTCGCATCCTCGGGCCCTTCCGAGCTGCATTTTGGATTGGGAGAGGCGGCGGAGGTGGAGGAGATCCGCGTGACCTGGCCAGATGGCAGTCTCTCAAAAATCTCTTCCCAGCCAATCAATTCAGAGCTACTATTGACACGTCAATAGGCGTCGCGAACGCCCTTGACCCGTCAAGCCCGCTCAGCTTGCGCTGATCCGAACGTAGCGCCCTTCCGACGGTGAGGGCTCCGGGCGGGCCACCGAGATGACCCCGCCATCCACATCCACACTCTGCCCCTCTTCCAGCTCGAAGGGATCCTCTCCATCCACCAGCACCGTAAAGGAGCCCGAATCACACAGGATCCGGTAGGTCTGCGGGTGCTCGGGACCGAAGTACACCCGCTGCCCGGACTCGGAATCCCGTAGGAGGATCCTGCCTTCATCCCCCAGCGCCGCAGCACGCGGGTCCAAACGCAGCACGGTGACCCCGGTGCTACGGCTCTCCTTGGGCTCGCGTGCCACCCGCAAGACCGGGCGTTCCCCCTCGATTCGTGGCGAAGAAGCGTCGCGACCGCCCTCTACCACCTCGACCTTGGGTGGCCCCGGTGGCGGCGCACTCTGGGCACCGGTCAGGCTCTCCAGGGCTTCGCGCACCCCGTCCAACACGGCATCACGGGTGGGGCCATCGGGAAAATCCAGCTCGTCCAACGACTCATCCAGCTGCGAGAGCAGGTCTTCCCAGGGATCCGAGGGGGGAGGTTTGGCCATGGGCTGCACTTAACCCGACGCTTCCGGCACGGCATGGTTGGCCATCGGGCGGGGGGTCGGAATATAGAGAGAAAATGTTGTCCCTGCTCCTCGCCTGTGTCCCTGCCCGTGTCCCCTACATGGCCCCTCCGCCAGAGCTGGCTGGCTCTGCGGACGTGTGGGTTCCCAGCGGCCAGAGTACGCTGGGAATGCCCGCAAAGGTGGGCGAGTGGGGTGTCGTCGAGGCTGTCTGCGATCCATCTGAAGTGCGATCGGGGTCCCTGGACGCGGTGGAATGGGTGGATCGCACCGATCCCTGCCGGATTCAGGTGCAGGATCCCGCCGGACCGCTATGGCAGTCCATGTGCACCCGGCGTGTGGCCTCCAGCGGGCGGCGGATCGGCGGGGAGGCGCTGATCGCCGAGACCTATACCGACGTGTTGAACTGTGTGTTGGTATCTCCCAATGACCGTTGGTTTTTTAAGATAGAAGGCGGCTTTCGGGAGGGATGGACCGGCCAGCTCAAGCGCAGCGCCGGGGCACCGATCATGGTGACCACCATCCGCACCCTCTCCGGGCAAACCGATATCTCCCCTCAGCTGACCGGGGTGGTTTTTTCCCAGGATCAACCTCGGGCCGCCCTGGATCTGATCAAGGCCGGTGTCTACTGGCTGGATCCGCAGCTCCCTGCTGAAAATATCGGACCTACGCTGGTTTCCGGCCTGAGTCTGCTCCTGTACGCAGGCCGAGAGGCGCTGTCGCGGGACCTGGAGCAGCGTTGATTCAGCCGGAGCGGCCGCCACCGCGCGGGCTGGGAAGGCTAGGGGGCTGGATCTGGACCGGTCTGGGCTGGCTTTTTGTGGGTATCGGCCTGGTGGGTGCCTTCCTTCCGGTGCTGCCCACGGTGCCCTTTCTGCTCTTGGCGCTGGCCTGCTTCGGTCGGGGATCCCCCCGGATGGAGGCATGGCTGCTGGCACACCCGCGTATGGGGCCACCCCTGCGACTTTGGCGGGAACGGGGCGCCATTCCTCGGCGGGCAAAGTTTCTGGCCATCACGATGATGAGCCTGTCGCTGGGCAGCCTCGTCTTCTTTTCGGCGATGCCTTGGCCGGGAAAGGTGGTGGTGGTCATCGTCTGGGCCATGGTGAGCCGGGTGATCCTGCGCGCACCCGATCGGTAGCCCTTCGCCCCAATCGGGAATAAGGCAACGACAATGACGCGCTACCCCCTGGTCTTCAAAAATGCCCGTGTGATCACCTGTGACGCCGATCATCGGGTGCTCGATGTGGATGTGGCTGTCGCCGGCGACACGATTGTTGCCCTACAAGCTGGTCTTTCGGGAGAGGTGGAGATCGATCTTTCCGGAAAGTGGCTGTTTCCCGGCTTTGTACAGACGCATGTACACCTCGTGCAGACGCTGTTCCGCGATCTCGCGGACGATCTGCAATTGATGGACTGGCTGCGCCA
>CAITDR010000609.1 GCA_903891165.1 uncultured Pseudomonadota bacterium
CAGCCGGATCAGCCAGGGCCACAGGTCGGGTCGGTTGGGCGGGGCGAAGCCAAAGGCGACGACCACACCGAGGAGCCACAGCATCGTATAGCCAATTCGCATGGGTCAAGCTACGCGGCCGCTGGCCGGGGGGCAAGGAAATTGGAGCAGTCTGGTATGGGCGCCTGCGGCGCTCGGGCCGCACGCGCCTTACATGATCTGGAAAATACTCCCCTTCTTTCCACCTCCCCCTCCCCGTGCTACATACCGCCAGGAGCTGGTCCGTTGAACGTATACACCCACGCCAAACGCCTTGCGATGATCCGGCGTGACCCGAGGGGGTATCTCCGGCCTGCCACATGCTGACCCACATCCGTTGCGAGAATTTCCGCGGTTTCCGGCTCCTGGATGCGCCCACAACAGGGATCACCGCCTTTCTCGGACCCAACAGCTCTGGCAAGACCACGGCGCTGCACGCGATCCGTCTGGCCTGCCAGCTCCTTCAGCGCGCCCTCGAATCGAACTATTCTCCCAGAGTGGAGGATGGCTGGGTCGTCGTGACCCGTGACACCTTGGTCACGGGTGCGAGCCTCCTTCCGCTCGCGGACTGGCGCGCCCTCTTCGTGGACCAGGAAGTTGGTGAGGGCCTGAGCTTCACGATCTCGTTGGGCTTTGCGCCTACAGACAGCCTCCAGGAGCTCTACGTCCAGGTCGCATGCGCCCGGAACCAGCAGCTCAAGCTGGAGGTGCAGCTACGCTCCCAAGCCGCTCTCGACGAGATCCATGGCCTCTCTTCCCGATCTTCGCTCCTGAACCAGCGCCTCACGAACTTCGTCAAGGCCGTCGCGCCGGAGGCCGTCCTGGTCCCGCCCTTCTACGGCACCGTCCCCGACGAGGAGTACCGGGCCCGCACGGTCATTGATCGCCTTCTGGGCTCGGGGGACCAGAGCCATGTCGTCCGCAACCTCGTCGCGGCACTGGAGCCGGAGCAGTTTATCCGCCTCAACACCTTCCTCCGCGAGACGCTCGGGGCCACCCTCACCTACCGGACCACGGGCGACGCCTTGCAGACGGAGTCCCCTCTCCAGGTGAATTTTCAGGATTCGAACGGGAGTATTGAGCTCTCGGCCGCCGGCGCGGGGCTGGTCAACCTGATCGCGCTCTTCTGCGCCCTTTCGCGCTGGCGTCGTACGGCTGCCGAGAAGCCGGTGTTGTTCCTGCTCGACGAGCCCGAGGCCCACCTGCACCCACGCCTTCAGGCCGAAGCCACCGCCCAGCTTGGCCGCCTTGTGGTCGACGAGTTCGGCGCACAGCTCCTCCTCGCCACGCACTCCGTAGACATCCTGAACCACCTCTCGGGGGAAGGGGCCACCCTGGTGCGGGTCGATCGCACGGCCCAACCCTCGGCGGTCTTCCTCGCCAGCGACGCCCACCTTTTTGATGACCTCCGCACCTGGGTGGACCTTACGCCCTACACGGCCATCAACTTTCTTGCCTCGCGTCGCCTCCTTTTCTGTGAGGGCGATGGAGACCGGGAGACATTGGGCGTGCTCGCGCGCCTCCGCTTCCGCAACGACCCGGTACGGCTCCGGAGCTTCCTCTCCTGGGCACGGGTGCGCCTGCAGGGCGCCTCCAACCAACCTTTGGCGGGGCTACTCGCAGGTATCCTCCGCAATGAGGCGGTGCTGGCCCAGGCCCGCAACGGTGGCTTCCGTGTGATGGTTGTGCTCGACCGAGACCACACGCGAAGCCCAGGGACCCGGAGCGAGCCTGCGGACGGGATCGAGGAGACGACGGTCGTTTGGTCGCGCCACAGCATCGAGTCTCTCCTTCTGACCCCCGAGGTCCTTCGCGCTTGGATCCTCGGCTGGATCGAGACCTGGAAGGCGAAGGAGCCCGCTGCTCGCGCGTCCTATGCTGCCCCCCCGGACCTAGCGGCGCGGATTGATCAGGCCCTGACTGCTGCTGACGGGGACGCGGGGCTGAAAGGTGCTCGGCGCTATCCGTCCGGCGCTCGACCTGCCCGCCCGGAACTCCTTCCCGACAGACATCCTGCGCCTCCTGGCCGACACGAACACCGACCGCGTCGGAGATGCCCGGGGGGCCGTTCCACCGGAGCTCGGCGCCGTGCTCGACCTGATGGTCCGGTCGTGACCTTGGACGCCGATTCTGGAAAACACTCCCCTTCTTTCCACCTCCCCCTCCCCGTGCTACAGATAGCCAGGAGCCGGTCCGCTGAAGGAGTATACCCACGCCGAACCCCAGCGTATCGCCGCCCGTACACCGGAGCGTACGCCGGTATTGGCGGAGAACGTGGATTTTCGGAGCGATCCGGTGCGCCAGCCCGGTCAGGTGGCCCTGGAGGTTTCCCGTTCCGTCCAGTCCCGCGCCCGTGGCCATCGTACCGAGGGGACAGAGTCCTCGGCCCACGAAGAAGAGCAGGAAGAACAACAGAAAGAAGCCACCGTTCAGCTCAAAGCCGACCCGCAGCGCGCCGACCGCTCGGACCGCGCCGCCTCCCCTCTGGAGGTCCAGCGCCAGCTTGGTGTGGGCACGGCCCTTCCTACCCATGTAGCCGGGCGATTTTCTTCGGCCTATAATCACGATTTTTCAGATGTCCGCCTGCATACCGAAAGTGCTGTGGCCCATCGTATGGGGGCGAAGGCCCTGGCCGTCGGTAGATCCATTGCCTTTGCTCCGGGGCAATTCCAGCCGGGGAGTCGGGACAGCGATCTCTTGATTGCCCACGAGCTGGCGCATATCGTCCAGCAGTCGGGGGGCTTGGGTGGGGGCTTTGGGGCACTTCAGGGTGCAGGCCCGGCGAACTTCGAGGTCGAGGCCGATCACGCGGCTGAAGTGGCGGTGGGCGGCGGGGTGGTGGACAGCTTCTCTTCTGTTCAGACGGCGGTGCAGTGTGGGGGGGAGGATGATCCGCCGTCTGCAACTTTTACGGTAGAAACCGAAGTCTATGCACAACCCGGCGAGCCCGGCCGCTGGATCCGTGGCAAGGTGACCGAGGTCCGCGAGCCCCTCACCACCTCCGAAGACGGGGTCTTGCAGGTGACCGGTCCCCCTCCTCCTCCGGGTACCACCGACGATGGCTGGGAGTATATTGTCACCTTCGAAGCGGACTCCGGCTATACCGAAGTTGCGCTTCTTTCTTACAATATCCACGATGCCAAGGTGCAGCAGAACCCCACCGGCGCGGGTGGACGGGTCGGCACCGAAGAAGAGGATCCTCAATTTACGGATATCGGCACCGGATCTACAACCGATGAGCAGCCTGCATCTTCTGAGCAGGAAGCCGGGGAAAAGAAGGAAGAAGAGGTGGTTTCGGAGGAAGTGAAGGAGGAGGAGAGCCTCCCTCCGGAAGTCCCCCCTGCACCCCAGTTTACGCCCCTTCCCCATCCTCCTTCCGTCTCCAGTCCCAGCCCTCTGAACCTGGATGTGCCCACCCTCTCCCTCGACAGCACCCCTGCCGAAGAAGCCTGGTACAAACAGCAGACTGGCCAGGACATGCAGACCGAGATCGACGCGGTCAATGCGTCGGTGGACCAGCTCTTCAGCCAGAGCGAGGAGCAGCTCTGCTCGGTGGTGGACCAGTCGCAGCAGGACATCCACCAGGCCTCTACCGACAGCACCCAGCTTCAGTCCAGGCTGGAGAAAACCAGCACCCAGATGAGCAGCACCCTGGAAACAACCGAGGTGTGCAGCACCGAAGATGCCCAGACGGTGGCCACCGAAGGCGAGAACCTTGTCACCCAGAACACCGAGGCTACTCAGAGTTTTTTGAACGACCTGACCCTCCAGCAGCAGCAGCTTCTGGAGGCAAACGCCACCTCTCTGGAGACGGAGGTCACCCGCCGTCAAGGCGCCTATGCGACCCAGATCGATGGCTTTATTACCACCGAGGCGGAAAAACTCAAAAAGCGTCTGAAAGACACCATCAAGATCCTGGAGGACGAGGCCGCCAAGGAAGAAGAGCAGGTCTATACCGAGTCCCAGAACTACAGCGGCGACTACACCACCGCCATGACCCGCGCCGAAGAGCTGGCGAAGATCGTCGCAAAAGCCCGCGTCAAGAAGAAGTACGCCCAGGCGATGCACCGGGTGGCTGACGCCGCTGTGGACGAATTGCTGGCCCAGCGTGGCAACCCCTCCCGCCTCATTGCGGGCAGCCTCCACGCGCCTACCATCGCCCAGCTCTGGCCCGCGACCCAACACTACGTGGAGGAGGCGAAAAAACAACAAAAAACCAGCGAGACCCAGGCCGCCGAGGCCAAAAAACAGTACGGCGCCATCTCCACCCGTGCCACTACCGAGCAAAAGGCCGCCGTCCAACAGAACGAGCAGCTCTCCCAGCAGACCCTGTCCTCCGCCGAAGAAACTGCCGCCGAGAACCTGCAATGTTCGGCCGAGGAGACCGAGCGCCAGATCAACACCGCTACCACCGAAGTCCGCGATCAACGCCAGCAGGATTTGCAGGGAGTCCAGCAGCTTTTGGGCCAGGCCAGCCGCGAGGGCACCGTGCCCCCCCGCAACCTCTGGCAGGGCTATATGAACCAGTACCAGCGCCAGCTGGTCCAGGACGATCTGAAGCTCTCCATTTCGATGGACGACTACCGCAAGCAGCGCTCCGAACAGGCGAAAGAAGCGGCAACCCAGACCACCACCAACGCCCAGACGGCCGTCCAGGATCTCCAGGTCTGTGCCGAAACCGATGCCGCCACCTTTACCAGCAATGTCCAGGGCGGTATCGACCAGACCACCTCCGCCCTTACAAATATGCAGGACGTGACGACGCAGACCGCCGAGCAGAGCTTTGCCGCCGCCCAGAAACGGGGCGAGGACGAGCTGGCCCTTCTCCAGTCTGATGGCGCTGCCTTCTTCGAGAAGCGTATCAAAGAGCGGGTGTCTTCCTACGGAAAAGATGCGGACACCCAGATGGGGGACCTTTCCGGGAAGATGGCCAAGGCGATGGAGTCCGCCGAAAAGGAGGCCGAAACCGAGGAACGTGCCAACCGCGAGACCCGCGAACGTGACTGTTGGGGCGGTATCGACTACACCTGGGGCACCGACGAAGAGCGCCTGATGAAAGGGGTGGCAGGACTTACCAAAGTCCAGGGCTACGCACTCCAGGGCTACTATTCCACCCAACACAGCAACACCCTTCGCGAAGACATCATCGACGATACCAGCGGCGCTCTGAAGCGTTCTTTGTTGGCCTGGATCGTGGGGGATCAGAAGACCGCCGTCAAGGAGGCCCTGGACTACGCGGCCTATGACTCCGCCCTGGGTTTGACGGCCGATACCGCGACCGCCGAGATCGCCCTTCGGGGAATGTCCGAACAGACCCGTCGCGATCTGGCGGGAGATCCCGAGTTCGAGCGCCTGAAAAACCGCCTCCTCGTCAGCATTCAGACCGACGTTTTCTCCGGCACCGCCGACTACGATGCCATCGCGGTCTTGGCCGATACCTCCATGACCAAGGAGGCCGCCGAGCAGATGGGCGACGCAATCCGCGTCGAAGACACCATGGATCATATCGGCACCAACGAGAGCGGTGCCTACGAGATCCTGGGCAAGCGCGACGCGGCTGGGAATAAGAAACTCTCGGCAGACTACGCCAAGTATTACTACAACCGCTACCTCAAGGGCCAGAACAACGGGCAGCGTTGGGAGGATCTGCCCGCCGAAGATCGCCAGTACTACGAGCAGAACCTTCTCACCAACCGCATCTCCGGTGGCAACCTGGGGCTTCGCAACGGTCCTGGCTACTACGACGATGGGGAATTCTCGGGGAGGGAGGAGGACAGGGCGCTGGCACTCCTCTCCGGCAACAAGGGTGCTGCGGCGGCGGCCCAGCTCGAAGATGCGGCCTGGGGCTCCAACAACGTGGAGGAAGCCCAGTCCGCGATGACCAGCCTTAACGAAGGTCGAAGCAGCTTTAATGCCACAACGGGCGAGGGAGACTGGCTGGCCGGGGCTGCCTACGCCGAACGCCGTGCCGAGTTTATGGACACGGCCACCCACTACCAGAACGACGACCTCTCCAACGTCCAGCTCCGCCAGCGTATCACCAGCCACGACAGCCGCGAACGCCGCACCGAGGTCGCCGGTCAGTGGGAGGCCAACACCAAGACCACCCGCACCTATATCGCAACGGAATATGGCTCCGACGGCATCGCTCAGGACACCAACACCGCCCGCAACCAGGAAGGAGCCTACAACAACACCGACGAAAACGTCGAGCGGATCCTCCTGGATAGCTTCGACACCGGCCAGGCCGACGCCCGCGATCTGATGGCCTACGGTGTGGACACCGCCGGTACCCGCGAGAAATTCGTCACCAAGGCCCTGGAAGGTATCGCCAACGAAGGGGACATCAACCTCCGCCTCTCCCGCCTCAACCAGCTGGGTGCCTACTGCTGGACCTTCTTTGAGCGCGAGATCCCGCCCTATGAGCGCGACCGCCCCGGTACCCGCCAAGGCTACCTGGACACCGCCGACCGTCGTATGGGCAACCTTCCCGCCTATATCAACAGTCTGGAAGGGGATTTTTCGTCGCTCCGCCAGAATATCAAGGGCATCATGGTGGTGCTGGACTGGGAGACCGACGGCGGCGAGCAGTTCGATATGGAGCTGTTTGTTGTCCAGGCCACCGCACGCACCGATAATGTGACCGATGCCCTGGCACTGGCCAAGGCCCGTATCCGCTCCCAGCTCTCTGAGGGAGACCTGGAGGACTGGGACAACGAGACGGTCGCCCTGAACTTCGTGAAGATAACCCCCCAAGAGCGCAACGAGCTCTTGACGCGTCAAGCTACGATGACCGACGAGCAGGTGGCCGCCGACAGTGTCAACCATCGCCTCTCCACCGACGATCAGCTCCGCGCCCACTTCAAGATCGTTAACAACCTCTACGATGCTGGCAAAGATGTCTGGTTTGAGACGGCCACCGGCTGGCTGACCATGAAGCCCGGCGAGCAGAAGCCGGACGACCGTGTGGAGAAGGCCTGGAAGCTCTTCCAGGATGCCTGCGAGCGGGTGGACATCGCCCGCCAGGACAAGAAGTCGCACGACGAGCAGCTCATCGCGGCGATCACCATGGTGGTCGGTATCATCGCCGCCATCGCCATCGCGGTGGTCAGCCTGGGCTCGGCGACGGCGGCCTCTGCCGGCCTTCTGGCGGCGGTGATCACCCTGACCGCCGGCGGCATCGTCTTTGGTGCAAAACTGGCGATCCTTGGGGATCGTTATGGCGCCGAAGACATGCTCACCGACGTCGGCAAGACCCTGGCCGAGGCGGCGCTCAACGTCCTGACTCTGGGCCTGGGCAGCTTCAAGGGACTGGCGAAGATCCTGGAAGAGGTGGGCAGTGCCAGCCTCTTCATCAAGTTCCTGGCCAAGGCGGGCGAGGCCCTTCCCGGCGAGCTTTTGGGGGTGCTGACCAACGAAGAGCTCTGGGACGCCGGCTCCTTCGACGTGATGGCCACCCAGCTTTTGTTGGGCCTCTTCACCAATGCCAGCGTGGGCACCTTCCTCGACAAGGTCCCGGCGCTGAAGGCTATCCGCGACAGCCAGGACGCCCTGCCGCGCCAGCTCGGTCAGCTCCTCGACAATGTCCTTCCGCTTCTGGCCGACCCCCGCCAGTGGGAGAGCCCGGACTTCGGCTGGCAGCTCCTCCAGGCCACCGCTCAGAGCCTGATTGGCACCCAGCTCGCCAACAGCGTCCGCAGCCACATGCTCAACGGTGTGAACCGGAAGCTGAGCAACGGCCAGTCCACCATGACCACGGCGGACTGGACCCACATCCAGAACATGCCCGAGGAACACCGCGCCTGGTTCCTCGCCAACCTCCACCCCGCCCACGCCCAGACCCTTCAAACGGCCAACCCCGCGCTACACGCGCAGCTTTTTGGTGCGCCTCCCCCCGCGGCCCCTCCGCCGGTGGCCGATGTCCAATCCGGGAATGATAATGTGAATGGGTCGTCGGGGGCGACGACGGATCCGAATGCGACGCCGGTTGTTACGCCTGTTGTTACACCAGATGTGACGCATGTCGTTACGCCGGATACGACGCCGGTTGTCACGCCAGATACGACGCCGGTTATTACACCAGACCACACACCCGTCGTTACGCCGGATGTGACTCCCGTTGTCACCCCGGACCACACGCCCGTCGTTTCACCGGATGTGACTCCCGTTGTCACCCCGGACCACACGCCCGTTGTTACGACAGATACAACGTCTGTTGTCACGCCCGATACGACGCCGGTTGTTACACCGGACACAACTCCCGTCGTCACCGTCCATCCGACCCCCGATGACCATCCCGTCGTCACCCTACCCCCCACCGATGACCACCCCGTCGTCACCCTGCCCGCCCCCGACGA
>CAITDR010000610.1 GCA_903891165.1 uncultured Pseudomonadota bacterium
GCGGTCGCTGATTGCCGCGCCCTTGGCGGTGGGTACCAGGAAAAAGCCAGCTTCCTCCCCGTCGCCCTTCTTCAGCGAGAGCTCGCCATCCATCTGGAGATCCGGTGCTTTATAGCTTAGATTTTCGCTGACAAACACTCCATCCTCGTCCTCCCAGGCGGCGCGAAGATACCAGGACTGGCCGTAGGGAATTCCGACCAACAAAATCGCATGATCGGAGCGGGCCTCCTGCTCTACCGGGGTCTTCTTCCCCAGCTCCTCCGTGCTGCCGTACTCGATCCAGCCACGGGTGGGCAGGGGCGTCGTCCAGCGGACCTCCACGGCAGCACTTTGGGTGGGGGTCAGCGCCACCTCCACCTGTGCTACCTGCACGGGGATTTCGCCGGTGTGCTCTGAATCCCCGCCTTTTCCGGCGGTACATGCGATAAGCAGCCACATCTGAATGCTATAGCCTCAAAATCGGAGAGCTGCATGGCCGCAACGAAGGCTCATCCTCGGGTTGACAGCTTCCCGAAGTCTGGATAGACCGCACGCCCTTCTCGATCACAGGATTTCCATGGTCCGCATTCGTCTCGCTCGTTATGGTGCTAAGAAGAGCCCTTTCTACCGTGTCGCCGTTGCCGACTCCCGCTCCCCGCGGGATGGTCGCTGCATCGAGTACATCGGCCACTACAACCCGATGGTAGAGCCCCCCGCGCTCAAGCTGGACATGGACCGGGTGGACCACTGGATCTCCAAGGGCGCCCAGCCCTCCGAGACCGTTGACTCGCTGATCAAGAAGGCCCGCGCACAGGCGTCGGCTCAGGCTTCCGCGTGAGCGAGCTGGTCAACTTTCTGGTGCGGAGCCTCGTCAGCCGCCCCGACGCGGTGCGGGTGAACGAAGTCCAGGGAGAAGCCTCCATCCTGCTGGAGTTGGCGGTGGATGCCGCCGATCTGGAGCGGGTCAAGGGTCCCGACGGGGAGACCCTTCGCGCCATTCGGACCGTCCTTTCCGCGGCTTCCGGTCGCCGGAAGGCGGTTCTGGAGCTGGTGGAGCCCTCTTCGGACGCGGGCGAGGAGTGACCGCAGTCAAACCCGAGGAAGTGGTCCTCGGGGAGATCAGCGGCGTCTTCGGTATTCGTGGAGAGTTGAGGATTTTCCTCCACTACCGCGAAAGTGAAACCCTGCGAACCGAGCGATCGGTGATCATCGTTTCTCCGGAAGGTCAGCGCCGGGAGGTCCAGATGGTGGTCCGACCGGGCGCGGGGAAGCGTATCCTTGCGAAGATCCGGGGTGTTGAAACCCCGGAGGACGCTGCGCTTTTGAACGGCTGGGAGATCCGGATACGCCGGGCCGACCTTCCGCCTGCGGGCGACGGCGAGTTCTACGTGCAGGATCTTATCGGCCTGCCGGTGGAGGACGAGACCGGGACCCATGTGGGCACCTTGGCCGAGGTCGTCCCCGGTGCCAAGGATATCTGGGTGGTGGAGCCTCCCGAGGAGGAGGGCCAGCCTACGGGTGACCCCATTTTTGTCCTTGCGGAGCCCGGCAATATCCTGAAGGTGGATGTACCTGGCCGGAAAATAGTCATCGATAGCGGAGCCCTATCTGGTGCGCTTTGATGTCCTGACCCTGTTCCCGGAGATGGTGGAGGGACCGCTGCGCTGCTCCATCCTCGGTCGGGCGCTGGCGGCGGGTCATTTTGAGCTCGGTGTACATAATATCCGTGAACATGGCATCGGCAAACACCGCACCGTAGACGACAGTCCCTATGGCGGGGGCAGCGGCATGGTGATGCGGGTGGATGTGCTTGCGGCCGCCATCCAGCAGGTGAGTCGTCCAGACAGCAGGGTAATCCTGATGGATCCAGGTGGGGTTCGCTTTGACCAGAGCCATGCCCGGCGCCTCGCCGGGCTGCCGCATGTGGTGCTGCTATGTGGCCACTACGAAGGGGTAGACGAGCGTATCTGTGACACGATTGTGCACGAGCGGATGTCCATCGGGGATTTTGTGTTGACCGGGGGAGAGCTTGGCGCAGTGGTGGTGGTGGACGCGGTGGCTCGCCTCCTCCCTGGAGTTCTGGGAAATGCCGCCTCGGCGCAGGAAGAATCCTTCAGTGATGGGCTCCTGGAATACCCGCAGTACACCCGTCCGGTGGAGTGGCGGGGGCAGCGGGTGCCGGAGCTGCTCTTGTCGGGGGACCATGGGAAGGTGGCGGACTGGCGCCTGCGGGCCTCCTGGGCACGCACCTTGCGCGAGCGTCCGGAGCTCATAGGTGACCGGGAGCCCCCCTGGGCCGAGGCAGACCGGCGGAAAGCCCGGCGGGAAGCCCGGCGCAAGCCTCCTCTTCCTCCTCCTCCCTCTCTTGACAAAGGCCACGAAAACGGATAGAAGCCTGCCGCAAGCGTACCTGTGGTGTCTCTCCGGGGCCGGAGTGATTTCTGCAGGACCGTAATCCGAGGAAGAAATGGCCCTTACTGACGCACGTCGCTCCGAAATTATCGCCACCTACCGTCTGCACGAAGACGACTGTGGCTCCCCCGAAGTCCAGATTGCGATCCTCACCGAGCGCATCAACCTTCTGAATGGACACTTCAAGCCGGTGGCTGATGGTGGCCGCGGTCATGTGAAGGACCACCACTCCCACCTTGGTCTGCTGCGCCTGATCGGCCAGCGCCGCCGGTTGCTCCGGTACCTGAAGACCACAGACCAGACCCGCTACGAGTCGCTTACCTCGCGCCTCGGTCTGCGGAAGTAGTACAAAACGGCAGCCGAGAGGCTGCCGTTTCTCTTTCCGGCCCTATCTTTGGGGCCGGAAATCATCCTTGACATCTCCGCTGACACTTCCACTTCGCCGGCCTTCGCGGACTGAGCACGCCCGACCCCAGGAAAGCCTGGGGCCAACGCGGGTGCGGCTCATTCCGAGCAGGTCTACGAAGCCCGAGGGGGAGTTTTTTGCGGGGGGTCGTAATTCCAAACGTGAGAAAATCTTGATTCAAAATACCCCTCCTCTTCACAATACCAATATCCACTCGGTCACCGTCGAAGTCGGCGGTCGCCCTGTCCATTTTGAGACCGGCAAGTACGCCAAGCAGTCTCACGGTGCGGTCACCGTGCGTCAGGACGACTCCATTGTCCTGGTGACGGCGGTCTCCAGCAACCAGCCCAAGCCCTTTGACTTCCTTCCCCTCACCGTGGAATACATGGACCGCACCGCGGCCTATGGCAAGATTCCCGGTGGTTTTTTCAAGCGCGAAGGTCGGGCCAACGAGCGCGAAATCCTGGTCAGCCGGATCATCGACCGGCCCATCCGCCCCCTCTTCCCGAAGGTATGGCGCTTTGAAACCCAGGTGATCGCCACCGTGATCTCCTACGACCCCAGCTCCGACACCGACGTGTTGGCGGTCTGTGGTGCCTCGGCCGCCCTTCAGGTCTCCGACATCCCCGTCTCCCAGTCCGCCGCCGCCGTGCGTGTGGTCCGGGTAGAAGGGAAGTACCTGGTCAATCCCTCTGCAGCCCAGCTGGAGCTTGCCGACCTGAACGTGGTGGTCGCCGGTACTCTGGATGCGGTGTGTATGGTGGAAGGCGGCGGTAAAGAGGTGTCCGAAGCGGCACTTCTGGACGCCGTGGACCTCGCCCACATCGAGATCAAGAAGATCTGTGCCGCAATCGACGAGCTGCGCGCCAAGGTGGGCAGCCCCGCCCGTCGCCCGGTGGTGAAAGCCGCCGAGATCGCCGATGATCTGAAGGTCAAGGTCAAGGATGCCTGCCTGGAGACCATCCAGAAGGCACTCCGCACCTCCGGCAAACATGAGCGTCGGGATGCACTTGCGGCTGCCAAGGTGGCGGCGGTAGCGGCGGCGACCGAAGGTCTGGCCGATGCCGATGCGGAGAAACAGGGTGCCCTCGCGGCGAATGTCGTCGAAAAGCTGATCCGCAGCGAGATGCGGCGGATGGTGATCGAAGAGGGTGTGCGCCTGGATGGCCGCGCGACCGACGAGATCCGGCCCATCTGGACCGAGGTGGGGATCGCTCCCCGCGCCCACGGCTCTGCGGTGTTTACCCGTGGTGAAACCCAGGTCTTTGTGGCTGCCGCACTCGGTGTGGAAGACGACGCTCAGCGTCTGGACTACGCAGGCGCTGCCAACCTGGTCCGTCGTTGGATGTTGACCTACAACTTCCCCCCCTACTGCACCGGCGAGAGCTACGGCATGCGCGGCCCCAAACGCCGTGAGATCGGCCACGGCGCTCTGGCGCACCGGGCACTGCAGGCGGTGATGCCGGCCCAGGAGAGCTTCCCCTACGTCCTGCGCTGCACCGCCGACGTCCTGGAGTCCAACGGCTCTTCCTCCATGGGAACGGTCTGCGGCTCCACCCTGGCGCTGTTGGATGCCGGTGTGCCCCTGAAGGCCCCGGTCGCCGGCGTGGCCATGGGCCTGATCAAGGAAGGCGACGAGTACGCCGTGCTCTCCGACATCCTTGGCGACGAGGATCACCTCGGCGACATGGACTTCAAGGTGGCTGGCACCACCTCGGGCATCACCGCCTTCCAGATGGATACCAAGATCAGCGGTGTTCCTCGCGAAGTGATGGTGCGCGCCATGGCGCAGGCCCGCGATGGCCGGCTCCACATTCTGGAGGAGATGGCCCGCACCATTTCCGCCGCGCGCCCCGAATTGTCGCCCTTCGCCCCTCGGATCACCACGATCCACATCAAGCAGGACAAGATCCGCGACCTCATCGGGCCCGGCGGTAAGGTCATCCGCGGGATGCAGGAGAAGACCGGCTGCCGGATCACCGTGGACGACTCCGGCCGGGTGGACGTGGCCTCTACCGATCACGCCGCTGCGGCGCGTTGTATCGGCATGATCCGCGAGATCACCGCCGAAGCCGAGATCGGCAAGATGTACGTGGGTGTGGTCAAGCGGGTCACCGACTTCGGTGCCTTCGTCGAGATCTTCCCCGGAACCGAGGGGCTGGTCCACATCAGCCAGCTCGCCAAGGATCGTGTCAACAAGGTCACCGATGTCGTGAACGAAGGCGACGAGATCCTGGTGCGGGTGGTGGACATCGACAAGGCCGGCAAGATCCGCCTGTCCCGGAAGGATGCCCTCGACACCTGAGAAGCCGCCCGGCGGGGGCCTTCGGGTCCCCGTTTGGCGTCTTCCCGCTGCGGCGGATCTCCCGCTTCCAGCCTACGCAACGGCCGGATCGGCGGGGATGGATCTTCGCGCGGCTGTTGACGGGTCAATGGTTTTGGCGCCCGGAGCACGGGCGCTGGTGCCGACCGGCTTGATCCTTGGTCTGCCCGCAGGCTGGGAGGCTCAGGTGCGGCCGCGCTCCGGTCTGGCCGTGACCTATGGGGTGACCGTGCTCAACGCGCCGGGCACCATCGACTCGGACTATCGGGGCGAGCTCCGCGTGTTGCTGATCAATGCGGGTCAGGCTCCCTTTTCTATCCACCGTGGCGACCGGATTGCGCAGCTGGTGCTTTGCCCGGTGGTGCAGGGGGAGTGGGAGGAGGTGGCGGAGGTCGGCGAGCTCCCCCCCTCTGGCCGGGGTAGCGGCGGTTTTGGCAGCACCGGGCGTAGTTAGTCCGCGATCACCGCCGTAAAGTTGACCTGGGCCTTCACCGCAGGCTCCAGTGCGTCGCCGTCTTCATAGTACAGCTCCGCCTCGATGCTGTGCGCACCCGCGCTGCCGACGGTGACCGTAAAATTCGTGGAGCCAGACTGGAGCACATCCGCACCATCCAGCCGGATCTGGATGTAGCCGGTGGCGGCTCCTTCGTTATGTTTTGCAGGATCCACCAGGCTGAAATTCTCCACCACCACGGCAAAACTGGCATCCCCTGCATTCACCTGCTCTCCTTCCAGCGGGACGAGGAATTGGATGCTGGCGGGCGGCGCTTCCTCTTCGGACTCTTTGGAGCTACCGGAGCAGGCGAGGAAGAGGAGGGAAAGGAGCATAATTTCTCGGGGGCTGGAGGTGGATGTATCAGATGTATCAGATGTATCAGATGTATCAGATGGGGCGTGTATCAGGAAAATGGGCGGGATAACTTATCAAAATGGATCCTGCACCTCGGGAGAGGTCAGAAATTCCTCGTCGGTCAGCGCGTTCAGAAATGCCAGCAGGTCTGTGCGCTGCTCCGCCGTCAGGGTGAAACCAGTTACAAACTCGCTCTTGTACGGATTGCTGCTGCCGACGCCGGCATTTTCGCCCTCCAGAATGGTCCGGCCGCCCGCCGCATAGTGGTCCAGCACCTCGTCCAAGGTGGCAATGGAGCCGTCGTGCATGTAGGGGGCGGTTTTGGCGATGTTGCGCAGGGATGGCGCGCGGAAGCGGCCCATGTCGCTGGGCTCTTGTGTCAGGTCGTAGAGTCCCTGATCAATTTCCGGGTAGGCGCCCGCACCATCCACATTGTACAGGCCGGTGTTGTGAAACAGCAGCTCTTCAAAGGTGGTGCTTTCCGACTGCACCGAGTCGGTAAAGGCAAAACCCTGGTGGCAGTGGAAACATTCAAGGTCTTCGGAGAAAAAGAGCGCCATTCCCCGCCGGGCTTCGGCGGTCATGGCGCTGGGGTCTCCCCCGTACTGGAGCTGGTCGTAGGGGCTGCCGCCGGAGATGAGCGAGCGTTCAAAGCTGCCGATGGCTTTGGTGATGGTATCCAGGTTGATCGGGTCCTCTTCCTCCGGGAATGCTGCCGCGAACATGCCTGGATAGTCGGCATCGGCCCTTAGTCGCACAAACAGCTCCTCCTCCAGCCCCGCCATTCCCAGCTCCACCGGGGTCTCTCCAAAAAGCGGAAGTAAAGCCTGCGCTTCCAGGGTTTTGACCACGTTGCTGGCCCAGGTCAGCCCCGAAAAATAGCCCACATTCACCACCGACATCGACGAGCGCCGGTGGATCTGCCCGGTTGAACCCTCTGCATGGGCCTTTCCGTCCGTGAAACCATACTGGGGCTGGTGGCAACTTCCGCAGCTTTGCGTCTGGTTGCCAGAGAGGCGTACATCATAGAAAAGGTAGCGTCCCAGCTCTACTTTCTCATCCGACATCGGGTTGTCGTCGGGAACCACCGGGGTGGGGAAACCCTCGGGCAGCTTCCACGTGTAGCCCGGGTCCACGGACTCCTTGGCGGGGCCATTGCAGGCTAACAATAGCCAGAGCATGGCTATTGTGCCTCGAAGATGGTGGCATTGCCAGCGGGAATGCCCAGCTTTCCGAACAGGGCCGCACACTCCGGGTCCTCCGGTGCGGACATACAGCCAGGCGCCCCGCCGCCATCCAGGTCCAGATCCGCGCCCGAAAGCAGGGAATCCAACCGGAGAGCGATGGTTTTTTCGGGCGACCAATCTGCAATTTCTACATGCGCTCGGTTGGGGCTGGAGCAGGCTTCGGTGACCTTTCCCTCGCCATCGGTCTCACAGCCGGTGCTGCCCAGGTGGAAGAGCCAGCCCGTCGGCAGGCCCGTACTCTTCCCCTCCAAGCGGATGAACTTGTAGCCGCCCTGCCAGCTCCAGAAGAGGGTGGAGAGGTTCAGGGGCGAGGAGGCCGTGGCCACGTCCTGGTGGTTCAGTGCGAAGGGAACCCCCACCTCAAAGGACAGGCTGCTCCAGTCCCCCGCCGGAACCGTTCCCTGGACGACATGATTCGTAGCGCTTGTTCCATTGCTGCAATTTCCAGTTTTGTCCTCAAAATCGAGCAGGGCCAGATCCTGGAGCTGCCACAGACCATCCTGATTCAGGCTCACCGGAGCCTGCTCGCCCGCGGCATTGTGGACGGTGAAGGCCGAGACGTAGAGCCGTAGATCGGTGGGGGTGAAGCTGCTGTTCCCCGTCCCCAGGCCCTCTACCGTGCTGTCACATGTGAAGGATGTATCACCAAAGCGGGCGTCAAAGGTGATAGAAATGGGAACACTGCTCTCGGAATTGCTGTCCCCCGAAACGTCGCCCGACTCCTTTCCAGGGCCTGTGCAGGCCAGTAGTAGCCACAGCATGAACACCACCTCCATTTGTCCCTCTAAGCCGTGGGCTTCGCTCTGAAAATGTGGCATCCTGCCGCACCTGTACATTTGCCGATGCGCGCGGCGCCCCTCGGGTTGCGCGCGCATGGGCGCGCGTCTCAATCAGCTCCAGCTTGCTCGCCAGAGTTCGTGTAGCATCCATATTATTTTGATACATGGTGTCATGTATCACCGCCAAAGACCGGCATGTGCTTTGCTTGGACGTGAACAACCCTGGGATCTCCATGCTGCTTTTCCTCCTCGCCTGTGCCGGCGACCCCAAGCCCGCCGACGACTCCACCCCCCACGACAGACGACAGCAGCTCCACCGCCGATGATTCTGGCGGGGGCGGGGGCACCACACCGGGTCACTATTTTCCCGATGCTGCCCCCTGGTACCAGTCCGTGGAAAATACCGCGGTAGATGCCAGCTCTCCGCAGGTGATGGCTGCGCTGCAGGCGCATGGCTGGGGCTTTGACCGCTTTCAGATCGACTTTGGTTTGGAGGTGCTGGAGGCCGATGCCAGCACGACGAAGCTCCCTTTTGAGACGACCGGGGACTTCTATACGCCCGACTGTGATCAGGTACCCGTGCCGCTGCCAGAAGGGGGCGCCATCGAAGCCGAGTCCGCCTACCGCTGCGAGAGTGACGGGGACTGCCACCTGATCGTCCATAGTCCCTCGGAGAAGCGCCTCTATGAGATGTGGCGCGCGGATGTGCGTGGCGAGAGCTTCCGCGGAGGCTGCTTGGCGGTGTGGGAGACGGACCGGGTCTACCCCGAAGAGGGCCGCGGAGATCAATGTTCGTCGGCGGATGCCGCTGGTTATCCGATTGCACCGCTGCTTTTTGATGCCGACGAGCTGGCGGCGGGGGAGGTCGATCATGCCATCCGCTTTATCCTTCCCAACGACATCATTCGCGACGGCGTCTTCTTTCACCCCGCCAGCCACGCCACCAATGCCGACGGCGGGGGCGCCGACGCGGTGCCCTATGGCGCACGGTTGCGCTTGAAGGCCGATTTTGACATGGACCGCCTGGGGACAGAGGAGGCGAAGGTCTTGGCCCGTGCGCTTCAAAAGTACGGGATGTTCCTCGCGGATGGCGGGAACATCGCACTCACGGGGCGCTCTGACCGCTTCACAGAGCACAAATATGCCGATCTGGGCTTTGACTCCCACTCCATGTTCGGCATTGAACCGCAAGATTTTGAGCTTCTGGAGCTGGGAGCGGAGCGGGAGCTGACTTTTGAATGTCAGCGTAGCCAGCTGTCTGAGTAGCGTTCAGGCGGCGAGGCGGTCGGCAAGGGGAGCGAGGAGCGC
The DNA here is from genome assembly GCA_903891165.1 of uncultured Pseudomonadota bacterium. Classification (GTDB taxonomy): domain Bacteria; phylum Myxococcota_A; class UBA796; order UBA796; family SXON01; genus CAITDR01. Next base: position 9,305 of record CAITDR010000610.1, read on the forward strand.
CGCCGCACAGGGTAGGATCACCTCCCGCATTCCCTGCGCACAAAGCACATTTTCGGTGGCGCTATCCAGGCAACCATGGGCGGCCAGCACCGGATCGGCGGCTCGTTCCATACGGGGGGCCAGGGTGGCGTTGTCGAAAAGAGCGGCTACCTCCTCCCTCAAGCTGTCGTCGCCCTGCTCCAGGGTCCAGGCCAGGATCTTCCAGGCCAGGGCGGCGTGGCGCTCCTCCTCCTTCTGGATCAGGGCCAGCGTGCGGCGGACGGCGGGATCCTCCGCCTTCTTCGCGGCCTCTGCGGCCATCATGGCCGCCAAGGTCTCGCCGATGCAGCCCTCCTGTGCGGTGGAAAGGGCCAGGCTGCGCAGATCCCGGTGCATCTGGATGGCAGCAGGTAGGGGGAAGTTGGCAGGACCTACCTGCTCTCCGGCGTAGCGGGAGGCCAGGGAGAAGCAGAGCCGGGCATGCCGGATCTCCTCGCCCATGGCCACCTGTACCGCGGTCAGCAGCTCGGGGGGCGCGCCCAGGCCCATCAGCTCCAGGGAGAGCTTTGCAAAGGCGGCGATGGATCCGTGTTCTTCCTGGCCTTTTCGGCTCCACAGTGTGGCGAGCTCGGCGCGTTGGGGCTGGGAGAGGCCGAAGTCGCCGCACTCGATGGGGCTGCACCAGTCGGCGCGTGGCTCCACCTCCGATAGCAGGGCGTCCTCCTGTTTAAAAGGGCGTCCTTCCATGACTTCGCAGCGTGGGTTGTCCATCACCGTGACCGGGTAGCAGCAGAGGGCGCCGTTGCTGTCGGCTCCACCACTGTCCACACCGGAAAGTTCACCTTCTCCATCCACAGAAATCGTTTTGTCTCCGCAGCCGTTGTCTCCCAGAAAAACCACCTCGGCTTCGGAGATGCTCGGGCAGCTATTGTCGTCGTTGGCCATCAGGCACTGGGTCTCCTCCACCCGTACTTTGCAGGCAGAGAGTCCGAGGCCGAGGAGCAGGGTGGTCAGCAGCGGGTGGCGGGTCATGGGCACTCCAGGAGGCAAGAGGGTTGCTGAGGAGTTCAGCAAAAACGGTGCCATCTTCAAAAATAACCGTAGCAGCTATATTATCGTGATACATTGCTGGATGTATCAGCCCCGACCGCGACAGATGGATCAGGGGAACATTCCCATCAGCAGCTTCCGGACGCGCTCGGGGTGCTCATGGAGCTGCCCTGGCAGCCACTCCATACGCCCGCCCGGGACGGCTTGTACCGCCCGCTGCGCATGGATGATCATGCTTCCATGTGCATGATCGATGCTGCCCTGCAAGCGCAGGTAGGGGAGCCGCAGCGCGGGCAGGGCGGTCATGGCCTCCAGACCGATCCACAGCGCATCCTCCTCCACCGACCGATTCTGCAGCTCCGTCGGTGGATTTTTCAGCGGCACCAAGGAGTGGCGATCCACGGGGCCCTCCGCGTCCACCAGGAAGGCGATCGGCCGCTCGCTGGCGACGCCGAGCGCCGGGATGAGCCCTCCTGACCAGCTTAGAATACCGGTATTTTTGGAGGTGGCCAGCCCCAGATCCACTAGTGCCCGCAGCTCTGCCCGATGCAGTGGGTTGCCGGGGGTCAGAAAACTCTGGGCGCTGCGGGCAAAACACCAGACGGCGATACCTTCGGCAGCGAGATCATCAGGGGAGAGGCCCAGAAAGCCGAGGCGTTGCTCCAAGCCGCTGCTACCGCCGTGGACCACCACAAGGTTGCCCCGCTGCGGCTTCCCCCAGACCCGGTAGGGCACCTGCCGCTGGCCCAGCGTCAGATGTTGCAGGGCGGGCTCCCGCAGCCGGTTGGCACCACGCCGAAGTCGTTGGAACAGCAGAGGAACCCGGCCTACCGGTTGCTCCGGCGGAGGGGACGGGGGCGTCGGCAGAGCAATGCTGCCCGCCGTCTGGATCCGGGGGCCAAAATGGTCCAGAAAATGCTGGAGCTGGTCCAGCTCCCGCCGGAGCGGGCTGTAGCTCTCCGGCGGGCACAGGTTGTGCTCGTGGAAGGTGGCGCCAAAATAGCCAGCATAGCCCTTTGGAACCGGCCAGCGCCCCCAGCTTTCGGCGAGTCGTTGCAGGCGCTGCCAGTCCAGCCCGCCATGCCGATGCCGCACCCCGAACAGACCCCGCTCCAGCACCCCCCAGGCAAAGGGCGACACGGAAGTATCCAGCGACCACAGCCCGTCGATGGGCTGCCAGGCCAGCCAGCCCTGGTAGACAAAACGTCGTTCATCCTGGCTATCGGTGATACATGATACACCGAGACTCCGGGCCTGCTCCAACACCCGCCGCCAGCCCCGCCCCGCCTGCACCAGCCCCGGCGAGGCCACATGCGTCGGTAGGCTACGATGTTTGAAGGCGGCCACCAGCGCCGAGGCATCCTCCCCATGGCTGTGCCAGCCCACTTCATGGCCCCTTCGGATCAGGCCGAGAAGAAAATCTGTATTGTCTCCATCCACAAAAGTTTCCCGCACCCGCAAAGACAAACGAGCACCGGCCTGCTCCGCGCGATGGCAGAGATCGTTCAGCAGCGCCGCCGCCTGATCCCAGCGCGCAGGCTCCTGGCGCAGAAGCAGCTCGTCTACGTGGATCTCCAGGTAGATCGGGACTTTCATGGGGCGGGGATGATCAGTCGCAGCGCGTGGCGGCGCACCTGCACGTCGAAGGTCCAGCCGCGCACCCACTCCTCCCCATCGAGCTGCGCATCCACACCGGGGCTTCCTGCACGTTCATGCAGGCGAATCTGGAAGGAGGAGGAGCGATACACCGGTCCCGGTGCGATCTTCATGCCCACAAAGTCGGCCAGCTCCTGCACCTCCTCCTTGGGAAGAGGAATTGGAAGCTCCACATTTGCCACGGCGCGGCGCAGCCACTCGGTGCGCCCCGACAGCGGCACCAGCTCCATCTGCCCATCTTCTGGCGAGGAGGTGGGGTCAAAAACCCAGGCGCCCGCATAGTATTTGGTGTTCTTCACCACAATGTCGGCAAGGTTGGTGAAGAGGTGCTCGCTGCCATCGGCCAGGGTAACCGCGGCTTCAAACTTCCGTTCTTCCACATAGGTCCGCAAAAAACCCTGCAGGGCTGCGCCCGCATAGACCAGCTGGTCCCGGTACAGATCCCGGAAGATGGGGAACAAGCCCACCAATTCACGGTCGCTGTTGCGCAGCTTCAGCA
>CAITDR010000611.1 GCA_903891165.1 uncultured Pseudomonadota bacterium
ATGGTACCATCACAGTTGCTGTCGCGACCATCGCAGTCGTCCGTCGCGTCAGGATTTACCGACGCGTCGTTGTCGTCGCAGTCTTCGGTGAGGCTGAAGCCGTCCCCATCGGCATCCACCGGTTCTTTTTCACCGCCATCACATGCGACCAACGCCAGCAGCCCGATCAGGTACCAGTTGTTCATTTTCCACCTCCTTGTACGTGTATCATGCCATCGCCCGCTCTGAACGCCAACCATGGCTGCGTCACCACCTGTCTTCGGGTTGGACACCGACTCTGGCCCGGGGCGCACCTCAAAAAAAATCCGCTCCGACAAGCGGAGCGGATCAGGCTGCCCGTGAAAAAAATCAGCGGGCGGGCTGCACCTTGGCCACTTCCTGGTACTCGCGCTCATAGCGCTTCAGCGTGTCCAGCACGATGCGCTGGTTGCGGCTGTTGGTGGTATCGCTGCTGCGGGCGGCCACTTCATCCATGGAGCCCACGATCTCGTGCAGCTGCTCGCAGAGCTCGCCCAGGCGCGACGCCTTCACTTCGCTACGTTTGCGGTTGGCAAACTCGGCGCGGTAGGCAGCAAAGACCTGGTTGGCCTCGTCCCCCAACATCGCAGCGAGACGGGTCACATCGGTACGACCGCGCTCGGCTTCCACCTGGGACAGCTCGGTGCGGTAGAGCTGAAGCTGGGCCTGCACCTTGCCAACATTCTCCTGGTGTACCGGCGTGGTGATGCCCAGCGCCCGGACGGCCTCCATCCCCGAAAGGGTGCCTTCCAGGGAGCGAATCATACGACGGAGCAGACCGATGCGGCGGGAGGCGCGGGCCTTGCCGGAGAAGTGGTTGCGGTAGTAGCCAAAGACGCGGTTCGCCAGCGTAGCAAGCACCTGAGCATGACGACCCGCAGCGAGGGTGGCGCGGGAGGTGGCGATGGCGGCCACTTCGCGACGGTAGAGTTCCACCGCGGCTTCGATGGGGCGGCGAGCCTCTGCCAGGGTGCTGTTCAGTCTGCCGCCCGCAGCGGAGCGATCCAGGGCGTTCTGGGCGAGGTCGGCCAGCTCCTGGAGCAGGGTGCCGTCGCGGGTGGTACGATCCTGGCCCGCAAAGTCGCGGCGGTAGCGCAGATCCACCAGCTCGGCCCGCTCCAGTGCGGCCCAGCCATCCAGAACGGACTGCCCACCCTGCTGAGAGGCGGCGATGAGACCTCGCTCGTCCTGGTACAGCTTCAGGTTGGCTTCGGCATTGGCGCGGGCAACGTTCCCGGCGGGGATCCGCTCGACGAGGTTCTGCGCGTCGGTGATGATCTGATCAAGCAGGCCCAGATCCCGCGTACCCCGGGAGCGGTTCACGAAGCCCTGGCGGTAGCGGGTGTGGATGGACTCTACGTCAGTGCTGAAGTCGGCGGAAAGGGCCACGGTGTCTCCAAAAGAGGCTGCAATCTATCGGGGATCGACACGCCTCGCCACCGCTTTATCTGCAATCTCCTCGCGCCGGTCGGCTGCCTTGAGCGGCAGAAACAGACAATGGGGCTGCTTTCTCCCCCTCCGCCGCATAGCCCACAGAAAGCGATGCCGTCTCCTGGGTCCAGCCCGAGCCCAGCGCCTGCCAGCCCGCACCCGCCCCCAGCCAGAAGTACTCCCCCAGCGGAACGGTTGCCCCGGCACCAATATCTACTGCGGGGTAGATTCCGGTCCCAAGGTAGGCCGTGTCCGTACCCGCTGTAGCCTGCATCCCCAACGATGCTCCACCACAGAGAGAAATCCCTCCCAAAGAGTCAACACTTCCCGCGGCACCACCACGTACAGAAAAGAAGTTAGAAGGTGTAAAGGCGCCCGCCTCTCCCCCCTCAAAACTATCCACCTGTCGGTCGTGGGCCATATAATCTACCGCCGCGTAGATATCGAGGTGGCGCTCCTCGGTGCCCAGGCGTCGGCTTCCCCACAGACCCAGCTCTTGGCGGCCCAAGGGATCCAACTGCAGGCCATCCAGCCAGCCGATTTTCAGCCAACCTCCTCCCAAAAGGCCCGACGGCGCCTGGAAGCTGCCCCAGGCGCCCAGCCAGGTCCAGCTGACCAGTCCAAAGAGGGTCCCATCATCGGCCAGCCCACCTCCCCAAGAAGAAAGGGAGTCCGTAAGCGGGCTACGGCCGGACCTAAGCCCGGCGACGATGCCACGCGCCCGATACCAGGCTTCCATATCCCAGACCACTGTGGCACCGCCCAAAAAGCCCAGCGGAGAAATACCCAGCACCCCGCTCGCCCCCAGCGTGCCACGGTCGATGCCGAGCCCGGCGTCCATCCCCATGCCCATGTTCTGGTGCAGCCCATCGTCCAAGAACACCGGCAGCAGGTCCACCCGCAGATCCACGGGCCCCACCGGGAGGCGCTGCAGCGACACCGTGATCGCATGGCCAAATAGACGCGTGCTCCCGATGGACCCACTCTGGTGCATGAAGCGATAGCCCGCTGCGACATCGGGACGTAGCGGTTGTTCGATACGTTCTTTCAGGGCATCAATCCTTGCCAAGGTACCGTCGTCCTGTTCCGGAAGACCCGTGATGGGCTCCACCGGAGGGCGGCTGCCATCGGGCAGTGGGGTCAGCGGCAGGCGGTGGTCCCAGTCCACCGCCGGGGCCCGCTCCTCCACCGCAGCAAGTTGCTCCTTTGCCAGCCGCGGACGCCGCTGATCCAGAAGCAGCTCCACCCGACGCAGGCCCAATTCGGCCGCCCCGGTACGGTCGAAGGAGTCGCCCAGCCACTGCTCAGCCTTAACGGGGTGGCCCTCCCACAGGAGCAATTCGGCACGTCCCAGCAGCGCCGGCGTAAAGTCAGGCGCGCTCTCCAATGCCCCATCTAAGAGCTCCTGGGCGACTTTTCCTCGACCCAACGCGGTGTACATCGCGGCGATCCTTGTCTCCCTGCCCGGATCCCCCTCCCCCTCCAGCTCCTCCAGCAGGGCGATCGCAGCGGGCAGGTTTCCTTTGGCCAGCAGCCCGTAGATCTTGCGTTCGGTCAGACCAAAGCGGGCGTCCTCCATCCGCACGCGGATCTCTTCGCTATCGCTTAATTTCCAGGCTGCCCGTAGGGCTTCTACCGCACGGGCCTCACGATCCAAGGGCGGCGCACTCTCCAGCAACAGCTCAGCAGCGCTGACCATACCGGGATCCAGGGCCAATGCCGCTAATGCCGCCTCCCAGGCCTGCTCGGGATCCCCTTCCGCGAGGGAGATTTTTCCACGGAGCAGGTACACAAAAGCGCTGCCCGCATCGAATTTTTCGGCCTGCTTCAGCGTAGCGCGCGCCCTGGCATAGTCTTTCGCGTCCAGCTGCTGCTCCAGGAGCGCCAGACCGATCTCCCGCTCCAGCAGCACCTTCTCCGAAGGATCAAGGCGGGTACTCCAGGATTGGGCAAGCCAACCCTGGGCTTCGGTCAACCTGCCCAGCGCCACATAGCAGCGCAGCTCCCCCTTTTGTGCCGCCAGCTCCCGCTGGGCATCGCGGGGCTGATCCCGGTCCAGGGCGACCGCATAGTAGGCCATGGCGGTCGCAGGCCGCCGTTCCGCCAGGTACAGGTCGCCCAAGGCTACCCAGGTCCAGCCATCCCGCGGGTCCAACTCCAGCACTTGGTGGTAGAACTCCAGGGCGTCCGCAGCATTTCCGGCAAGAGCGGCCTCGTTCCCACGCGCCCGCAACAGGGCGATCCGTGCGCCTTGCAGCACCTCTGCGTCCATGTCGGTGGCTTCCAGCTCGGCCAACAGTGCCTCGGCAGCGTCGAGGTCGGGCAGGGCAATGAGTGCGGAAAGCTCGCCCACCCGAAGCCAGGGATCATCCTGGCGATAACGCAAGGCCTGTCGGAAAACGGACAATGCCTCTTTGGGCGCCTGCAGATCCAAGTAGCTCTGGCCAATGGCCTGGAGCACGTCGGGATTATCCGCGTTGATCTGCCACAAACGTTGGAGTCGTGCCATGGCCTCGCTGCGCTCGGCACGGGTTGCGGCATGCGCCTCGGCGATGGCGCGGGCACTGCGTACCAGCTCCCGTGCCCGGGCGATGGCAGGGGTGGTGATTTTTGCTCTTTTGATCAGGCTTTCGGCGCTGTCGGGATCGTCCAACAGCACGGAGAGGGTTGCCGCCGCCGCGAGTGCGTCGTGATCGGAAGGATCCAGGGACAAGGCGGTTAAATAGGCACGCCGGGCATCTTCCTGGCGCCGCCCCTGCCACAGTACCCCGCCCACCCCACTGTAGAAGGAGGCACGGCCCGGCTGCATGGCCACGGCAGTCTGGTAGGAAGAAAGGGCATCTCCGAGTCTCCCATTGCCCTTATGCCACTCCCCGATGATGGCGTGGATCACCGCCAGATCCACCCCAAGCTGACGACGACGCTCCACCGAGATCGCCCGCTGCGTGGCCGATCTCCACAGCGCCAGCACCTCGCGATCCTCGCCCAGACGGATACCCGCCTCGGCATAGGCCCACAACACCGCCGGGTCCCCTCCCCGCCGATCCGTGACCGGCAACAGGAGATTTACCGCTTCCTCATAACGTTCTTGCTCGGTGAGCACCCGGGCACGGGCCAAACGCACCTGCCAGGGCAGACTGGACAGGCCAATGGCCTCCTCCGTCAGCCGGTCGCGATCCTCCAGTGGCAGACTCGAACGCATCACAGTCACGATGGTCACTGCCTGGACGATCGCCTTCATCCGCTCATCTTGGCCAGCAAGGCTCCGTGCTCCACGCAGATCGCGTGCGTCCAGTAGCGCCTGCAGCAGCTCCAAACGTGCCCCGTCATCTCCCGGTCGTTGGCGCAGATAGGCCCGCCAGGCGCTCACCTCCTGGCGATAGTCTCCCTTTGCATCCTGGATTTCCGCCAGTGCGAGGCATGCGTCCTCTTTGCAGGTGCCCGCCGAGCCCACCACCTTCCGGGCCAGGTAGCCGTAGCCCCCATCAAACAGGGCCCTGGCCCGATTGGCGGGTGTGGGGTTGGAAAGTGCCGCAGCCAGCATGATGCTTGGATCTCGGATCTCCCGCTGGATAGCGTCCATTTTCCCAAGGGCCAAGAGCGCGTAGGCTTCGCCCAGCGCCCCCTCGTTGTCGGGCGCCTCCCGGAAGTAGCCCAGGGCCTTGCTGGCGTTGCCCTCCAGCAGGTACAGGTGCCCATAGGCCACCCAGAGCGAAGAATTCTCCGACAACCTGGACTTAACACCATTGAGATAGCCAATCGCGCGGCGGCGGTCTGGACCGTTCCAGGGCGGAGCCTCCGCGTACTTCAGCGTCAACAGATCGCGTTGATCCTGGGGAAGAAGGCGATCCCCCCGGAGGTAGCGGTAGTTGTCGGACCAGCCTACCCGTGCCGGCTCCTCCAGAAGGAGCTGCACCAAGCGCTCCCGCGCCATCGCCCGAAGCTCCGGCACCATGAGCAAGGCCAACAGCATATCCCGAGCTTCTTCCTCGGCATCCTCTTCGACCAGCAGATTTTCGGCCTGCTGCAAGCGTGCAGCCGGTCCGATCGGATCCTCCCCCTCCTGTGCCAGCGCCCACCCGATCCAGAAGGCCCACATCAGCTACAACCCCGAAGATTCCGACCTCTATCCGCCGAAGGGTGCCGGTGCCATCAAACCTGACCACCGCGCCGACGCGCCGCCCGCCCCAGCAAAACCGCAGCCGCTACCGCCAAAAGTGCAAGAGGGGCCAGGAAAATCCAGCGTTGTTGCAGCCATACCCGTCCCGAATCCTGCACCGGAAGCTGACCCACCAGACGCTGCGGCACCACATTGACGGTGCGTACTTCGCCCTCCGATCCGAAGATCGCCAGGTTTCCATCCAGTTTTGTCAGCTCCTCCGGATCGCCTAGCTGTTGTGTCGTCAAGAGCAGCTCCAGGGCGTCGGGCGCACGCAGCACCAGGGTGGAGCCATCGTTGGGGTCCAACGTCGCCTCTATCGTGCGGTAGCCACTCTCCACCTGTGCCGCAATCAGCGTTGTTCCCCCTGCAGAAAGACGCGACGCCAAGGCGCCAGAGCTGGTGATCTGGCCGCTCTGTTCCAGCTGCTGATAGGCGGCGTGGGGGCTGTCCCAGGGCAACAGCAGAATCCGATTCTTTGTATTCGTAGAAGCTGCTGTTGTGGTCAGGCGAGCAGACCAGGCGCTACCGACGGAGCGCCGCCCCAGATCGGCCATCAGCTGCATCCCCGCAGCCACCTCGGCGGGGGTGGGCTGATCGGGCAGGAGGACCTCGGTGCCCTGCTCCCCAAAAGGCCAGAGTTGGTAACGGAGTAGCGAAAGATCGGGGAGGAAAGCGTAGTGATCGCGAGGAAGGGTCACTTCGCTATCGGCCCACAAGGTTCCCCAGATATGCCGATCCGATACACGCACACAGGCGCCGAAGTCGCGATGGTAGAGGTGGAAGAGGACGCGCAGCTCCGAGTAGGGGCTCAGCACCTCTGCCGGGAGATCAATGAGGATAGAAGCGCGCTCTTCCCCCTCCGGCCGATCCAGCGGCACCGAGCGCAGCGACACATTGTTCAGCAGCACTTCCATGGAAGAAAGCCCATTCTGAAGCTGCGACGCATAGGAGTAGTTGACCCGAACCTGCCCCCCCTGCGGTCGCACCCGGGCATCCCCCTCCAACACCAGAGGCACGGTGATGGGCGGAGCATAAAAGCCACGCACACTGCTGTCCTCAAAGCCCAGATCACCCAAGGTGAAGCTACTCTCCGTTGGAGCAGGAATGGGACGACGTCGCGACGTGGGCGGCTCTCCTGACGCCATCGAGGTCACGACGGCCCGTTGACCTGTCAAGACCTGAAAACGGTCGTTGGCGGCCAGGGCCTGCGCGGCATTGCGCACCGCGGCCGGGCTACGACCGGTGACCACCAGCACCGGCAGGCTGGGATCGGCAGGGTTGGTGGTGATGACCAGCAGCCCCACATCCCCCTCTGTTGGAAGATCCGCGACGTAGGCCGCAAGTTCGGGGACTTCCTCAGGAGTACCGATCAGCAGCGCCGGGCTGCCCGCCAGCTCCAGCGTCGGCACCGGCGGCCGCAATTCCACACCCCGGTAGTCCACCAAGCGGCCAAGGGCATAGGTCAAAAGCCCTGCTGCTTCCGCCGTTGTGGCGCTCACGGCACCCGGGTGTACCAGGGTGAGCCGCAGCGGCCCATAGCCCTGCCGATCAAAGAGCGGATAGGGAAAATCGCGCAAATCTCCGATGATTGGGGCCGATTCATAGGAAAAATCAATGGTACTCAGGCGGGAGACACGGGTCCAAAGGCTGGGATCAAAGGGATCTTCGCAGTCGCGGGTATAGTGCTGGTCCACCAGCATCGTCAGGCTGTTGTGGTCCCGCAGCAGGTGCCGCGGAATAGCCACGTCCATCCGGCCATCCGTGGCATTCAGCGGGCCAAGCGCCACACTCGCCAGTCCCTGATCGTTGAGGCGCAGCGTCAGGGTACTGCGGTCCTCCAAAAGCGTGTTGGAGTGGCCAAAATACAAGGTCAACACTGGATCTTCGGTCAGCTCCCAGCGTCGGGGCAGCGGAAAGTCTACGGTCTGTATGGCCGAGACACCCTGGAGGCTCAGGTCACGATCCTGATATAGATCCCGTTCAAACTCCACTTGGAAGTGACGCGGGGGCGCCTGTGCTTGTGCCGGCACCATTGCCAGCCCCAGAATCATCCCGATCATTCAGCCTCCCTCGCCCAACAGCTCTTCTACCCGATCCAGCGCTTCCTGCACCTCGGCCAGAGACAAACGTAGCTCCCGTCCCGATGCTCCCGCATCCATGGCCTGGCGGATCTGGAAGAGGCGCCCGGTAATTTCGTAGAGCAAGGGCTCCGCGGGCAGTGGCGCGTCCGCACGCAGCCCCAGGTGAAAACGGATGGACCACAGGTGCTTTTCCCAGGTTCCCGGCAGACCACGCGACAGCGGCAGTGTGGCCGTCCATGCCTGCCAGCGCAGCTCCCGGAGCCCCTCATAGGCAGCCCGAAGCTCTTCTTTTCTGGAAAGGGAGGCCACCTGCTGGCCATCGCGAACGGTCCAGGCCACCGCCTGCGGATCCTGGCCCACCCAGCCCCCCTGCAGCGCCATACCCCAGACCAGGCAGCCCAGCCCCAGCCCCGCCACCCCCAGACTCGGCCGATTGGGGCCGACAAGCAGGGGAATTGTAGAGGTAGACGGACCGAGGGAGGCTGGATCCACCAGCGCCGACCCCAATTGCTGCTGACGCCGTGCTGCCCAACGATGGAAGAAGAGGCTGACAAAGGGGGCAGAGATCACCCGCGCGGCAGACTCTATCACCCGGTCGCGCTCAAAGCGGGTCTCCAGCCAGCGGCGCGGGTCCGTAAACATCATGGCGATCACGACCCGCTGCACCGCTGGCTCCAGCGCGTCAAAAGCCACTCCCACCGCCATTCCTTCGCGGGTGGGATAGCGGATCCGTAGCGTGGCGGGCAACGTCACCTCCAGACCATCGGGGGTGGAAATGGTCAGCCAGATCCTCCGGGGGAGCTCGATCACCGTCGGAAAGTGCAGGCGTGCGCCACCCTCGGACAGATCCTCCACCCGCACCGCCATACTGGAGGAGGCAACCGGCCCATCTCCCATTCCATGATCCGAAAAAACCTCTCCTTCTTCGAAGGGAACCCAGGGGTAGACCCGCTGGGGAGCGTCGGGAAGGCCCGGTGTGCTCGGTGGATCGGGCCGCTCCTCGGCCCGCACCCAGCCCCGCGCCTGCACGGCGAGGCGCACCGTGGCGCGGCGCTCGGGGCGCTCCAGGCTGACGGTGACCGCCGCACCCAAGAGCGCAAGATTGTAGAGGTTCCAGGCCTCAGAAATCAGAATGATGTCCAACTGCTCGGGGCGGCTCAGCACGAGGTAGGGGCCGGCGGCCAACGACGCTAGGGAGAGGGCCAGAAAAACCAGGACCGGGCCGGAGCTGCGCCAGTCAAAGCTGCGTTGCTCCCGATGCAGCCCTTTGGGGGTCACATGAAAACGGAAGGGAAAGCCCAACAAAGCAGCGGTGGTCACCACCGCGGTCCAGGCGGCGAGTGCGGTCTGGTGCACCTCCGGCCAGAAGGAGTGGCGGGTGTTCCGATGGGTGACCGAGGCGGTCATCAGCGACAAAACCAGGTGTGGACCTGCAAAAACCAGGATGTCGCGCGAGGAGCAGAGCAGCGGATTCAGCCCAAAGAGCAGATAGGCCACCGGCGCCAGCAGATAGATGATGCGCGGAATGCCGAAGAGAAAATGGGAGGCGGAAAGCGTGTAGTTGATACGTTGGGCGAAGGAAAGTCCCCGCTTGAACAGCGGGTTGTCCAGCCGCAACATCTGGGTCATGCCGATGGCCCAGCGGCTACGCTGGGTCAGGTGTGCGGCAAAACTCTCGGTGGCGAGGCCGGCGGCC
>CAITDR010000612.1 GCA_903891165.1 uncultured Pseudomonadota bacterium
CGATCACTTCCGCAACAACGTCTTCTGGGGCGGGCTCACCTACAATGCGCACCCGGTGGGACTGGCCACCGCAGAGGCCGTACTACGGGTGATGATCGAGGAGAAAACCGTTGAAAACGCAGCCGCGATGGAGGGGGTCATGCGCGAGGAGATGGCAAAACTTGCTGCCCGCCACCCCACCGTCAAGACCTCCCGCGTGATCGGACTCTTCGGAATTGTAGAGCTTCAACGCGACAGCAAGGGCACCCCGATGGCCGGCTACAATGCCGGATCCCCCACGATGACCGCGCTGGCCAAGGCCTTTGACGCAGCGGGGATCTACACTGTGGTCCGCTGGAATGGCTTTATGTGCAACCCGCCGCTGAACATCACCGAAGCTCAGATCCGCGAGACTTTTGCGGTGATTGATCGGTGTCTGGAGGTGACACACGCGGGATTTGAGGGTTGAGGGGTTGGTGCTGTATCACCAAAACCCATGTAGTATCATATTTTTCGTGATACATCAAAAAATGTATCACCCCTCCTCCCAGATCTCCACCACCGGCAGCTCCCAACGATCCACCCGGCAGCGGCCCTGCCACTCTGGCTCCATCTGGCCTTTGCGCCGCACGGTGATCGCAAGAACCCGAGCGCGGAGGCTATTTTTTTGAAGTACTGGCGCCAGTCGCTTGTGGCCTGCAACCGATAGCCTTGCCACCCGCGTCGTTCCGCTGAAAAAGTACCCTCGTTCTCCCTCCAACTTCAGCTCCAACAACGCCCCCTGCTGCAGACCCGCCAGCACCCGGTGGAGGGGGTGGTCCTCGGCAAAGCTGGCCGCGTAGCCCAGGTCCAGTTCGGCAGGAGACAACAACTTCCAGGACGATTTTGGCCATGGGCTGTCGGATCCACGCTCCCGACGTAATCCCGGCAGCGTATCCAGCGCCGCCCAGGCCGGGTGGCCCACCGCCCCGCTGTCCATCAGGCACAGGCTGTAGCGCGCCCGGGTCATCCCCACATAGACCAGCCGCCTCTCCTCCTCCACCTCCTCCCTCTCCCAGCCCCCATCCATCAGAAAGACATGGTTGAACTCCAGTCCTTTCGCCCCATGTAGGGTTGCCAGTCGCACCCCACTCCCGACGGCAGCCTCCCGCCGCTCCTGAAGCACCCCCTCCCACAGCTCGGCCCGCAGCCGCTGCATCGGCACGAGTCCCTGGCCCAGCTCCACCTCGGCCTCCTCCAACAGTGCCCTCAGCAGTCCCCGCCACGGCCCTGCTGCAAGATCCTTCTTCAAGGTCCCGATCTGGCAGTAGCCCTCCTGCCCGGCTGCTCCCTCCAGCCGGTCCCTCAGGGCCACCACCTCCCGCAGATCCCACAGCGGTAGCCGCTCTCCGGCGGTCAGCGGCCACCGACAGGGGATCCCCACCTCCTCCAGGGCGGCCCGCACGGAGCGTAGCCCTGCACGACTGCGCGAAAGGATGGCAAAATCCTCCCAGCGGGACTGCTCTTCTATGGCCTTGATCCGCCGCAGCTCAGCGATCATCGCCGCCGGACCGGCAGCCCGCAGACGGGTCACCCGACCCTGCCCGATGGGGTCCAGTCGTGCCCATCGGTTGGGCACATCCAGGCGAGCTTTATTCAGAACCAGAACTTGATCCTTCTTCATCCGACCCTGGTTCAGGGAAATCACCGCCTGCGCCGCCTCCAGGATCGGCGCCTCGCTTCGATAGTTTGCCAGCAAGTGGCGAGTCTTCCCCTCAAAATCCTCGGAGAAACGCTGGATCCAGGTCCATACCGGCTCCTTCTCCTGACTCTTCCGCCGAAGAAAATCGTAGATACTCTGATCATCGTCCCCCACCGCCAGCAGCACCGCGTCACCTTGCTCTCCGTCGGCACGCTTTTTTGCAAGCGCACAGAGCATCTGGTAGGAAGCCGCCTGCACATCCTGGTATTCATCTACCAGAATATGGGTGATTCCCCCGGCGACCAGCTCGGCCAGCCGCTCATCGGCCAGATCTCCGCGTCCTTCCAGGATCTCTGTGGCCTGCGGGATCACCTGCCCCAGGTCGGGCTCCTCCTCTCCCTCCCGCAGCCCCCTCCCCAAAATCCGAAGGGCAAAGGCATGAAAAGTGCTGACGGTCACCCGACCGGCATCCTCCCCGACCAGATCCCTCAGGCGCCGCCGCACCTCCCGCGCCGCCGACCGGTTGAAGCAGAGCACCACCACACCCCGCGCATTCACCCGCTCCACCCTCAACAACCAGCCCACCCGGTGTACCAGCGTCCGCGTCTTCCCCGAGCCCGGCCCCGCCAGCACCAACAGGTGCTTTTCTGCCGACGCCGTCACGATGGACATCTGCACCGGATCGCCCAGATCCTCCACGATCTTCTTCCAGGATTTGATACCGGTGGGGCGCTCCAGCTCCTGAGCCTGCCCGGGGAGATAGCGTCGCAACCAACTGCTCCGCTCCATCCGGAACCAGGCGCTCGCCATCTGGTTGGCCCGGGTCTGCGACTGCAGCGCAGCCTCCGCGTAGGCGCCCATCACGTGGATCTGCAGGTTCCGCTCGCGCTGATGCAGTTGTACGGGTCGGTAGTGTTCATCGGTAAAACGTCTGGGAGCATCTGCCTTATAGCGGAGCTGGAGCGCCTGACGGAACACGGCCAGCCCCTGCTGTAGTTGGAGGATCCCGTCGTGATGCAGACTTAACAGGGCATGCTCCACCCGGCGCGTCCGCTCGCTCAGGCGGCCCAGGTAGAGATCAGTCTCCAGCGCCCCCTCCAGGTCCTGCATCGAAAAATGAACCTGCTCTGTTCCCAGACCCAGCAGGTGCTTCACAATTCGACCCTCAACGGCCCGCCGTTGCCGTGCTATGGTGGCCAGATCGCTCCACCCGCCGCGCAGCCTCAGGGGGGAATTTCCCGCCGATACGGTATGATACTCAGCAGCCTCTGCCCATGGGCATCCACCGAGGACAGCCGACGCAGCACCTGCTGCAGCAG
>CAITDR010000613.1 GCA_903891165.1 uncultured Pseudomonadota bacterium
CTCGGCCGCGCCGAGCAGCAAAACTGAGGGCCGGGGAGCCGGGGGCAGCTACACCGGGCACACCATCTCAAAGACCGCCCCGTCCTCGTTACGAAGCTCTAATTTTCCCTTGATCTGCCGGCTGAGCGTGCGGACCAGCTTCAGGCCCAGGCTGCTGCTCTTCTCCAGCACCAGCCCCTCCGGCAGACCCGGGCCCCAGTCCCGGACCCGGATGTGGAGCTGCTGCCGCCCCACGCTCAGCTCCACCCGCACATCCTCCGGCCGGTCGCTGGGTCCGCTACAGCCGTATTTGAAGGCGTTGGTGATCAGCTCATTCAGGATCAGGCCGATAGGAACTGCTGTTTCCACCGTCACCTCGATGGGGCTGCTGCACACGGTCACCTTCTGCTGTGGGGCCAGGGTGTAGCGGAGGGTCTCGACAAGGCGACTGGTATAAGCGCCCAGGTCCACCCGTTCCAGAGAGGGGGAGCTGTAGAGCTGCTCGTGGATCATGGCCATGGATCGGACCCGCAGCACACTCTCCATCAACATCGCCTGGGCTTTGCCCGCAGGCATGTGGTCCACCTGCAGGCGCAGCAGGCTGGACACAACCTGGAGGTTGTTCTTCACCCGATGGTGAATTTCTTTGAGTAAGGTATCTTTTTCGGAAATGGACTGGGTCAGAACCTCCTCCAGCTTGCGCTGGGCAGCCAGGGCGTCGGTGCGGTCTTGGACCCGTAGCTCCAGCACATGGCGCTCTTGCTCCAGCTCACTCTGGCGCTGCTGTGCTTCGGTCACATCGTGGCCGATCACCACCAGCCGCCCTGGCCCATTCCAGTCCATCACCAGCCAGCGCAGGTCCAGAACCAGCTTACCTCCTCCTTTTCGAAGCCACTCCACCCGCTGTAGCGGAAGTGCATCGCCGGAGCCCTCGTCCCGCTCGGTGCAGCGGATCAGCCACTGGCGGCAGCTATCGTCGCAGAAATCGGGCTGCACGAGGTGAAAGTTCTGGCCCACCAGCGCGTCATAGTCCCAACCCAGCGTCCGCAGCGCCACCGCATTGAGGTCCACGATACGCCCCCGGTCATCCAGCACCACGATCAAGCCCGCCAGGTTCTCGACAACCGTGCGCAGCCGCTGCTCGCTGGCGACCAGCGCAGCTTCGGCCTGAAAGCGGGCGTAGATGTCCCCCATTCGGGCATCGATCAGCTCATCAAGCTGGTTCAGGCCCTCCTCCATCTCCGGCTGCGGCTCGGGCAGACGGCACACCAGACTGCGCAGCGTGGCGATCGGCTCCCCCAGCTCCTGCCGGACCCGGGCCACCACACCCGAGCGTGCATCCCGGCTGCGTTCCAGGGAAATGTCGCGGATGATGCAGATGGCTTGCCGTGCGCCGTTGCGGAGCGGCGCCATGCTGGTCCCCCCCCGCACCACCTCCCCTGAGAGCCGCACGTAGCGCAGCTCACGACGTGTCGGGCTATCGTTATTTTGAAGGGTATAGGACAACATTGCCGAAAGAACCTGGCGATCAGGACCAAGGACGACCGTGGAGAGATGGCGACCCTCCAGCGTGGCCACGGAGCGACCGATCATGCGGGCCAGCGCGGGGTTGACCATCACACAGCTCCCCCCGGCATCCAGCAAGACCATCGCCACCGGCGAACTCTGCCAGGCCATCACCATGCCCAGCCGCTCGATCTTGGTCTCTACCATGGCCGCAAAATCACGGAGAATGCCGATCTCCTCCGGGCTCCAGCTCCGTGGATGACGGTCCATCACCCCCAGCACGCCCAGCGCACTCTGTCCCACACCTGCCAGAATGGGTACCGCGAGGTAGGCCCCAAAGTCCCCGGTGCCCAGCCCGGGGGTGGCGCTCAAGTCTGAGATCGCCATCACCTGATCGTTCAAGATCGTATACTGGCATACACTCAACTGGCGGGGGATCCGCTCTTCCAGGGGCCCGACCTTTGCCAACATCCGCACCTGATCCGCCCCCACCAGGCTCACGAAGCATGCATCCCCGCCCAGCACCCGGGCCACCAGACCGACAAGCTGGTCCAGCTCGCTGTATCGCCCACTTTCCGACAACGGAAGACTTGCAAGGCGCAAAACACGCTCGGCTTCATCGGCGGGAAAGGTGCCAGGACGCAGAAAGGTGGTGGGGACATGGGTCATGGCGCCACCTGGAGAATGAGGACGGGCCCCTCCCGCTCTTCACAGCCCACAGCGTCCACCACCGCCATCACTGTTTGTGAGCCTGGAAGCTCCACATAGACATCTGTACCCACCGGCACCTCCGTACCGATGACCAGCACCAGCCGCCGGGCAGACTGGTGGAGCAGCCGGGCGGGTCGCGGCGATGCCAAATCGGACAGCCGTACGTGGGCCGTGGTGCTTCCAGCCGGTTGCCGCAGACGGTTGATGTGGATCCGGTAGATTCCGTGCCCGCTGGCGTCTTCCGGCCCGGCGGCCTCGGCCAGCACCGCGACCGACTTCCGCGCGCCATCACTCTCGACAAAAAGGAACGCCAGGGTGGGAAAGCTGAGCGGACCCATTGGAATCAGGAGCAAATCTACCTGATCCTGGCTGGGCTGTAGCACGGGGATATCCCCACGTGCCACAATTCGCGCCCCGGTCCACAGGGTCGCATTGCCGGCGGGAACCTGGCGATGAAAGGGCACGGGAATTGGGCCAGGGGCCGTGCTACGCGTCGCGATATGCTTCTGGAACCAGACTTTATCACGCATCCGCAGCGAGTAGAGCAGCCGCTCGGAGGGGCCTATCCGTAGATGATCCCCGTGGCCGTCGGCCGCGCAGGTCTGACCGTCCGCCCCCGCCAGCTCCACCTCCCCCTTGGGCCCCCGCCAAACCAGGCCCGGCAGGGCTACATGCCCGAAGCAAGCGGCCCGATCCAGCTCCAAAACGGCCGCCGGAGACTCGGCATTGAACCCGTGGCTGCACAGCCAGTTATGAACGATATCCTGAAACAACTTCTCGGGTTGATCCAAAAAAAGGACCCGGGTATGATCCTTCCACTCCAGGTGCAGCGCCCCCGCACGCACGTAGACACTGTTCAGCTCAGAGAGCAGGCGCTGTTCTTGCACGCCGTGGCTCCACAATCCGGGCATAGTGGCAAAGGCCAAGCGGCTCGCGGAGAGGACCAACAGTCCCTGGCGACAGGACAGCACCTTTCGCTCGCGGACTATCGCGAGATGGAAACGTGCGTTCGGGTGACCCCGATCCTCCAGCCCCTTCAGGAGCACCCGCAGCGTGCCCGCCGCCGATCCGCGGACCGGAGGCCGATCGGCACCTTCGTCCGACGGGTAGCCTTCGTTCCATTTCTCGATCGCCACCTGAAAGGGCCGATCCCCACGCAGCCGCGCCAGAAGGTTGGGCCGGTATTGGAGCTGCTCCCCCTGGATCTGGATCTGCCCACCACAGAGCTGCTGCGTGGAAGGAGCCCAACGGGAAAGTGCAGTCTCGGCGACATCGTCGGCGGTGGAGGAGGATTGTGCGTTTGTCATGCTCTGGCACAAGCAAGAACCGTGCCAAGATTGATTCGGCAGCTTCCCGATACATATCTCCAAACAACACCACCAAAACATAG
This sequence comes from uncultured Pseudomonadota bacterium, assembly GCA_903891165.1. Classification (GTDB taxonomy): domain Bacteria; phylum Myxococcota_A; class UBA796; order UBA796; family SXON01; genus CAITDR01. The sequence continues at coordinate 3,587 of CAITDR010000613.1, forward strand.
CTTGATAGCAGTCTATTGAGGCAGAACGACAGAGGATCACGTTCAGACGGGCTGGGCCGTCCCCGCCCCAGAGGCCCGGCTCCCCCCAACTGTTCCACCAAGCGAACAGGTCCACGACACAGAATCCCACCCACGAAACAGAACGGAGCCCAAGCGGAGCCTTGGTCAGAGGCAGTGTCCCACGAGAACATAGGGAGTACATGCTTCTTTCTCATCCTGTCCCACCGCGGACCACTGCGGACGATAGGGGGGGCAGCGATTGTACCACCCTGAAACAGATTCGCGCTCCAAACACCGCAAGAGCCTGCGGTGGGAGCGCGAATAAAGTCTGAGGAGAGTGGGAGAGGTGGACGCTTCTACGCCGGAGGGACGAAGGCCAGCTCGGTGGGAATACGCAGGCACACGCAGGATCCCCGCTCCGAACGGGCCGAGCAGTTCGCGACCGTTTCGCAGCGATCTCCCTCGCAGCCCGCCGTGTTCCGCTCCCACACAATGGTACCCCGGAGCTGCTGCACCAGGGTGGATACCAGGCGCAGTCCAAAACTGCGCCTCCCGGCCGACAGATAGTCTTGCGGCATTCCCGGACCATTATCCGCGACGGATAGGACAATATCCCCGCCAACAATCCGAATGATGATACAGATTCGGCAGGGGGCCCCGGGGCGACTGCCATGCTTAAGAGAGTTTACAATCAGTTCGTTCATGACCAAGCCACAGGGCACCGCATTCTCTACGGTCATCCATACTTCTTCGGACTGTACGTCGATCTCGAAGCCCGGCTCCGGGCGAAGGCTATGCGTCAAGTAACGAGACAATTGTCGAATGTAGGCCCCCAGATCGATGCGTGAGAGCTGATCCGCCTGGTAGAGCTGCTCGTGGATCAGACCCATCGAGCGAATGCGCATCACGCTGTCGTGCAGCAGGGTCCGAGTCTCGTCCTCGGCCGCACCGCGCCCCTGCATGGCCAGCAGGCTGGAGATAATCTGGAGGTTGTTCTTGACCCGGTGGTGGATCTCCTTGAGTAGGGTCTCCTTTTCGTGAAGTGACTTTTCCGCATGTTGCTGTGCAGCAATGTGGGGCCCGACGTCCGAGATGCTGACAAGCACCCAGTTCCCCTGCTCCAGCTCAATGTCGGTGCGACGAAGCTCTACGGTGGTCCCGGGCCTTTGCGGCCGGACGAGGGAGGCCAGCACCGGCTGAGCGCCTTCCAAGCGCAGGGGAGCCGCGGACTCAGGCACGGGAAGGGACAGCGGATGGTTCAGTAGCTCCCCTCGGTCGAGCCCCAGCAGCAGCTCGGCCGCGGCGTTCACCTGTGCGACCC
>CAITDR010000614.1 GCA_903891165.1 uncultured Pseudomonadota bacterium
CAAATTCGGGCGGGAGTTTTTGTTCCTCCATCTCCGCAGATAGGGCCTGCCAGTCGTAGGGGAGGGGAACGAACTCTGTCCGAACGCTGGAGTCTTCGTCGTGGAGGATCGCATACCAGACATGCCGATTCCCGTCGTTTTCTGGTCTGCCGATGGCGCCCACATTGATCAGGCCCCGGCCATCGGCCAAGCGACGCTCCCAGTGGATCCCGGTGTGGGTACACAGGATCAGATCGGCGGCAAAATCCGCGCAGAGCTGGCGGATATAGGGCGCCGAGCAGGTGCTCTCCCACAAAAATTCGTTGAGTTTTCGCGGAGAGCCATGCACCGCACACAGCCACTTTGTCGCAAAGATTACCGAGAGCTGGGTAGGCAAGCTGGCCAGCCATGCCCGGTTTTCCGCGGAGGTGTGGGCCAGGGTGTAGTTGTAGGAGAGCTGTGCATAGTGGTTGTCGCGGGGATCGGTGTAGCCGCAGCCACAGTCCTCCAGGTTGTTGCCGATGGACACATCGTAGTTGCCCGCCATGGCGCGGATACCACTCTGCCGAAGCAGCTCTACACTCCGGTCGGGAAAGGGCCCAAATCCGCCCACATCTCCCAGAAAATAGATATCGTCAATCTTGCGTTTTTCGCAGTCGGACAACAGCGCGCGCAGGGCGTGGTGGTTGGAGTAGATGCCGCCGAAAAAAGCCACAGGCATCGGCAGGAGCTAACACGACCGCTCCGGCAGCGGTGCCGCCTGGCGGTCGCCTCGCTCGCAATTTCCAAGGTTCAGCTGTACACTAGGGCCGGAGGCCGGATGCCTACGTCTTTTTTTGCGGATCTACCCGCGGTGAAGAACTTTGGAGATCTTTTTGATCCGGCTGCTTTTGTGGCGCTGCCGCAGGATTGGCTGTTGGTGATCACCGATGTCCAGGGCTCTACTGCTGCCATCCAGGCGGGTCAATATCGGGCGGTGAACCTGGTAGGAGCGGCATCTATCATCGCAATGACCAACATCGCTGGTGGACTGGCCCTGCCCTATGTCTTCGGCGGGGATGGCGCAACCCTCGCGATTCCCCCCGAGCTGTGGCCCAAGGCTGAGCAGGCGCTGCATGGGGTGGTGGCCATGGCCCAGAGGGAGTATGGGCTCAAATTGCGAGTGGGAAAGGTGGCAATCGCCGAGTTGGAGGAGGCAGGGCAGCCGGTGCGGGTGGCGCGTTATTGCCTCGCCGGGGATGACTGCATCGCGATGTTCTGGGGGGAGGGCATGACCCACGCCGAAAATCTGGTGAAGGCCCCGGGAAGCGCCTATCAGCTGGTTCCACCCGCCGTCGCTCCCGATGTAGATCTGAACGGACTCTCCTGCCGATGGGAGCCTTTCCGACCCGAGCAGGGTCGCATCCTGTCGCTGTTGGTCAAGAGCCGGGAGGCTGACGGCTCGTCGATCTACCTCGAGGTTTTTGAGCGGATGATGCGTGTTGCCGGGGGCGAACAACCGGCTGCCAACCCGGTCAAACTTGCGGGGATGAAGAAGGAATCCCTGCTGCCCTCCACCCTGGGATTGGAGCTGTCCCTCTACAAGTCGCTTCCCCTGGCCCGTCGCCTGAAGACCACCTTCATGAACCTGGTGGACCTGGTGATCGGGAACATCCTGTTTATGATCGGCCGGAAGACCCCGGTGCTGGATCCCGAGCTCTACATTGCCTCCACCGTGGCGCGGTCAGACTTCCGAAAATTTGACGGTATGCTGCGGATGGTGGTGGAGCAACCGCTGCACGCGCAGGCGGAGATCGAAGCCTACCTGGAGCAACTCTATCAGGAAGGACGTATCTATTATGGGCACCACTGGTCGGAGACTGCGGTGATGACCTGTGCGCTTTTTTCTTTGGCTGAGAACCGACATATCCATTTTGTCGATGGGGGCGACGGCGGCTACGCCCTGGCTGCAGTGGGGCTGAAGGCCCAGCTGAAGAAGGGATGAGCATCGGAGCAGTCCCGATTCTGTTTTTGTGGGGCTGTGTGCCGGACGAGAGCACCGGCCTGGACTGGGTGGAACGGATCGGCGACGAGGAGCAGCCCTATGCCGCCCAGGGTCTGGAGAGCCGCAGCTACCGGATGCGGGATGGTTTTGAAGATCCGGAGGGACATGCGCCTATTTTCCATGTGATCCGTCCCCTTGCAGAGGCGCAGGCAGCGCCGCGCCCGGTGCTCCTGTGGCTGCATGGCTCGGCCATCGGCATCGAGGGGGACCCGGAGCGCGGCAAAAACTGTGGTCGAAAGGGGGTAGAGGCCGAGGTCAACCGTGTCCTGGCCCACCGCGCTGCCTTGGCCACCCAGCTGGCCCGGCTGGGGTGGACCTGGGTGATTCCCGAGGATCCCTGGTGTGACCTGTGGGCAGGACGAGGCGACGAAGACCCTGTTGTTACAGGCCACCACGGCGC
>CAITDR010000615.1 GCA_903891165.1 uncultured Pseudomonadota bacterium
AGTCGGATTTGCCGGAGGCCCCGGTGCTGGTCACAATGGTCCCATGATGCTCCTTTCCTTGCTCCTCCCCCTCGGCTGTCAACCCACAGAGATCAAGATCGGCGATGACACCGGTGATGTGGTGATCGAGGAAGGGCCCCATATGGAGGTCAATCCTAACGATCTTGCCTTTCCTGTACTCTTCGCGGGGCAATCTGCCGAGCAGGTGGTGACCATCACCAACACCGGCACCATCGCTCTATCGCCTACGGCCACCATCGCCTCGGCTCAGGCGGACGCTTACAGCCTTTCCATCGACAAAGCCAGCCTAGGCTCTGCAGAAACTGCTACCTTGACCCTGGTGCTCTCGCCCACGTCCTGGGGCAACTATATGGGCACCATCACCGTGGAGGACAGTAAAAACTCACTGTCTGCCCTGGTGGCGGTGACCGCCCTGGTGCAGGAGGATGCGGACGGGGACGGCTACGGCTCGATTCCATCGGGCGGTGACGACTGCGATGATGCAGATACCACGATTCATCCGGATGCTTCCGAGGTCTGGTATGATGGGATTGACGGAGACTGTGCCGGCGGAAGTGACTTCGACCAAGACGGCGACGGTCACGACGATCCCCGTGGCGGTGGGGACGACTGCAACGACCAGGATGCCTCGATCAACCCCGATGCAAGCGATCCCTGGTATGACGGCGTGGACGCCGACTGCGCGGGAAATGACGACTACGATCAGGACGCCGACGGACACCGCGTGGATCAGGCCGGCGGGGACGACTGCGACGACACCGATCCGGCCATCTACGGCGGGGCGGCTGACCCCTGGTATGACGGGGTGGACAGCGACTGCGCGGGGAACAACGACTACGATAAGGACGGAGACGGGCAGACATCTTCCTCCTTCGGTGGCAGCGACTGCAACGACGAAAATGCAGCGGTCTACCAAGGGGCACCCGAGATCTGGTACGACGGGGTGGACGAGGACTGCAACGGCGGCAACGACTACGATCAGGACGGGGACGGCGTTAATTCCAACCTCTTTGGTGGAGCCGACTGCAACGACACCGACGCCACGGTGACCGGCCCCTCGGACGAAGTGTGGGACGGCCAGGACAACGATTGTAACGGCGTAGCCGACGATTTTTCTGTTACCGATACCCACGGCGGTGTGGTCTACGGAAACGCAGCCAGTACCTACCTGGGCTATCCGGGGACCGTGGCGCTGGGGGGAGACATCAACGGCGACGGCGTGGAGGAGCTGGTTCTGGGGGCACCTTACCAGAGCAACGGGGTGGCCTGGGTACTGCCCTCCAGCGTGTTGCCGGGGGCCGACGGACCGGTTTCCAACTACGACACCGCAGACCTGAGTGACGGGGGAAACTACGCTTCTTATTATGATTTTGGCTGGGTTCAGGGGCCGATGGCCGACAGCACGGGCGACGGGAACGCAGATCTGTTGGTGACCGAGATCGCCAGCGGCTACTCCTTCGGCTATGTCCTCGCTTTTGACGGGGCCAGCTTGACGGGCAGCTGGAATAGCTCCGGCGCCTATTCCTACTTTGGTGCGGACAATAGTGGAAACGACACCACCAGCGTTGGCGTCGCCGCCGACCTGGACGGCGACGGCATCGCCGAGGTGATCACCGGCAACCGCACGGACAATGACCGCGACTTCAACGATCTGGATCAGGCCGGGGCGGTCGCGATCTTTACGGGCGGCAACCTCTCCGACTACTACGGGGTGGGGGAAGACGGCCTGATCAATGGTGATGAGGACTACGCCTACTTCGGAAGCTCCGTTGCTGCCCAGGATCTGGACGCAGACGGCTATGCAGACTTGATTGTCGGCTCCTCAGGTGTGGACAGTGGCAACAGCCGCGACGTGGGTGCCTTCTACGTAATTCCCGGCTCTGCCAATGGTTTCTACGGGTCTGCGGCGGACTACTACAGCCTGAAGGTGGTGGGGACCACTGCTTCGGGCGCCCTGGGCAGCACCGTGGTGCCGACGCAGGGGGATATCAACGGCGATGGAAGTACCGATCTGCTCCTGGCCAGCGCAGGTCTCGGGACAGTCTGGCTGTGGTGGGATGTGGCCAGCCAGGGGGGTGACGTGGACGTGAGCAGCGCCGCAGCCTCCTTCTCAGGGACAACCGGCAGCTTTGGTGTTTCGGTGGCGGTTTCGGACCTGGATGCCGACGGGATGGACGAGCTGCTGGTCGGGGACTACAGCAACGACACCCCTGGTACCGACGCGGGAGCCATGTGGATCTACGCCGGATCTTCGACGTGGACTGGGGCAGTCACGGCGGCTTCCGGGGTGATCTGGGGCGCCGCCTCTGGGGACTACCTGGGCTCGTCGGTGGCCGGTGGCTACGATCTGAACGGCGACGGCAAAGAAGATGCCTTGATCGGGGCCTATGGCCGCGACGGCACCTACTCTAACGGGGGCGCGGTCTACTTCTTCAGCCGGTAGTGGACGCTCAGATCCCCCGGATCAACACCACTCCGCCGAAGAGCGCAAAGAGCGCTGCCGCCACAAAACGGGCCTTCGACAAATCAAAGCGGCGGGCGATCCGGTCCCCCAACAGCACTACCGGCGCGTTGGCGACCAGGAGCCCCAGCGTGCTGCCCACCACCACCCAGACGGTACTTCCGGGGTGGGCGGCTGCCAGACCGACCGTCGCGATCTGCGTCTTGTCTCCCATCTCCGCCAGGAAAAAGCTGACCAACGTCACCAGGAAAGCGCTGCCGGTGCGGGGCTTTTCCTCTTCGTCGATCTTGTCGGGGATCAGCGTCCATCCTGCCATTCCGAGAAAACCGAGGCCGATGGTCCAGCGAAGCCCCTCCGGTCCCAGCCAGGTTGCGACCTGCGCACCCACCAGCCCGGCGAGGGCATGGTTGGCCACCGTCGCCACCACGATGCCGAGCAGAATCGGCACCGGTTTGCGAAAACGGGAGGCCAAAAGTAGAGCAAGAAGCTGAGTTTTGTCGCCGATTTCGGCAAGAGCAACAGCGACCAGAGACAGGAGCAGTGCGGACATGCCCCCGCCTATCCCGCAGCTCTACTTGCTGACGCTGCGCCGGAACAGCTCTTGACCACTTGAGTCATAGAATACGGCGGTCATGGTGCGGTCGTTCAGCTCGATCCACACAAAACCTTCCTGGTCGTACTCAAACCATGTGGGGTTGCTGCCCTCCAGATCAGTGGTTTTTGCTCCCGCACCGGACACAATCATCTCGGTACCACACACATCCTCCGGCCACTGCAGGGAGTGGTCATGTCCCGCGATGTACAGGTCCACCTGCCCACAGATATGGTCGTCCACGAAGTCTTTGATGCTCTCACCATTTACGATGGGGACCCAGCTTAAACCCTCGTAGTCCCCTGCATTTCCGTGAGGGGCGTTGGAGATGTAGGGGTGGTGGGCATAGGCGATGGTCCAGGTGGCCGAGGTGGCGGCCAGTCCACCGTCCAACCAGGAGCCCTGCTCATCCACAATACCCCAGAAGAGCTGCGTGGAATCCAGGGCGAAGAAGGCGGCATGTTCCACCTGGTAGGTGTAGTACAGGTCTGGCATCACCCACTTGCTGGACTGCGACGAGTAGTCCACATAGGTCTCGCCCTTCCAAAGCTCCCAGCCAATGCCCTCTCCGCCGTAGTCGTGGTTGCCCAGCACCGGATAAAAAGGAATGTTCAAGGGCGCGTAGGGCAGCTCAAACTTGTCCTGGAACTGGCTGTCGTCCACACCATCCACCCCGGTATCGTAGAAGTTGTCGCCCAGATAGAGCGCAAAATCGCAGCCCACCTGCGCGCAGACATCGGCCATCGCCTGGCCCACCGCGTATTGTTCGGCGTTGCCCTCCCCCGCGTCGCCCAGGGCCACAAAACGAACCACCGGCGGCGGGGGCGTCGTATCTACGGGACTGTCCTCCCGTCGGCTATCCCGGCTGTCTCCAAGGCTATCGGGCTTTCCGGTGCCTCCTATGCTGTCCCCCGTTTCGGAGTCCCGCACGGCGTCCGGAGAGTCCCCCTTCTGGCCAGAGGAATCGGGGGTACAGGCCAAAAGCAGGAAGAGCAGCATGCCGCCATGGTAGCGCAGCGACACCGGATTGTCACTTGCTCTCCCCGCTCAGGGTTTGCGGAAGCCCAGCTTTTCCCAGAATTTTTGGAAGGGCGTGTTTTCCACGGCCGGCGGCTCAGCCGGCTTGCCGGTTGCTGCGGCCGCCGGCGATTTCGGGACAATCCCCGCCAGGATCCCGCAGGCAGGCTCAGGCGCATAGCCCGCTGAAAACCACTCTTTTCGTGTGGAAGCGCAGCCCGGACAGGGGGGCAGATCGGTGTCGTTGCAGACCTCCACCTGCACCACCCCTTTCGGTGCGGTAAAAGCACCGTCCGACGTACCACTCCAGGCCACAAAACGCGCCCAGATCGGCAACGCAGCCTGCGAGCCGGTCAGCCCGATCTCCTTCTTCTTGTCGAAGCCCACCCAGACCACCACCGAAAGCTCGGAGGTGAAGCCGGCGAACCAGGCATCTGTATAGGCGTCTGTAGTGCCGGATTTCCCCCCCGCATCAGGACCGACGCCATAGTTTTTGGCGTTTTTCCCTGTCCCGTCGATGAGCACCCCCCGCAGCATGTCAGCGGTCAGAAAGGTGGCGCGTGCGGAGTGGTGGCTGCTGCCCGGATCCCCACGTTCCCAGACCGCTTCTCCCGATCCGTTCAGGGCCGAGCGCACCAGCCAGGGCATCCAGTGCGTACCCCCCGAGCCGAAGACGGTGTAGGCCCCCGCAAGCTGCAGTGGCGTCGCACCAAAACCGCCCAAAGCCGCGGAAGGATAATGAGAAGCCGCAGAAAGACCCATCTCTTTCCACTCGCGCTGCAGGGTGTCCATGCCGACGCCCGTGGCGAGTCGCACCGCGGGCACGTTGCGGGACAGCGCAAGCGCCTTCCGCAAGGACACCGAGCCCATGTAGCTTCCATCATAGTTTTTGGGCGACCAAGCCTTTGCGTCCACCGTCATCGTCAACGGGCTGTCGTCCAGTCGGCTGGCGGGCCCCAGCGCGGGATCCCGATCCAGGGCCACCAAGGTCGTGAGCGCCTTGATGGTCGAGCCCACCTGACGCTCAGAGAGCAGCGCCCGGTTGAAGTAGCTGTCCCCGTAGGATTTTCCGCCCACAATCGCCAGAACGGCGCCGTCCTTGTTGCGCACGGCGACCAGGGCCGCCTCCAGCCCGGAGAGCTTGGGATGGGCCTTGATCACCTCTTCCAGGCCTACATCCACCGCTTCTTCGGCCGCCCGCTGCAGCACCGGGTGGATGGTGGTGTGCACCGACAGCGACTGTGCCGCCACCGCTCCATCGCCAAGCTGTGCTTCCACCAGCTCCACCACCGCATCGGTGGCCCAGGGCGCACGTTTGCCACCGAAGGAAGGATGTAAGGTCAACGGCTCTTTTTGAGCCTTCTCCGCCTCCTCCTCCCCAATAACCCCCGTCGCCGCCATCCTTCCCAGGGCGATGTTCCGCCGCTCCAGAGCAGCCTCAGGGTGATTCAGCGGAGAATAGGCATTGGGCGCCGAGATCACGCCCGCGATCAGCGCCGCTTCGGCAAGGCTCACCCGCTCCACCGACTTGCCGAACCATGCCCGTGCGGCCGCATCCACGCCGCAGATGCTACCCCCGCCCGCCTGGCCCAGGTAGATCTCGTTCAGATAGTGCTGAAGGATCTTCTCTTTTCCGAGTTTTTTCTCCAGCGCCAACGCGATGAAGGCCTCTTCGATCTTCCGTCGATAGCTACGTTCGGGCGTCAGAAAGAGGTTTTTTACCAATTGCTGGGTGAGCGTTGAGCCGCCCTGCTGCCAGCTTCCCGCCGAGGCATTGACGGCCATCGCCCGGAGGATGCCGACGGCGTCCACGCCAGGATGGCGGTAGAACCTTGCATCTTCCATGGCCAACACGGCTTTGCGCACCACGTCGGGAATCTTCTCCAGCGCCAGCGGGTTGCGCTCCTCGTTGCCCGCACCGCGCACCGATGCCAAGACCGGCGGCGGCAGCACCGCCCGCCCGCCTGTGACCGTGGTCACCCGCCCGTCGGCGAATTTCACCACCACTTCGCCCCCTTTCACCGAATAGCCCGGAAAGGTAGCAGCCCGCCGAATCACCCGAACCGTATCAGAGCTTACCGAAAAATCGCCTGCCTGGCTGGCACTGATCACCCGCGCGTAGCCAGCGGCACTGAGGTCCCCGGCAAGATCCTCGGGAGAAAGCCGGATTCCCGGCCACAGATCCACCGGGCCGCCATAGACCTTGCCGGGCAGCTCCCAGACCTGCTCGGAAAGTCGTTGTTCTACCTTGGCTTCTGCGTAGCGGTAGTAGGCCGCAGCCCACAAAAACCCGCCTACCAGTCCACCGGCCAGAAGTGAGCGATAGAAGTAGCGCCAGACCTGCCGGAAGTCGATAGGGCCCAAAGATGCGCGCTTTGTGGGCGCCACCTTGGCTTTTTTCTTGGACGCCCCCTTGGGGGCTGCTTTACGCTTGGGGGCTGCCATAGTCTTGACGCGTCCAGTGTAGCACGTCCCCGGCACCTGCACCGATGTTTTGGCATCGGGGAGGAAAAGGCAGGGCTGCGGTGTTAGCAGGTGCTGAGGATTTTCGATGCTGAGCCTGATAGCCTGGGTACTTGCGGCGGATTCCTGGGAGCCGGTCTGCACCAAAAGTGCCGACTCCACCGTCTGGTTTGTCCTGACCTCCCCCACCCCGCCCACCATTCCCGACTACGACTGCAAGGGCCTCTTTTTTGGGGACATCCTCTGCCCTAGCAGTGTGGGCTTTGGACGTGTGGATCCCCAGGGACTGGACGAACGTGGCTACCCCACCTGGGAGCTTCGCTACCTGCCCTATGGCGAAAAACAGACGATCCTCGCCTTTTTAGCCCAACCGGCCAGCGGTGTGGTCTTCAAGCCACCCCGCACCGAAGCTACCACCCCGGCGTCGCGACCCACTCCTCCCACGCCCGAGGAGTTGATGCGCTTGTACCTGAAGGAGCGCGCGGGTGCATCCAACCCCACGGCGGGGGTGACCGCACACATCTGGACCTGTCCGGGCTACACCCTCACGCCGCCGGAGGACGTGATGACGCCGCTGGGTATGAAGCCGCAGCTCCACCGGGCGCGGCCGCCCTTGGTGGAGCCCAGCCCTTAGGCCAGCACACTCCGCACGGTCGCCACCACATTGTCCACGCTCATCCCCAGCTTCTCGGCCACCGTCTTGCCGGGAGCGGAAGCGCCGAAGCGATCAATCCCCACCGCGGCTTCGACGCCGTAGCGCTGCCAGCCCAAGGTGCGGCCGGCTTCCACGGAGATTCGGGGCAGGGAGAGAGGTAGAACCTCGCGTTGATAGGCGGAATCCTGCTGATCAAAGAGTTCCATACAGGCGACGTTGACCACCCGGACGGCGATACCTTCGGCGCCGAGGCGCTCCGCGGCCTCCATCGCAAGGCTGACTTCGGAGCCGGAGGCGAGGATAGCCACCTTTGCATCTGGCGTATCCAGGAGCACATAGGCACCCCGGCGCAGGCCCTCGGCGGCCCCCAGCTTGCTGCGGTCCAGGACGGGCAGGTTCTGGCGGGTGAAGAGAAGGGCGGTTGGCCCATCATTTCGGGCCAGAGCAAGGCGCCAAGCCTCGTTGGCCTCCACCGCGTCGGCCGGGCGGACCACCCAGAGGTTGGGGATCAGCCGCAGCGACTGGATCTGCTCGATGGGCTGGTGGGTGGGGCCGTCCTCGCCCACCCAGACCGAGTCGTGGGTGTAGACGTAGATCACCGGCTGGTGCATCAGCGCGCTCAGGCGCACGCTGGGGCGGTGGTAGTCGTGAAAAATCAGGAAGGTGGCGCAGAAAGGGCGAAGACCACCGTGCAGGGAGATCCCGTTGCAGATGGCGGCCATGCCGTGCTCGCGGATACCGAAAGCGATGTTCCGCCCATCAAAGCTGCCCTTCTGGAAATTTCCCGCACCCTTGATATGGGTGAGGTTGGACTCAGCGAGGTCCGCACTCCCGCCAACAAAACCAGGAAGCGCCTTGGCAATGGCCTGGATGGCTGCTTCGCTGGCCTTGCGGGTGGCAAGCTGCGCGCCCGCCGCGTAGCTGGGCCACACGATGCTGTCCACGTCCAGCTTTCCAGAGAGAAGCTGTAAAAACAGCGCTTTTTCGGGGTGAGCCTCCAGGCGCTCCTCCCAGGCCTGCCGAAGGGTCTTCCGGTCCGCATCGCGCTGCCGCACATAGCCAACAACATCCTCGGGAACATCGAAGCTCTTGTCGGGGTCCAGGCCCAGGACCTGCTTGGAGAGGCGCACCTCGTCCGGTCCCAGCGGCGCACCGTGGGCAGCCGAGCGACCGCCCTTGTTGGGCGAGCCCTTGCCGATGGTGGTGCGGCAGGAGATAATCGAGGGCCGATCGGTCACATCGCGGGCCGCCGCCACCGCACCGGCAATGGCCTCCATTTCGTGACCATCAATCGCTTGGGTATGCCATCCCAGAGCTTCAAAGCGGGCAAGTACCTGCTCGGTGAAGGCGATGTCGGTGGCACCGTCAATCGTGATGTGGTTGTCGTCCCACAGGTAGATGATGCGGCCCAGGCCCAGATGTCCGGCCAGCGAAGCGGCTTCATGGGCGACGCCCTCCATCAGGTCGCCGTCCGAGACGATAGCATAGGTCCAGTGGTTGCAGATGGACTCCCCGAAGCGGCTGCGGAGCCAGGCTTCGGCCATCGCAAAACCGACACCGTTTGCAAGGCCCTGGCCCAGCGGCCCGGTAGTCGTCTCAATCCCTGGTGCTTCGCCGAATTCCGGGTGCCCTGCCGTGCGGCTGCCCCACTGCCGGAAGCGCTTGAGATCGTCGATGGATAAGGCTTGACCCGTCAAGAAGAGCATGCTGTAGAGCAGCATGGATCCGTGGCCCGCCGAAAGGATAAAGCGGTCCCGGTCGGCCCACTCAGGTTGTGCAGGATCATAGCGTAGAAAGCGCGTCCAGAGCACAGTGGCCACATCGGCCATTCCCATCGGCATGCCAGGATGACCGGAGTTGGCGGCCTGCACGCCATCCATCGCAAGACCACGGATGATATTCGCCGTTTTCTGATCCAGGGACTGCATGAAGCCTCTTTGCGGGCGCGGCGATTAACCGGGATCCCGCTGGGATGCACCCTGATCCGGCTCAGGCTGCGGCGATCCGGGGATCCTGCGGCCCCTCCAAGCGCTCCACCTCTACCCCGTGCTTCACGAGGTAGTCACAGCCATTTTCTCCGGCATAGCCACCGGACACCACCAGCACTTTGGCGATACCCGCGTGGTGGATCAGCTTGGCGCAGAGGATGCAGGGCTCGCCGGTGACCAGAAGCCAGGCCCCACGACAGGCCACTCCCGACGCGGCGGCGTTGCAGATCACGTTCATTTCGGCGTGGTGACAGCCGATCTCCATCCGGGTACCCGACTTCACGCTCAGATCGTCGCGCAGGCAGGTGGCGCCACCACACAGCTCCCCTCCCCCCCGCGGCCCGCCGTTGTAGCCATCCATCAGAACGACGTTCCGCGTAGGATCCAGGAGCACCGCACCGAATTTCCGGCGAGGACAGTTGCTGGCCTTGGCCAAGGATAGGCATTGCTCCACCCGAATGCGGATATGCTTTTCTTTCATGGCCGCCCGCTTAGCGCGTTTCTGGCCCGTTGGCCCGGCAACGGGATAGGGCCCTGCCCCCATGAGCCCTTTTTCCGAGCGCCTCTCCGAAGCTGTCCTCCGCTGCCAGAGCCCCCTGTGTGTGGGTATCGATCCCCACCTGGATCGCCTTCCGGGAGGATCCGATGACGAAGCGGACTCTGTGCCCTTCGAAGAGACCTGGGGTGCCGACGCTCGGCGGGCGGTGCAGGCCGGTCGGGCACTCCATTTTGGGGAGGCCATTGTGGAGGCGGTGGCGGGCAAAGTTCCGGCTGTAAAGCCGCAGTTTGCCTTTTTTGAGGCGCTCGGCGCCCCGGGGATGGTGGCCCTTTCGCGGCTCTGTCGCCATGCCCGTGCACACGATCTGCTGGTAATCGGCGATGGGAAGAGGGGGGATATTGCCAGTACGGCGGCGGCCTATGCGGCCTCTCAGCTTGGGGAGGATGCGCCTTTTCCTTGCGACGCGGCGACGGTGGCGCCGTACTTGGGCCCGGACTCGATGGGGCCCTGGCTGGAATGTGTCGATCATACGCAGGCAGGAATGTTTGTGCTGGTGCGCACTTCCAACCCCGGATCGGGGTGGCAGGCGGATATTTTCCGAAAAGTGGCAGCCTGGGTAGAGGAGGCTTCCGCCCGTCGGGTGGGCCCCAATGGGCTGGGACCCGTGGGCGCGGTGGTGGGCGCGACCCATCCGGCGTTGTTGGCGGAAATGCGGGCGGAGATGACACATAGTTGGCTGCTGCTGCCCGGTTTTGGGGCGCAGGGGGCGACGGCCGGGGATACCAAGGGGGCCTTCCGCCCCGATGGTCTGGGGGCCCTGGTGGTCGGTGCCCGGGCGCTGACCTTCCCAGACGCAAAAAATGCTGCATGGGAAGCGGATCCTCGGACTTTTGTGGCCGCAAAAGTGGACGAGGCGAACCGCGCGCTGAGGTCGGTGCTGGGATGGTAGGGCTTCTTCTGCTTTTTGCATGTGCAAAGCCAGGAACTGCGCATGGGACCATGGTGGATGGGCGCACGCAGAGGCCGGTGGCTGACCTGGAGCTGATGTGGACCTCCGACCAGCCGGCGCCCTGCGATCGGCTGGTCACCCGTACCGACGGCGCGGGGAGCTGGTCGGTCGAGGGTGTTTGTCCAGGAACAACCTGGCGTTTGATGCTCTCCGACCCCGACTGGTGGACGGATGCCCCACCGCTGGTGGCCGACGATGCGGGGGTGGAGGTGGATTTGGAGCTGTGGCGGCTGCCCACCGTGGACGGGATCTACCTGTTGGAAGGTACAAAATTGACGGCGCTGCGCAGTCACTCGGCCATCGACAGCGCACTCTTGGCGGATCGGGCGGAGCTGCTGCGTTTTCCTCTGGAAATCCCAGGGGCGGTGCCGAGAATTGCGGGAGACACCGTGCTGGTGTTGGCCGGGAAAGAGGCGCAGGCACTGCGTTGGGAGCCGCTCCTGCCGGCCGGTCCCTTGCGCTTTGGCTCGTTGGAGAGCCCCACCGAGGTGGGACCTTGGTTTTATCTGGGGAGTCGCGTCACCGATGCGGGGGTGGAGCCGGTGATCACCCTGCCTGATCCGGCGGC
Organism: uncultured Pseudomonadota bacterium; assembly: GCA_903891165.1. Classification (GTDB taxonomy): domain Bacteria; phylum Myxococcota_A; class UBA796; order UBA796; family SXON01; genus CAITDR01. Next base: position 11,274 of record CAITDR010000615.1, read on the forward strand.
GATCCGGCAGGTGGGCCCGGCTGACCGACCGGCACAGATCTTCAGCGGCGGCCTGCCGGCGGGGCGCTACGGTCTCTCGGCGCCGGAGGGGCGTCGCCTATGGATTTTTGATGTGGGGGCGGCGGTCCCCTGATCCAGAATGGAACAGGGTAGACTGAGCGATCACGACACAGGGATCCCGATCCATCTTGGAACAGGATAGCAATAGACTACCTTGATGGGGGTGATTTCCCTGGCATGTCTTTTGCTTGCGTGTATGGCCTGCCAAGGAGCCTTCCATGTCGAGCCTTCCTGCCTGGGGTTTTGTCACTGCCGCCCCTCATCAATTTCTGATCCTGCTGCGCGGGGGGCAGGTCCACCGCAGCCAGCAGGGCGGTGGGCTGTGGCGCTGGCCGACCGACACGGTAGCCATCGTAGATACCAGCGTCCATCGCCTGCAATTTTCGGCGGACCAGGTGACCCGCGAAAAGGCCGGGGTGCAGGTGACCGGACTGGCGGTGTTTCGCATTGTCGATCCGCTGATCGCCTGGAAGATGCTGAATTTGGACCAGCCCGATGCCCTGGCCAATATTCTGAGAGAGATGTTCGTGGGGGCGACCCGGCGGCTGGTGGCCAACCTGAGCCTGGAGGACTGCCTGACGCGCCGGAAAGATGCGCTCGCAACCGAGCTGATGGCCGAGGTGGCGCCGGTGGTCCAGGGCCGTGGGCACCCCGGCGACGGCACCGATCGGGGCTGGGGGGTGGCCATCGACACCATCGAGGTCCAGGATGTTCGGGTTTTGTCGAAGGAGGTTTTTGACCGACTTCAGGCGCCATTTCGAGCGAAGCTGGCGTTGGAGGCCACCGCTGCCCAGGCAGAGGTGGACCGTGCGGACGCCCGCCTCGCGGCTGAAGTGGAGCGGGCCGAAGAGAGCCGTCGTCGGGATCTGGCAGCGTTGGAGCAGGCGAGAATTGAGGAAGAACGCCAGCGGGAGCAGGTAGCCTTGAACCACAGAGCGGAGCTGCGCCGGCTGGAGCATGAAGCCGAGCTGGCGCGGGTGCTGCGCAGCCAGGAAGAGAAGGCCGCCACCGCCCGTCGCGACGCCGAGCTGGAGCGAGAACTTGCCTCTCAGAAGCTGGAAAATCAGCTCACCGCGGAACGGCAGCGGGTGGAGGCCGAGCGCGAGCGCCTTCGGATGGCCGCTGAGGGTGAGCGGGAGCGCAGCCGCCTTCAAGCGGAGGGAGAGCTGGAGCGCAGCCGCCTGCAGGCCGAGGCAGACGTGGCGCGGAGCCGGATGTTGGCAGAAGGCAGGTTGGAGCGGGCGAAGATGCAGGCCGAAGCCACGCGCCTACTTGGGGTCGCCCATGTGGAGGTGCTCCGTCTGGAAAGAGCCGCCACCAACGAGGTCTCTGAGGGGCGCCTGCGGGAATTGACGCTGACCCAGACCATGCCTGCGGTGGCCTCGGCCCTGCGGGGCAGCTTCGGGGAGATCCAGGTGCGACCTTCCGATCTCGGGGAGCTTCTGTCCCTGGGGGAGGCGCTCCTGCGGAGGGTCGAGAAGCAGGGCACGGCATAAAAAGGGCCGCTGCCGCGCTGGGGCGGCACCGGCCTTGCCTGGACTGGAGAATGCAGGCTTATTTTCCTGCTTTCCCCTTCCCTTCTACCGCTTGGAATCCAGATATTTGCCGACGGCCTCGTTGGTCTGCTCCAGGTTGGGCTTGATCAGCGCAACAATAAATTTTTCCACCTGAGGGGCGATGGATCCGGCGAGGATGCGAGGTACACCGGGGATGTCCTTCAGGCTCAACTCCAGGTTTCCCGTCAGGTTTACGCGGGTGCGGCCGGGACCTTCCTCTACAAAGCGGTTGACGCCGCTGCATTTGAAGTTCTCGGAGAATACGCGGATTTTGATGGTCCATTCTACGAGGCTTCGCGCGTCGTCCCACTCGGCGTAGTCGTCCCACCGCAACATCTCCGGCTTGATGATGCCCTGGGCAACCCGGGGAACTTCTCCCTTTCCAACCCACTCATTGTGCAGGGTGACGCCGCCAGGACGATCCTTCCGGGAAAGCACGTTGACGGCCTGCACGTTGTTTACAAAATGGGCGATACTGGGCAGCTCGTCGCGATAGGCGAGGTACACTTTTTCGCGGGCGTGGTGGATGTGGGAAACGGCGTTGATTTCCAAAGGGCACCAGGGGATGGGCCTTCGGGTTAACCTGCTTCCGGGGAAATTCCATGCTCAGGACGGATGAAGCCTTCTCACGCGCCATCGAGGCGAAAGTAGCGGGAATCGAAGCCCGCTCTTCGGCCGAGCTGGTGGTGGTTGCGGCCGGCCGCTCCGGCTCGTACCGTGAGCTGCCCATTGTGTCAGGTCTGGTAGGAAGCTGGCTTTGCCTTGCCTTTCTCTGCTGGGGACCCTGGCCTTTTGATCCCTATTGGTTCCCCATGGACATTGGCCTGGGGGGCCTTCTTTTTGCCTGGCTGGGCCGACGTTTTTCACCGGTCCTGGTGCGTCATCTTTTGAGCCCGGAGCGGCGCCGCAATCAGGTGCGGGAGGCGGCGGAGGCGGCTTTTTTCCAGGAGTCGGTGCACGCCACCGAAGCACGCACCGGTCTTTTGGTCTACATCAGCGCCATGGAGGAAGAAGTGGTGCTTCTTCCTGATCATGGCCTGGCAGGACGGATTCCCGGCGCCACCTGGAACGCCCTCTCCCTGGAGGCCCACGATCTGCCCGCTTTGGAGGCGGGCCTGGACCGACTTGGCGAACTCCTGGCGGAACACCTGCCTCGTGGCGCAGACGATCGCAACGAGCTTCCCGATGCTCCCCGGCTTCGCCCATGATCCACGATCTTCTCCCCTTTCTTTTTTCCGGCGATCTTCCGGATCTCTGGACCCGCGCCGGTGGCGGTCAGGGCTTTGGCGGCGGTGGCAGCTCGGGCGGAGGATCCTCTGGCGGAGGCGGCGGAGGCGACTCCTCCGGTTTGATCCAGCTTCTTTTGTGGTTGCTGATCCGACACCCCCAGATCGGGGTCCCCGTCCTGATTGTGGTAGTGTTGGTATGGGCATTTTCCCGGCATACAGCCTCGGTAGGAGGACGGAACGAACGCCAGGTCTATCGGACGGCGGCGCCCCCGCCCAGCACCACGAGCATCCTGGCCCTTCAGCAGCGTGATCCCAACTTCTCGGTGATTCTCTTCCTGGATCTGGCACGTCTGGTCTATGTGCGCGCCCAGGAAGCGCGCGGGACGGGCGAGCTGGGACCGGTGGCGCCCTATCTGAGTCCGGCGGCGCTGGCCAGCCTCCAGAGCCGCAGCGCGACCTCGGAAGTCCGGGACGTGATCATCGGCGCCAGTCGGATCCAGAATGTTCAAATCTCCAGTAATGAGGCACGTATCTCGGTGCTCCTGGAGGCCAACTATACCGAGAAGATCGCGGACAAGACGTCGCAACGCTGGGTTATGGAACGCTGGACCTTCCGCCGTGCCGCAAACACCCTGTCGCCCGGTCCCGACCGGATGCGCACCCTCTCCTGTGCGAATTGTGGAAGTCCGATGGATACAACGCGCGAGGGTCGCTGCCGCAATTGCGATAGCCTCCTGACGGATGCGCGGATCCAGTGGCAGGTGGAAGCCATCGCGTTGTTGGACCAGAAGCTTTTACCGAGGATCCTCCTGCAGAAAGGCGGAGGAGTAGAGAAGGGCACGGACCTGCCTTTGGTGGCGGCGCCCGATCTGCCCGCTGCCGCCCGTGCACTTTCGGCCCGCCACCCCGAGCTGCACTGGCCGGACTTCCGTCGCCGCGTTGAAGAGATTTTTGTCGAGATCCAGACTGCATGGAGCGAAGGCACCTGGGAAAAAGCGCGTCCCTACGAGACGGACTTCCTCTTCCAACAGCACCGCTACTGGATCGAACGTTATGCCCGCGAAGGGCTACGGAACCGCTCCGCCGACCTGCGTGTGACCGAAGTGGTTCCGGCAAAGATCGCGGTAGACGCCTATTTTGAGACGATCACCGTCCGCATCTTTGCGCGGATGAAGGACTGGACCGAGGACAAGGGCGGTCAGGTTCTGGGCGGCAGTCCCACTCAGGATCGGGTCTTCTCCGAGTACTGGACCTTTATCCGCTCCGCCGGGAAGGCCGCAAAACCAAGAGATAACCTGCATTCCTGCCCCAGCTGCGGAGCACCCCTGGACAAGGTGAACCAGAGTGGTGTTTGCGGCTATTGTGATGCAAAGATTACCGGCGGCGAGTTTGACTGGGTTCTTGCTGCAATTGACCAAGATGAGGTGTATGGTGGCTGAGGCAAAGCGTGCGCACCACCAGAAGACGGGGGACTCCTTCTTCTATGGGGATCCGGCCATCACCGCTGTCCTCCAGGCGGCTCTGCGCTGCTCTGGGGAAGTAGATAGGGCCCCCCTGGATAGGGCCACCCACGGTTTTCATAGCTACCCTGCGGGTCTGCATCCCGATGCTGCGAAGATGCTCGTCGGGCTTGGGGAGGGGCCGGTGTTGGACCCCTTCTGCGGCGGCGGCACGGTGTTGATCGAGGCGCTCCTTGCTGGACGTTCCGCCTTGGGACTTGATATTTCACCCGTGGCAACCCTGGTGGCGCGCGCCCGCACCGTCCGCACCGACGAGACTGCTCGGACGGCGCTGCGCAGCCGCGCCCGCGCCATCGCTGAGCATGCAAAAACGGTGCCACTTCCACGCAACGTTCCTGAGGGTGCGGACGCCTGGTACAACCCGGGGGTGATCGCCGAACTATGCGCGATCCGGGACGGCATCGCCGCCGAGGCGGACAAAAACACCCGCGAGCTGCTCCGCGCTGTCTACTCCTCGATCCTGGTGAAAGTCAGCCATCGCGAGTCCGATACCGCCAACCGCAAGGTGGAACAGAGCCGTGCGGCAGGAAGTACCTCCATTCTTTTCCATGCCCGCGCCCGCGAATATGGGCGCCAACTGGAAGCCCTGGAGGCGGCGATCCCACCCGGAGAGCTGCGCGCCCGGGTACACCGGGAGGATGTGCGGGAATTCAGGGGCAAAGAGACTTTTGGCATGGTGGTGACCTCGCCCCCCTACCCCGGCGTCTACGACTACCTGACCATGCAGCAGCTCCGCTGGATGTGGCTGGGCATCGAGCCGGGCTCTGATTCGGCAGAATTGGGCTCCCGACGGGCTTTCCGCCTGGATCGGGCGGCGGCAGTGACCCGCTGGCGCACCGACACTCTCCGCTGGGTGCGTACGGTAGCGAAAGTGTTGGATCCGGGTGGAAAAATGGTGGTGATCCTCGGGGATGGCTGGGTGGGGAACCGCTCGGTGGAGTCCCTCCCGCCCCTTCTGGAGGCGGCGGAGGCCAGCGGCCTGAAGGTGCTGGCGGGCTGTACGGCGGAGCGCTGGGACGAGGGCTCCGGCGGTCTACGCCCGGAACATGCACTGATCTTCCAGAAGTAGCTGTCAGGCGCCTTTTACCCTCTACCGGTTCGAGAACGCTCGTGGATACTCCCCTCTTTCACTCGCCCTCCCACGCGGAGGTGGCCGACGCCATCGCCGCTCGTGCTGCCCGTCGTTTTGCGCACCAGTCGGATACAGCGCTGGCCGATCTCCTGGCGGATACCGTTTTTCACGAGCGTAAACGCCTGGAACATGACAAGGCCGATCCAGACTACGAAGCGCTTCTTGATGCAGGCGCGCGCGCCCTTCGGGATGCCCGCCGTCGGGATGTGGAGGCGGCCCTTTTGTCCCTGGTTCGCTACTACGGGGAGGAGATCCATAATCCTTTCTCACCGCGTGCCTATAAGGTTGCGACGCAGATCCTGCCCGGCGCCTTCGCCCGGCTGCTCTCCGCCTCCTCCGGCCGTCGCCTGGTGACCGGCCACTTTGACCTGGGCTCGCACTTCAAAGTAGACGGTCCTTTGGCGCAGATCAAGGCCTTGATCGACGCAGGTGCCACGATCGTGGTCGCCCCCACACACGTCTCCAACCTGGACTCGCCGCTCATCGGCATGGGGCTCTACCAGGCGGGGCTGCCCCCCTGTGCCTATGGTGCGGGGCTGAACCTATTTTCTACGCCTGCAATGGCCTTTTTTATGCGGCGTCTGGGGGCCTATACGGTGGATCGCCGCAAGCGCGGGCGGCTGTACAAGGACAGCCTGAAGGACTACTCCACCGAGACCATCAAACGTGGCTGTCACTCTCTCTTTTTTCCCGGAGGAACACGCTCGCGCTCAGGACGTGTCGAGACCCAGCTCAAAAAGGGGCTCCTGGGCACCGGCATTCTGGCCTGGGAAGAACGCCTCCGCGAAGGGAAAAAAGCGGACGTTTTTGTAGTACCGCTCACACTCTCGATCGGAGTGGTGCTGGAGGCCGAGACGCTGGTGGCCGACGCCCTGGCGGACGAAGGCAAACAACGCTACATCATCTCCGACGATGAATTTTCCCGTCCGGGGGAAGTTGCGAGCTTTGGACGCCGCTTGATGCAGTTGGACTGTCGTGTTCATATGGTGTTTGGCGAGCCCATGGATGTGGTGGGCAACCCCATCGACGCCGAGGGCCGCTCCCTGGATCCCCACGGAGAAGTCCTGGATCGACGTGGCTATGTGGCCGATCGCGACGGCAAGGTGGTCGCGGACGAGCAGCGGGATCAGGTCTATACCGAGCGGGTGTCGCGTCGCCTCTGTGAAGCCTACCAGCGCGGACTGGTGGTACAATCTACCCAATTGGCGGCATGGGCGGCATGGACGGCACTTCAGGCCCAGCATCCGGGGCGCGATGTCTACCACCTGATCCGCCTCCATCCTGAAGATCGGCGGATTGCAAAGGTGGAGGTGATCCGACGGATCGGCGACGCCCTGGTGCGCCTCCAGGGGCAGCGTCGGGACTGTCCCAGTGATCCTGAGCGGGTCCTCCAGGAAGCTCTCCGTCTTTTTGCGGGCTTCCACAAGCGAAAAGCCCTTGAGGAGACTGCGGCTGGTATCCAACTTTCCGGCGAGCTGACCTGGTACTACCACAACCGTCTGGTGGGCCTGCTGCGGGAGGGCGCATGAATATCTGTGTAGCGGGCCAGGGAGAGCTGGCGGAAACCCTTGTCTATCTGGCGGAGCGCGCAGGAAACAACGCGGTGTTGCTGCCGACGGAGGTGGAGGGGGCTCCCCTGGCGGTGGCCCACTCCGATCTGGTCCTGTTGGCGACCAGCCCGGAGCTGCTGCGGCCGCTGGTGCGCGCCTTACGCCCGGGGCCGGGCAGTGTGGTGGTGGTGGCGGGGCGCGGTCTGGATCCGGAGAGTGGGCGGCGCTTGAGCGAGATTGTTCCGCTGGAATCGGCATGTCTCCGGGTGGGGGCGCTGGGCGGCCCGCTGCTGCCGGCGGAGCTCCGCCAGGGCAGTCCGGGGGCCTGCGTGGTGGCCTCGGCCTTTGAAGAGGTGAACCAACGCACAGTCAAGGCGCTGCACTCCCCGCTTTTTCGGGTCTATCCAAGCCGGGATCTGGCCGATGTGGAGCTGGCCGGGGCGCTGGTGTTGGTCCTCTCGGCAGCCCTGGGAGTGGCTCGGGGCATGGGCCTTGGCGTCGGTACCCAGGCAGTGTTGGTCACGCGGGGTATCGCCGAAGGAGCCCGTCTCGCCCGCCGAACGGGCGGGGATCCATCGACCTTTTCGGGCCTTGCAGGGGTGGGCGAGCTGGTGGCGGCCTCCAGCCTGCCCGATCATCCCGGCCAGAGCCGAGGTCGGGCGTTGGCGTCGGGTGGCCAGGATCTGCCCCTCGCAGCCCTCTGTGATGCGCTGTTGAGCCGAGAGCGCGACCTGCCGATCACTGCCGGTATTCGCCTGCTGGCCCAGGGAAAGATCTCGGCGGCACAGCTGCTGCACGGGCTCACCGAACGTCAGGGGCGGGCGGAGAGCCAATGATCGGTGTCTATGACTCCGGCTACGGGGGTCTTACGGTACTTCGGGAGCTTCAGAAAGAGCTTCCTGATGTAGATTTTGTATTTCTGGGGGATAGTGGCCGCGCACCTTATGGGGGGCGAGATGCACACGCTATCCTCGATCTGGCCGAGTCTTGTGTCGAGCGTCTTTTTGAGGAGGGCTGCCGCTTGGTCGTGGTGGCCTGCCACACCGTCTCCTGTGTGGGCCTTCGTCACCTTCAGCAGCACTATTCCAATGACAATCGGCGTATTTTGGGGGTGACCATCCCGGCCGCCGAGGCAGCCGTGGCCCGCCATCCCCGGGCTGTGGCCTGGCTAGGCACCACCCGCACGGTACACTCCCGTACCTATGAGGTGGAGATCCACAAGCTGGATCCTGCCCTTCCCGTCCACGGTATCGCGGCGCCACTCTTGGCTCCGCTGGTGGAGGAGGGTCTGGGCAACGGTACCGATGCGGAGGGTGCGCAGCTGACCCGCCTCGCCGTCCGCCGCTACCTCCGCCACCTTCCCGCAGAGACCGACTGCCTGGTGCTGGGCTGCACCCACTATCCGCTGCTCTCCGAGGCCTTTCAAGCCGAGCTCGCCCCCCATATTCACCTATTAGATCCGGCTCCGGTGGTCGCCCGAGCCCTTTCGGACTGGCTACGTCGCCATCCGGAATTCCAGGAGACAGGCACGGGCAGCCTCCGGGTGCTGTGCTCCGGCGACCCCCAAGTTTTTCAGCGCCAGGGAAGCCGCTTTTTGGGGAGGGAGCTCCCCACGGTGCAGCACATCAGTGAGGAGAGCGGCCGTCTTGCCCATCGCAGCGGCCCGCAGGTTCCCCAAGGTCAGGTGGTGCGTGAATTCCGCAAGTTCTAGCGGATGATCCAGCGCTCGCCGGTGTGCTTGACCTTGCCTTCACGCTCCAGCTTCCGCAGCTCGGCCTTCACCTCAGCCTCGGTAAGATCCTTGTAGATGGAGCGGTGGCGGCAGCCACCCACCAGCACGGCTTCCTTGAGGCCACGCTCACCATACTCAGGGGTCTTAAGCCGATCCATCACGTCCAGGCGGATGGACTCCGGCCGCGCGGGATCCACCTCGGGCTTGGCAGAGGCGGGCGTCCGCACTGCCTTGGGCTTGTCCGACTTGGCCTTTCCACCCCGGGTTGCCGGAGCGGGGGCCGCGTCTGCGGTGGACTTGGAAATGCTGCTCAGACGTGGAGGGGGCCGAGGTACATTCACCAGCTCGGGCTCGGTGCTATCCCAGCGGCCCCTCAGCTCGCCCAACATCTCAGAAGCGGCTTCCATCAGCGCACCTTCCAGACCAAGCACTGCCTTCCGCAGGGTACGCGGAACCTTTTTCGCATCCAGCTTCAGCAGCTCATCCAGAAACTCGATACGGGCATTCTCGTTCGGCATGTCCCGGAATTCACGGGTTGCACGCGAAGCAAACGCCTTCAACTCCTCGCCCAACACACCGGGCAGGTCATTCTCTGCGATCGCGAACAGGTCCGCGATGCAGGGGATGGCGATACGCTCGCTGTGCTGACGGAGGAGATCCTCTACCTGCACCTGGATCATCTGCGGGGCGGAGGTACGAAGACCCTCCACATGTGTGCGGGACACGCGCCGATCGGAAACACTCGCCAAGGATACCTCACTCTGCGGGCCGCGCCTTATCACGGTAGCGGCCATTCGGACAGGGTGAGTCAAGAAGAGTCATGAAGTCTTGGGCTTCTCCCAATAAAACTCCGGCTCATCTAGCTGCTTGCTGGCCCAGCGCCCCGCCACAAAGAGGAAGTCGGACAGCCGGTTGAGGTAGCGCATACACCCCTCCCCCGTCTCCGGTTCTTCACGCAGGAGCTGCACCAGGTCACGCTCGGCACGCCTGCACACCGTGCGTGCCTGGTGAAGGAAGGCCCCCACCGGCCCGCCACCAGGCAGGATGAACTCTTTTAACGGGCCCACATCTTCATTCAGAACGTCGATCCACCCTTCCAGGCGGGTCACATCTTCGGTGCCAACCCGGTACATGCCCGGCCAACGATCTTCCGCTCGGGTCGCCAGGTCAGAGCCCACGTTGAAAAGATCGTTCTGGATCCGATGTAACATCTGGTCAATACGCCCCACGGCCTCGGCAGATGCTTTGGAGTCGCGGTTGTAGACCCGTACAATTCCGAGGATGGCATTCAGCTCGTCCACGGTACCATAGGCGCCAATCCTGGGATGATCCTTGGGAACTTCCTGACCACCCACCAGTCGCGTCGATCCCCGATCCCCGGTCCGAGTGTACACACGTGTAATTCTCATTTGATTCAATAGCTCGTCAGATGCGATTCAAACAGGTGGCAGGACTACGAAGCCGGGAGTCCGCGCAAGAAAAACCAAGCAGCCCCCGCCAGGACCACCAGCGCAAGGCTGCCCACCAGACCCAGGATGACCAGGACGCCCACCACCAGCGCCCACCTGGGGACGGCCACAGATTTCTGGGCTTTGGGCCCGGCTACCCCCTCCTGGAGGAGCACGGGGGTGGCCGACGGCTTTGCCGGGGCCGCGACCGGGGTGGGAGCCGGAGCCGGCATCTTGGGGGCTGCGATGGGGGCGGCTACAACCTGGCTGATCGGGGCGGCGGGCGGGTTGATAGGGGTGGCTGGCCGCGCCGAAGCAGCGCCATCAGGACGCGGAGGCGCCGGACTCTCCCCCGCCTTTTGGGCCGCCGGGGGGATGGGCGGCGGCGCGAAATCATCCATGGGAACCATGGTGGGCTGCGCTCTTGGGCCCTCCGCACCTGGCTTTTTGCCGGATGGAGGCGCTACCGGAGCTGCGGGCTGGGGGGCCGCTGGTGTGGCGACCGCCGGGGTCACTGGGCGGTTGCCATCGTCGCTGCGGGTGGCCTTTACGCCCCGCACTTCCAGCTCCCGAAAACGCTCGACCAAGCCCTCAAAATCGGAGGCCAGCTCCAGGGGATCCCCGTAGCGCTTGGCGGGGTCGATACATAGCGCCCGATCCAGCAATTTGATAACATCGGCGCCGAGGATCCGCTCCAGCGGGGGGTTGGACACCCCAAAGACACCGCCCACCCCCTCCTGCACCGCCGCCCGATCCCGATCCGGCAGCTTGTCGGGGCTGGTGAACACGGAAGGATCGAGGTCCTTGTTTACAAAAAGGGTAGGACGCCGCTCCTGAAGGTCGGCAACCAACGCAACACGATGGGAACGAAAATGGTGCGAGTGGGTGCCATTGATCGGCAGAACCGCCCCGCTGGACAGGAAGGCCCGCATCCGCAGCAATGCAAAAAAGCTACAGCCAATGGACCAGGTATCCATGGCACCGGGAAAGGGCTTCCGGGCGTTGAACAAGGCTTCTGGCGAGATAAAATTCTCTGTGCCCAGGATCATCCGGGTGGCCGCCCAGTTCTCCTCCTCCACCGGTCGCGACTTGGAGGCCCCAAAATCGGTGAGGAGCCAGCGACCATCGGCAGCGCGCAAGACATTGCGCGGCTTTATATCCGCATGAATTGCCTTTTTTCCCAGATCCATCTCCAGGATAGCACCATATTCACGTACCCGGCGGCAGATATCGGCCATGGCCTCGCAGAGCAGGATCCAGCTTCGCGGCTGCTTCCACGAGTCGGCCCACCAACGCTCCAGGTCGGCGGGACACCACTCCATCACCAGCCCGGTGGCCGGATCACCGATTGTATCGTAGGCTACAGGACAGGGCTTCTGGCCCGGCGCGGCACAGAGGGCCTTGAAGATCTCCACCTCCCGCTGCATGGCCTCCTTGGACAGAGGGTCGGTGGCGCGGGCCAGCTTCAGGGCCAGCACCGTGCCCTCCGGCGCGCTGGACATGCCCACTGGCACGCCCACAGGCACCACGGCGCGGATGGTGGCCATGCCCCCTTCCCGGCCCTTGTCAGTACCGTGCAGCCGATAGTTGCGCCCGGTGGCGCCTATCCATGGACCGTTGTCAGAAGTCGGTGGCAAAATGCACCCCGAAGCCTGAATCTCCGATGGTGATCCCCCAGTAGCCCACCCCCAAGCCCGCCAAGGCCAGGCCTCCCGCACCCAGGATCAGGCCATTGACCAGACTTCCCGCTGCGTTCATTTCATCTTCATTCTGGAACTTCAGCTCTCCCCAGTCGGGAGGGTGGAACTGCTGCTCCAGAACGATGGCCGTGGCGTAGACGGCGCCCGCCCCCACCAACATCACCCCACCGGCCACCATGATCGGGGTCTTCTCGGGCGGACGCCGGCGCTCCACCCGCTGCACCTGCCCCACGCCACTGGCGGCTGGGACAGCTTCTTCCTCCCCTTTCTTCTTTTTCTTCTCCTTGGGCGCCTCGGCCACCGGAGCGGCTGTCGTTTCGCGCATCAGCGCTTCGGGGAAGGAATTCCCGGCGATCAACCAGACTGCACGGACGCCGTTGTCGGTGCCCACCTGCTGGACCACATGGAAACGATTGAGGGTGGCGGCCGGTTTATCCAACGGCCGACCGTCCATGACCAGTCGGCTGCCCGCGGGAATGTTCAACACCATCGCCTCTACAGGCACTTCGGCGATGTCCAGGTTGTTACGTTCTTCGTCGAAGATCGCCCGGATGGGGTGATCCAGCGGCAGGTCGTCGGCGCCGAACTGGAAGCTGGGATCCAGCTCCAGAGAGGAGCGGATCCAGCGCCGGGCAATGCCATTGTCCTGCTTGTACCAGTACCATACGCCCATCAGCCGGAAGGCGGTGGCGAAGACCTGGGGCGGAGCGGCCGTGGTGAGGCAGGCCATGCCCGAGTCCAGGCGCCCGGCGGCGGTCGCAAAAGAGGCATCATCCTCGTTCCGCAGCGACAACTGCATCAGCTGGATGTCGTTGAGGAGCTGGGCGCCGTTGTAGGGCGTAGGGCAGCTGGCCGCAAATGCCACGCTGGGCAGGGCCAGAAGGAGGGAGAAAAGTGCGGAGCGGCAGATCATGACCATGGATACTATCACGTCTGCCGCGGTGGTGGGGTCAAGCCGGTGGCGGATCTGAGCCGATCCGCTGCCTGCGCCAGAGGTCCAAAGCGGGCAATACACCAGAGCGCCTCCACCCCATCCTTCCAAGTGATCTTCTTTCCTTCGGCATAAGAACGGCCTGCATAGGAAATGGGCACCTCGTAGACGCGGCAGCCGATGCGCCCCACCTTGGCGGTCAGCTCCGGCTCCACACCAAAACGCTCGCTTTGGATATCAATTTTTTGAAGGATCTCCCTTCGAAAAACTTTATAGCCGGTCTCCATATCGGTGAGGTTCA
>CAITDR010000616.1 GCA_903891165.1 uncultured Pseudomonadota bacterium
GAGGTGACCGGGGCGCTGCTGGGCCTGCAGCTCCGCTTCGTGACCCGCCAGGAAGCACTGGACTTTTTTGCTCATTTTTGGCGGCGCCAGCAGCGGAAGACGCCGCACGGGGTTGCACTGACCGCAGCCCTGTTGGCCTTCTGTGACAGCCTGCTTCCGGGCACCGGCCTGGATGGGTTGAACCCCACGGTTTTCCGCTTTCTGAGCGGGGATAGCCTGGCGGAGATGTTGGAGGTGGGCCCGGCCGACGCCACGGGTGCGCTGATCGCTCCCTACCGGCTCCTGGTTCACACCTTGGACGAGGCCCAGGATCACAATGCGATTGCCCGATCTTTGGCGACCCGTGTCGGTAGTGCCTGGGTGCAGGGGGTGATCCGCGCACGCATGCCGGACGGTCGTGCGACCTTTGCGTTGCCCGAACGGCTGGGCGAGAGCTGATCGGGGCGTGGGAGTGGCCGGAGGCGGGTGCAGGTCATAGGGAGGATCATGCACCAGCCCTGGCGCCGTCGTCTGCTTTTTGCACCCCTCGCCAGCCTGATCGGACTCCTGCTCTTGGAGGGGGCGGCGCGGGTGGCAATTTATGCGGGTGTCCATCTTCTTCTCCCGCCGGAAGTTGTAGCCTGGATTACCACAAAGCAGGTGGTCTTTGATCCCGAGCTGGGCTGGCGGCCCCAGGCGGGATTTCCGGTACTTGCCGGCCCCAACTTCCAGGAGTCGGAAGAGGCCGCGGTGCGGAGGCCGAAAAAGAAGGGAGAACTACGTGGTTTTGCCCTGGGCGACTCGCAGACCCATGGTGCTGGGATTGCCGAGGGAGCAGCCTGGCCCTCGGCTACTGAGCGCATCCTACGGGCCGAGGGCCACCCGGTCGATGTGGTGAACCTGGGCAGCTCCGGCTATCGGAGTGCGCAGGTTCTACGGTTGATCGAGACCTATGTGCTTCCGATGGATCCCGACTTTCTGATCGTGGACTGTATGCGCAATGATGGGGCGGCCCTGCCGCGGGACTATGGCTCTTCCTGGACGCCGGTGCGGGGATTTTTGTTTGAGAGTCGTATCTACCGGCTGCTCTGGTTGGGAGTCGCTCGGGCTAAGGGTCAGAACACCGGGCCGATGGGCGTGGTCACCATCGAGCAGCCCACCACCGCGTTGGACGGCGCTGGCAGCCATTCCGAGATCCTCGCCCTGGCCAAAACGATGGGGATTCCTCTCCTTTTTGTGGACTATCCCTTTCTCGGCAACCCCATCCAGAGCTACGCACCGGCAGAGCGCCTTCCGCCCGGGGCCCGGGTGGTTCCTGCCACGGCGGCGCTGCGCACTTCGGGCAGGCCCCCCGCAGAGCTGTTTCTGGAAGCCAACCACCTGAGCGTGGCCGGAAGTGAGATCGTGGGCCGGACGGTGGCTGAGCAACTCAAAGCAGAGCTGGGTTGGTGAATCCAGACATCCTGACATCCCCTCTCTGTCATGTGGCAGCGGGGCCGCCGGAGGGGGTATCCTCGACGGCGTAGGTGAGGCGCAGGTTCGTTCCGGGGAAAAAAGGGTGGTTGTCTCCGTCAGAACCTCGCACAGGGCCGCCAGCGCCCGGCTCTGGTGCGGGCTGGACCGCGGGGCCAGCGTCACCCACAGCTCCCCGGGTAGCACGTCAAGGCGGCCACGGGAACGGAAGGCCGCGGTCAGCAGCGTCCGACCCTCCTCCGCGTTCCGGCGATAGAAAGGGGATAACGCTTGGAACAGGTCCGTCTCCGGTTGCCAGGAAATCGCCTTCAGCCCATCCAGCAGGTTCTTTGCACGGGCGGCCAGGCGGACGGTCGGCTTCTCCATCTTCCCAACCTCGATGCGTCGCGATTCTTCGTCGCGTTGCCGATGTAATTCTTCCACCCGGCCGTTGGCGGCCTCCAGTGCCGCCGGATCCTTTCCGGTGCGGAAAGGTCCTGGCGGGTGGTCACAATTGGCATCTGATGGGTTCCAACAAGACGGGTGATCTGGCGCACCCAGAGGCCGTTGCCGAGGCGGGTACACATGTCGTGCAGCAGCCAATCCGGTCCTCCTCTCGGTGCCGGGTACGGAAGGAAGGCGGTTTCCGGGATCGGTTCATAGGCCCCCTTCCGATAGGTGAGAATAAAGGAAGGATGCGCCTCCTGAGTGACCAGGAGCACCGGGCTCCCATCCCCATCATGTACCCAGATATCCTGACTCGCTGGGGCAGAAATCCTCATCCGAGCTACATGAGTCTGGGGGAGCTTCTCCTTTCCGTGGTACACACGGACATGCCCATCCATGTAGAGTCAGGCCATCGCCTCCGGATGAGCCTCTGCC
>CAITDR010000617.1 GCA_903891165.1 uncultured Pseudomonadota bacterium
TAGCGGGGAGAGGGCTTTGAGGAGTTCATCGACGGTTTTTGCTTGGGTTGCCATTGGACCTCCTTTGGCTGCTATCCTTTCACGGAGCGGCAGGCTCCCCACGATGATCTGCTTTGAGGAGGGGTGCTATTTGGCAGCTTTGGCGGCCTTGTCGGCGGCTTTGATGGCGTCCCGGGCGAGACCCAACCACGCGCGGGCCTCCCCCCGCATCGGGCCAGGCACCTTTTTGTAGCGACGCTCCAGGTCGGCCATTCCAGCTTCCGCCTCCCCCTTTCTGCCCGTCTGTGCCAGCCAGGTCACATAGCGAGCCGCCGCCTCCAGCCCCGCAAAACGGTCCATCGCCGAGCGGAAGGCGCCTTCTGCCTCGGGAATCTGCCCAAGGCCCGCGTAGGCGCGTGCGGCCACCAGGTTGACCTGTGGTGTATCTCCCTTTCCACCAATCTTTTTCAGGGACTCGATACGTGATAGGGCTTCCGTCCCCTTCCCCAGCTCCACCAGGCAGAGCGCGTGCTCGTACAAAATCACTGGATCGTTGGCCCAGTGGCCCACTGCACATTCTCGCAGGATCTTCTCTGCTTCTTCCCAGCGGCCCAGCTCACTGGCCGCTTCAGCCACCTTCATCCGATTGCCGACGGTCGGGCTCTCCTCCACAGCGGCCACCGCCTGCCGGTATTCCCGCTGCGGATCCACAAGAAGCAGCAAACGCCGCCCCAGCCCCCGCCCACCGCGCAGCCGCCCACCCAGGCGACCCTGGAGCAGCTCCGGCAACAGGATGGCGAAAAAGTAGATCCCGACTCCGACCGGTCCCCCGATAAATAGGAGCCAAAGCCAGTAGTATTCCCGACCGGTACGCACCACATGGATGCCACAGACAAGGACCGGCAGGTAGCTGGCGATGAGGTAGAGCATGGGGCCCAATTTCGCTTGTTGGTGAGGAAGGGGCAAATAATTCTCTGGCCGAAGCGGTTAAGCGTCGGCGGCAGGTCGCTGCGGGAGGTTGGGATGTCGGGACTGCGCGTGTATATGCCGATGGGAATTGTGTTTTCGGTGCTAAGTGTGGGCTGCGTTCAGAATCCCGACGAGTCGGGTACCAAAGAGCCCACCGCTGGTTTTCCCAGCTACGCCGTCAACGAAGCAGCGGGCGAACCCGCGCTGCCCTACCAGGTCTGCGACTCCACCAGCGCGGACCTCAACAACGACGGAACCCTGGATTTTGTAGCTGCCAACCATATCAATCCGGGCTTTGGCTATTTTATGACCTTGCCGGGGGATGTGCTCCGCTTCGGTCAGGGGCAGTCTGTGGATTTTGTTGCGGGGGGTAACTCGGCGGGTATCATCGCGGTGGACCTGAATTCCGACGGCAAGCTGGACGTGGCCAACTCCGATCACGAAGGGATCGTCACCGTCCGAATGAATGCCACTCCCGACGGGGCGGGGATCGACGGGGTGGCCTTCCCCGACGAGGGCGAGACCAACGTGGGCCTTTCCGTGGATCACGGCCCGGACTTCGGTATTGCGGGGGTGGAAGGTGGCCTGGTTTCTGCCGACTTCAACGGCGACGGCAAGCCCGATATCGCCACCTCCAACCTGGGTACCAATGCCTTAGGCGACTACAGCGCATCGGTGATCCTGGGCCAGACCGAGCCCGGAGCGACCGTCGCCACCTTTGGTGAGGTGCAATACATTCTCCTCCCGTCGGCGGCCATCTCCATCGATCTCGGCGACTTCAACAACGACGGTCTGCCCGAATTTGTAACCACCAATACCGAGGATGGCAGCATCTCGGTGATGACCAACCGCACCGCGGCCGGTGCAGAAACCGTGAGCTTCGAGCAGCTGAACTTCA
>CAITDR010000618.1 GCA_903891165.1 uncultured Pseudomonadota bacterium
ACCGCAGAAGCTACCTTGAAGGCCGGAGAGATTGAGGTAAATGGCCTCAAGGTGCGCATCTCCGGCTCCAAAGAGCGCCTCTATCGGGTCCAAGCTTACCCTTGACCTGTCAATATCCGTCGGTGTGTTCGGGAGGGCTGGGGTCCAGGAAGCGCTCGATCGCTTGGCGGATACGGACGGTGCCGTAGCCTTTGTCTACATGCACCCAGTCTACGCCACGATCCCGGCAGGCGGGCAGGATCACATCGTCGGCATCGTGGCCAACAAAGGCGCCCAGCATGATCACCAGGTCCACCTTCCCAGCCCGCACGCGATCCCGCACGGTCTGGAGAGAATTCCGCTTGAATTCTGCGGGCTCCCAATCCAGCTCCGCCATGCGGAAATGCTCCTTGATCCGCAGCCGGTTGGGCTCCCGTGGGTCCCCGCCGACGATCACCACGTTGCGACCGCGGGTGCGCGCCCACCAGCGCCAGTCGTCCGGCAGCTCTGAACCCGGACCTTCTTCGGGGTGTTCCTCCTCTTCTACCGCATTGCGTATTGCACGGCGCAGCGAGCGGAAGTCCGGACTGTCCAGCAGCTCCTGGTGTAAAGAAAGCACCTTGATCAGTCGAGGATCGCGGCTGGACAGCCCTCCCTTCAGCGCATCCCGCAGGGTGCGGCGCAGCTGGGCGGCCACCGCCTCGGCAATCTCTGGGGAGGGCGCATTCTGCACTTCCGCCCCCAGACTTTCCAGCTCTCCCAGCAGCTTTTCCATGTTCGGGCGCACCTCCGGCGTGCCTTCTTCGGGCAGGCAGGCGGCCAAACGGTCCCAGTAGGACTCGGAGTCCTCGTCCCAGGTGCCCCGCATGGGCCGGTGGTGTCGTGACAGGCCGATCACATAGCCGGGCTGCTCGCGCTTGGAAAATGCAGAAAGGCGGCTGAAAGATTCTTCAATACGCAGAGAGTTCATCCCGCGCTCATCTTGAAGTCGCCGCAGCCGGGAGGCCATCAGCCCGATCAGCGCCCGCTGCAGATCCTTCGGAAAGATTTTCCAACGGTCACAGTCCCGGATCGCGCGGTAGCAGCGGTCTAATTCCGCCTCGTCCTCTGCCCCCAGCGGCATCTGGGCCAGTACGATCGCCAGCTCCGGGGGCCAGTTCACGACCGGCGTCTCCTTCAGAATTCCACCACTGCGGAAGTGCTCCGCAAGACGACTCATGCTCTCCGAAGAGGCATTTTCTCCCTCTCCCTCTACCCGGCGCAGCTCCACGCGTAGGGGCGAAGGCGTCGCTACTTTTTCCTCCACACGTACCGATAGTGGTGGTGCTTTTTCCACCACGACGGCCCGCTCCTGTCCCGACCCCCGCTCCGGGGCGGCTGGCTCCACCGGCGACCGGGGCACCAACACCGCCAGCGGACTCAAAAAGCCAGGCACTTCCGGTGCATTCAATAGGATTTTTCCGCCGCGGGACTCCCAACCGCTCAGCAACGCCAAAAGGTTCAGGGCCAGCTCGTTCTGGCGACCCTCCAAGCGCGCGCGCAGCTGCGGCGAAGGCGCAAGCGGCAGCCAATTCTGGAGCAATAAAGCCTCGGCCATAAGTGCGGATAGCTGCTCTCTTCGGGGTTGGAGCTCCTCGCGGAGTGCATCAGCCATAAGATCGGTGGTCATCGGTATCCTCAGGTACGTCTCAAGGGTAAGCACCTGCAAGGGGCTGGCTACCGGAGATTGCGCCCCTGCAGCCGTGAATAAGGAGCCCCTCGGCAGCGTCCAAGGCGATAGAGGGTGCTCTCGGTGCCCTGGGAGATGTCGATGCGCCAGATTTTCAGTGTGCTTCTTCTCGCGAGTGTGAGCGGCTGTCTTGTGTACTCGGATGGTGGACCTCCCGCACCTCCCGTCAACTCCGCTCCTTGGTTTGAGTTCGCCGATGCTGGATGTTTCTGGGATGGCGGCTACGCCGACTACGTCTGGTATTTTGATGTGGATGTAGACGACGACCTGGGCACCATCGACGTGCAGAGTGTCTGGGCAGATGTCTACGACGACGCGACCGGGGAGCTGGCCGACAGCTTCGAGTTGTACCCGGAAGTCGGAAAAACCTGGTATAGCGCCTGGATTGGCAGCACAACGTGGCTGGATCCCGCCTATCCTTACTACGCCGTGGTGATCGGCGCTGAGGACAGCGAGGCCGCCATCGGCTCCACCACCGTGTATCCGATTCCCTGCTTCTGAAGGGGGTGGAGGAGGAGGCCAACGGTCATGCCTCCCCACGGCCTGGGTGCCGGGCACTGTGCGCCGGTAGCGAAGCTGTAGCCGCTCCCTCCGGAAGGGGGACTGCGCTTTTCCTTTGCGCAGGGGTGGCTACTTTTGGAGAAGGAGTTCCCATGGCACCCGTAAAGATCTATAGCACCGCTTGGTGCGGCTACTGCAGAGCCGCAAAATCCTTCTTCAAAGAACGGAATATTCCCGCCGAAGAGATCGATCTGACCAACGACGACGAAGCGCGTATCCAGCTCCAACAGCGCACGGGGCGGAATACTGTACCGCAGATCTACATTGGCGAGCACCATGTCGGCGGCTACGACGACCTTCGCGCGCTGGACCGCGCTGGGAAACTTCAGGCGCTCCTGAGCCCATAATTTCCTCTTCGGCAGCTAGGACCGGGTGATTCTGGGTTTTTAGGCTTGACCTTGCATATTCTCTTTGCAAGATCAGGGTGGAACGTGGTAGATTCCTTTCCTCCCCCCGGCTGCATCCCCGCAGCTACCTGTCCCCCCTGGAAGCCCCCATGACCTCCTCCGGGTCCACCGCCTCTCGGCGGGATCTGAGCATGCTGATGCCCGCTGAGCCCGACGTCACGATCGTCTGGGCTTCTCCGCCGGTACTTCAGCTTCCGCCCAACCTCGGCTTTGAAGCCATGCGCAGCCTGCTGCGGACGCGCCTCGCTCCCCAGAAAGAGGAGATGAAGGGTGTGGCCATGCGGGTGGACATTGCGGCATCCGCCCTACAGCTCTTCGATCTGCGGCGTTTGGGGCTGTTTTTGAAGGATGAGTTCGCGATCGACGTGATCGGGCTGACCTGCCCGCCCGAGGCGCTGCAGCGCCATGCCGAGCGCGAGCTGAAGCTGAAGATACACCTTCAGATGCCCGAACCTCCCCCGCCCCGGGTGGAGATTGTGCGGGTGGAAGTGCCGGTTCCGGTGGTGGTGGTCGAGCCCGCCCCCAAAGTAGAGGTAGAACCTCCTCCTCCCACGCCGGTCGAGGTGGTAGTGGTCGAGGAGCTGCCGCCCCAGGGTGACCGTGTCCTGATTGTGGACTACACCTTACGTTCTGGCACACTGGTCAGCTTTGCAGGTGATGTCCATGTGTACGGCGACGTAAATCCTGGCGCCCAGGTGGTGGCCGGTGGCAACGTCGTGGTTTTCGGCTCACTGAAGGGTCAGGCCCACGCGGGGAACCGCCAGGACGGCTCCTTTGTGATGGCCTTCGATATGCGGCCTACACTTCTTCGTATCGGGCGCCTGCAGCTTGCGGGCACCCGGGATCCCAACCAGACTGGGCGTTTTGCGCCTGAAATCGGCTATGTCTCACAAGGAAGCATCGTGATCGAACCCTACCGGGGTCGGCTTCCCGTCAAGGAGGTTTCATGAGTGAGTGTATTGTCATCACCTCGGGGAAGGGGGGCGTGGGGAAGACCACGTCCACAGCCAACCTTGGGGTGGCTCTTGCGCTGATGGGAAAAAAGGTGGTGGTGGTGGACGCCGATATCGGCCTCCGCAACCTCGACCTCATCCTCGGCCTCGAGAACCGGATCGTCTATGATCTGGTGAATGTCATCGAGGGAGAATGTCGGATGAAGCAGGCGCTTATCAAGGACAAGCGCTGCGACAACCTCTTTCTCCTCCCCGCTGCCCAGACCCGCGACAAGAACGCGGTCAGCCCCGAGGGCATGAAGAAGCTGGTGTCCCAGCTCAAAGAGGAGTTCGACTACGTGCTGTTGGACTGCCCGGCAGGGATTGAGCAGGGCTTCAAGAATTCCATCGCCGGTGCCGATCGGGCGCTGATTGTCACCACGCCCGAAGTGAGTGCCATTCGCGACGCCGACCGTATCATCGGTCTGGTGGAGGCCGCCGAGCTGCCCGAGCCCAAGTTGATCATCAACCGCTTCCGCCCCAAGCTGGTGGCGCGTGGCGACATGATGAACAAGGAAGATATCTTGGAGATCCTGGCGATTCCTCTGATCGGGCTGGTTCCCGACCATGAGGACATTATCGTGACCTCCAACCGTGGTGCTCCCGCTGCCTTCGACGAGAAGTCCACCGTGGGCGAAGCCTACCGGCGGATCGCCCGGCGTATCAACGGGGAAGCGGATGTTCCCTTTGTCGCGCTCGAAGAACCGGATAGTGTCTGGAGTGTACTCAAGCGCTGGATGGGTCTGACGCCGACCCGGGAGGTGGCATGATGGCTGGCTTCCTTGACCGCTTTTTCGGTACTCCCAAGAGCGCAGGCTCGAAGGAAGATGCCAAGTCCCGCCTGAAGCTCGTGCTCATGCACGATCAGGTTGACCTTACCCCCGCTCAGATGGAAGCGATGAAGACGGAATTGCTGGCGGTAGTCGCCCGCTATGCCGATGTTGATCGCGAGCATGTGGAGCTGCGTCTGGAGCGTGTGGACAACCGCATCTCCGTCGTCAGCACTGTGCCCGTTCGCCGGGTTACCGGCCGGCTGGCCCACGCAGGCTGAGCCGGAAGGCCCCCACAGTACACGACGGGCGGACCCACCGGTCACCCGTCGTGAACTTTTTTTGCTTGCTGCCCCTGCAGCGGCCTCAGCCCTGCTCAATAATGCCTTCCGGGTGATCGACCAGCAGGCGGCCGGTGGAATCGGCACCTCTGCACAGGCTGCAATCGGCTCCTCCACTTTTGTGTTTATCGCCATCTACGCCATCCACCAGCTCGCGGCGGCGGGGGCGGCTCCGCTGATTGGGAGGGCCACCGGGGCGGGAGATCCCGAGCAACGCCGCCGAATAGTCGGTTCTGGTATGGTTTTTGCATGCGGACTTGGTATCGCGGTGGCGCTGGTGGGTGCCGTTGCCGCTCCGGCGATCGCCACCCTGCTGGGGCTACGGGGGGAAGCGCACCAGGACGCGGCGCTTTTTCTCCAGACCCTGACGACGACCGGCGTGCTGGCCGCCTTTTTTCCGCTCTTGGATGCTACCTTTGTGGCGATGGGCCGTACCCGCACGATGATGGTGCTCCAGGTGGGAGCGGCGGTCCTGAATGCACTTCTAAACCCGATCCTGATTCATGATCTGGGGCTGGGGGTGGTCGGAGCGGCCCTGGCCACCTCGATCTCGCGTAGTCTGGGGGTGCTGCTGGGCCTGTGGCTCTTGATCCGTGAGCTGGGGCTGGGCTTTCGCCACTTGAACACGGAGGAAATTCCCCGAATTTTTCGCGTGGGTCTGCCGGTGGGCAGCAATACTCTGGCCTATGCCTTTGCCTATTGGGCGCTTCTCCACTTCACCATCTCTCCGCTGGGCCCGGAAGTAAATGCCGCCTTGGGTATCGGTTTTTCGGCGCTCGAAGGGGTGAGCTATCCGATTTTTTTGGGACTTTCCCTGGCCGTGTCCTCGCTGGTGAGCCGTCGTCTCGGGGCGGGGCAGCCGGAGGAGGCGGTGCGGGC
>CAITDR010000619.1 GCA_903891165.1 uncultured Pseudomonadota bacterium
GCGCAGGGCCAGCAGGCACACGATGGCCTCCACCGCCCCACAGGCGGCGACCAGGTGGCCCAAATGCCCCTTGGTGGAGGACACCGGTACGGGGTGGTCTCCAAAAACCTTGCGGATTCCCCGGCTTTCCGAGGCGTCATTCTGCGGGGTGGAAGTGCCGTGTGCATTGATATAGCCGACGTCCTCCGGCGAAACACCGGCATCACGCAGGGCGGCTTCCATCGCCTGTGCAGGGCCGCGCCCGTCGGGAGGAGAGTCGGTGATACGCCAGGCATTACAGGAACAACCCCAGCCTTCCAGGCTGCACAGGATCTCCGCTCCCCGTGCCCTTGCCACTTCCTCGGCCTCCAGTACCAGAAATCCCGCGCCTTCGCCCAGGACAAAACCGTCGCGGTTCCGATCAAAGGGCCGCGACGCGCTGTCGGGATCCTCGTTCCGGGTAGACAACGCGCCCAATTTCGAAAAACCCACCACCATCAGCGGCTCGGAGAGCACGTCCACACCGCCGGTGAGCATGGCGTCCACTTCCCCACGTCGGATGCGCAACATCGCCTCGCCGATGGCCTGAGAGGAGGAGGTGCAGGCGGTAGACACTGTGGACCGTGGACCTTTGGCGCCGCTGATACGCACCGCCTGCCGGGTGGGCAGATCCGGGGCGAGCGCAGCCACCTTTTCCGGAGTCGCCAACGAGGCATCGAAGAGCCACTCCAGCGGCGGCCGGGCAGCCTCCGAGCCCACACAGACCCCGAGTCGATCCCCGCCCTTCAGCCTGGCCTGGGCCAGCGCCTCCCCCAGCGCCAGCTCGGTGAGCTGCTGCTTCAGCTCGGCGCCAGCCCCCGGCAGCGGCACTTCCGCAGCAATCCGCACCGGAAAACCGGTGGCATCCCAGCGCCGGATAGGTGCAACGCCCCCTTTTCCTTCCAGGATGGCCTTCCAGCCCGTCTCCACACCGATGCCCAGCGGCGTCACCATGCCGATGCCGGTCACCACCACGCGCCGCCTACTCATGGAAGCCCGCCCACAACCGTAGCAGCTCGGCCCGTTCGATGGCTTCCACCCGTGCCGACTCTGCCGCATCTTCCAGCTTCACCGCATTGAATACAAAGGTCTGCTCGGCTTGGGCACAGAGCTTTCCGTCCACCTTCGTGCGTACCTCACAGACGGCACTTTCGTCGCGAAGCGCAAGCAATTTTGTCTCCAGCACCGCCACTTCGTTGGGCCGCACAAATTTGCGGAACTTCACGTTGTTGCACATGGAGAGGATGGGGAAGGGCCAGTCCCCGCGCGCCCGCCGCACCGACCAGCCGATAAGTTTTCCGGAGAGTTGGGCCATTCCCTCCAGCAGAATGACGCCCGGCACCACCGGAAAACCGGGGAAGTGGTCGGCAAAAAAGAAGGTTTCTGGCGGAAGACAGAGGGTCCCGCGCGCAGAAGTATCGGCCTTCATCTCGTCGATCGACGTCATCCACACCCAGCGCATCGTCACCTCGGCGCGACAATGTAGCCGACTGACGGGTCGGCTGCGTCCGCTTCTGCAGGCGGAGCGTCGCTCTTGGTGGTACACTGCGGAGAACGGGGGGGAGATGCTCTGGTTGTTGCTGGTAGCCTGCCGCGTGGTGGACGCTCCGGAGAATATCGAGGAGCTGGTGATCTTCGGTTTTGTGCAGCACAGCACGCCGGATCCCACCTGGCCCACCGCTTTTGCGACCAACCTGCTTCCCGAACTGGACCGCCACACCGACGATCTGGAAAAGGGCTACCGGGTGGGCAGCCTGAGCCCGGAAGATATCGACGAAGCTGGCTTTACCGCGGCAGGGGAGGGGGAGGTGGCCGGGGTGGCGGCGACCTCCTCTCTGGGCTCGGACATGGCCGATGTGCTCGCCGTTTTGTCCTTGCCCGACATCACCCCGGTCTTCTCCAGCTCGGAGAGCTACGAGCTGAAAGAGCATAGTGATCGAGACTGTTTTCTGGATGGGACCTGCGAGTTCTACACCTACAGCTTCCGACGCACCATCAACCTGGGCATCCTGGGCAGCGTGACGCAGGAGGCCCTGGGGAGTTTCCGGCGTCTGAGCTTGGAAGATGGCACCGAGGTGGCGCTTTGGCAGACTGCCGCCCCCAGCCCCGGCGAGGTCACCGGCGGTTTGATGACGGTACAGCAGCAATATTCCGAAGACCTCTTCTTGCCGGGTAAGGATGGAGGCACCCAACGGGTCACTGCCATGTGGCTGGACGCGCAGCTGGTGGACTCGGACCTGCCCGACTCTTTCCTGATTTCTACCTCGGTCAATTCTCTGGAAAAGGCCAACGGCGAGCTGGATGACTTCGTGGAGGCCGGAGGCCTGGACTAGGGGCAGATCGCTTCGTTCCAGCTGTCCTCGTTGTTGCTCTCGTCACATTCCTGCTGGCTTTCTGCCCCGGTACCGTCGTCATCGGCCACGACGACAAGCCCGGAGCTGCCGATGTCGCTGATGGCGATGGTAAAGGTGATGGGCGCAAGGCGATCACCGGGGTAGGCGACACGACCGAGGCTCTGCACGCCAAGCAGCGTGCGGATGCCGCCGTTGTCGGCATAGAGGGCGATGGGCAGTTCCGGCCCTACAAAAACGGATCCGAGATTTTCGACGGAGACGTAGACCTCGGCGCTGCCGGCGCTGCAGGAGGTGCATACCCCGACCAGAATGGGGGCCACATCCGGTGCACCGGTGGGATCGGCAGACCAGGAGGCCTGCTGGCGCCAGCCCCCGGTGTCCAGCCAGGGCAGGGTGGCCGCCGTGGGGATGCCCATATCCGCCTCGATGGTCGAGGGATTATACTGGTACTGGTTCCAATAGAGCAGGGAGGAGGCCCACAGGTCGTTCTCCTCCCCCAGCACCCGCAATCCGTCCCAGCCCGTCGAAATATAGTCGTTGGAGGCGAGGATAATCTCGGCGTTGCCGTCCCGATCCACGTCGGCGACCAGCGGGAATTCCTGCAGCGTGCCTGAGGTGTGGCTGCTGGTCTTATACAACTGTGTCCCCGAGCCATCCCAGACATAAAGATACTCTTCGTCCGCATAGATCAGCTCGGCGGCGCCGTCGGCGTTGAAGTCGAAGGCGGACATCCCGGTGGAGCGGGAGGAGGTGTCGTCGATGGTCTTTCGGAATTTTTGAGTTCCGGTATGCTCCATTACGATCATCACCGTTTCAAAGGAAGCAGCGATCTCGGCGTAGCCGTCGCCGTCGATGTCGGCGGCCACCGGGCTGCCGCCCCCCAGATCGGGTCCGGTATAGTTCCAGAGCGCCGTGCCGTTGTCGTCATAGGCATAGAAATTGCCACCGTAGACATTGACGAACTCGGCCTTGGCGTCGCTGTCCAACTGCACCGGGATCATCCGCGCGGCAAGGTGAGAGCTGTCCTTCCAGTAGAGGGTGCCGTCGTCCTGGTAGACGGCGCCGCCGCAGACCAGCTCCAGATCACCATTGTTGCCCACGTCGGCAGGCATACTCGAACTGCCGCAGTCCGCGGAGGTAGAGTACAGGGATCCTGTCGAGGTAAAGATGTATTTTCCCGCGATGACTTCGGGAACACCGTCGGCATTCATGTCGGCAATGGACGGGCTGATTGTGCCGCTGCCCACCGTGGTGCTGCTGACCCACTTCACGGTGCCGTCGGCCTCCAGCGCGATGACGTTATAGGCCGACCCGATGGTCACCACGTCCGGGCTGCCGTCTGCATCCAGGTCGCCGACGGCCACCCCTGCGGTGCTGTAGGGGTTGTAGCTGTTTCCGTTGTAGCTCACCGACCGCATCGTCCACAGCTCGCCACTGCCGTCTCCCGCCACGGCCCGCAGGTAGCCGGAGGAGCTGTAGTTGCTGGAGGAAAATGTGTTATAAAGAATAAAGACGGGGTCTTCTTCGTTGATGAGGCCGTCGCCATTGTCGTCGTACAGGTGTGCAGCGGCAGGGGCAGCCATGATGTGGGTGGAGGTGGAGCCGCTGCTGTAGGTCAGGCCGCCGCTGTCGGTGGTCCACTCGGTGACCACCGACCAGCCAGAGTTACTGTAGCTTGCACTACAGGTTGCATCATAGGCGACGGTGCTGTCACCGGGCAAGGAATCGCAAGTGGACGGATCATCGTCGCCGTCACAATTACTGTCAATCCCATCATACCAGGTCTCCGGAGCACCGGGATAGATCGTCGCATCGGCGTCGTTGCAGTCGGTGTTGTCCGCCACGGTTCCGGCGGGCTGGGTGCAGTCGCTCTGCGGGGCGTTGGGATCACCAAAACTGTCCCCGTCGGCATCGGTATACCAGGTGCCACCTCCGGTGCTGCCCGGCTCGTCGATCTGGCCGTCGCAGTCGTCGTCGTAGCCATTGCAGGCTTCGGTTTCACCGGGGTTGATCGCCGCGTTGGCGTCGTCACAGTCGTCGGCATTGGCCGAGCTGCCCGCGGGTTGGCTGCAGCCGGTCAGCGGGAGGGAGGCATCGCCATAGCCGTCGCCATCGGCATCCCCGTACCAGGTGCCGGTGGAGCCTTCTTCATCCACGCTCCCATCGCAGTCATCGTCAAAACCGTTGCAGACCTCGGTTGCGCCGGGGTTGCTCTCGGCCCGGCCGTCGTTGCAGTCGCATTGCGACGAAAAGGTTGCGCTGACGTAGCCATTGGGGGCAGTGCAGGCGTCCACGCCGGCGGCGCAGTTGCCGTAGCCGTCCCCGTCGGCATCGTAGTACCAGGTGGTGGCGTCTACCGCCTCCTCATCCGTCAGCCCGTCGCAGTCGTTGTCGTAGCCGTCACAGATTTCGGAAGCCCCTGGATAACTTTCGGGTCGAACATCGTCACAGTCCCGATCATCGAGCACATAGCCGCCCAGCGGTGTACAGACGACGATGGGGCTGTTGGGATCGCCATAGCCGTCGCCATCGAGGTCGGCATACATCGTAAAGCCGGTACCATCGTCGATCAGGCCGTCGCAGTCATTGTCCAGCGCATCGCAGAGTTCGGGTGCACCGGGCCAGATGCTGCTGCTGTGATCATCACAATCGGTGGCGATGCTTACATAACCGGCAGGCGCAGCACAGTCGGCTTTGCTGTTGTCGGGATCACCGTAGCCGTCGCTGTCGCCATCTGCGTAGTAGGTGGTGGCCACGCCCTCGTCCACCACACCATCACAGTTGTTGTCCAGGCCATCACAGACCTCGGGAAGACCAGGGTAGATGCTGGCATCCTGGTCGTTGCAGTCTCCTTCCTCTGTCATCTGAAGCGAGTTCAGCTACTCTAGTGTGAAGTGAAA
>CAITDR010000620.1 GCA_903891165.1 uncultured Pseudomonadota bacterium
TGCTGGAGCTGGCGGGTTTGGCGAGAGAGGCTTTTGGGGAGCTGTGTGTGAAGACGGAGGGGCCTCGGCAGCGGGGGTTGTTTGGCTGAGGGGGCCCTACAGCGCGATACGCTATCATAATTTTTGTTTGATTCTGTACGCCCGTAACGCGCGCATGTGTGGACCCCCATCTGCTTCGAAATTCCATGATTGAAGGTCAGCATCTATACCCTTACCACCTTCCTTTCCGTCAAGTCCGTAGGAGATGATCTCGTAGGGATGGTCGCCGTGGATGCCGGGGGAGAAATAGAGAATTTCCCGTCCCCACGCATCGCGCGGATGCAGATCCAGCTCGTCACCAGGGAATCGCGGGCCCATGTATTGTGATAGAACCGGGAAGCCTTCGGCGGTGGTAGGGTAAATGCCCTGATGTTTTGAGGCGTAGACATTGAGCCTATCCTCCAAGCACTTAATCCTAACGACTGTACCCTGGCGCCCACTCCCCCAGAACACTACCTGGAAACTGCGGACGGTGACCAAAACAACAGCTAAAAGAAGGCCGGTTGGAGAATGATTGGTATCGTTTTGTTGACGTCTGGATCCGCGCGTACTCTGGAGGAGGCCGCTCCGGAGCTGAGCCGGCTTCCAGCAGGGAACTGGGAGAGCCGGATCGCCACTACCGCAATCCCGTCGCTGCGGTTCGTCTTAGGGGCGAAGCAGGATGATCCCATGATGCAGCCCTACAAGCAGATCGTAGACACCTGGATCGCGGAGCAGCGTGCTGTTTGGGAGCAGAAGGGTTACGAAAAAGGATACAAAATAGGATTCGAAACAGGCTTAAAAATGATCATGGCTGAGGGTGTTCACCCGGCCCTGATGGACAGCCTCTTGAGCCACTACAAGCTCCGCTTTTCTGATCCTCCCGCTGAGTTGGCGGCCCGGCTTGGGGCCATCACCGATCCCGCCGATCTGCGTGCGCTCCTCCCCCTGTTCGCACGCGGCAGCGCGGAGGACATCGGGCACCTCCTCCAGGGCCACGATAGCTGAATGTTTTTTTGGGCTGACTGAGCCCAGCGGAGCGATAAGCCTATCCAGAATTTTGTCAGAATCTGTGCGCCGGTAACGCGCGCGTGTGTGAACCACCCTATCATGTACGCCTGCCGGAGTGGCTCGGGCGATGGGCACGCAGCCTGGAATGGAAGATGCCGAAGTTGGTTGCAGCGCCGCTGAGTCGGCGGTTGGACAGGATCTGAGCCCAATTCAGCGCAGCCAGCCCCCCTCCTGGAAAGCCGTCGCCAACTGGGTTGCGGCCCGGCGGTGGCCCAGGACAGAGGGGTGGACCGGGTCCAGGGTGACGTAGGCATCCCGGAGAAAAAGAAGCTCCGGGGGGTCTTTCTGGAAGGCGGGGGTCAGGTCCACAAAGGGCACACCACCCGCAGTGGCCCAGGCCCGAAGCTCGGCCTGGGGAGCCATATCGGTGGCCGTCGCCGCGAGGGGCACGCCGATCCCGTCGCGGTACTGGGCGAGGGCCGCCTCGCTTAGTTGTACCTCAAGCGGGAAGACCGCCACCATCAGGGGCACACCGCAGGTCGCGGTCTCGGCCACAAGGAGATCCAGAAGTGCGAAGCTGGATTTCCAAGCCTCGGCGGCAGCGGCAGCATCCTCCTCCAGGGGCACAAAACGATAGCCCGGGCTGTCTTCCAGGTTAAGGACATGAAGGGTGTAGAGTACACTTTTCAAGGCCTGAAAACCGGCAACAAAAGCGTAAGAGCGGCGAAGGCCCCCCCAGGAGCCACCGGGATCCGCAGGCCCCCGTGGCCCCGGCATGGGCTGCTGAAGGCTCTCCTCGGGCCGATACGCCAGGATGTCATTGAGAACCACACTCACCAGGACTAGGTCAGACTGACTACGGGTACACCAGCGGCGGATAGTGTGAAGGTAGTAAGGGAGACCCGCACCGGGAAGACCCATATTTATCACCTCCACCTCGCGGTGGGGGGCCTGCAGCTCGGCCTCCAGGAGCGACGGAAAACCCTGCGCTTCGGGCACACCAAAGCCGAAGGTGACCGAGTCCCCCACAGCGAGAATACGAAAGCTACCTGGCTCCTTTTTTTCAGAAAACTCCTTCCCCCGGAAGCCGTGGCTGTTCACCCGCACGGCACCGCCGAGAAAGTGGGGATTGACTGCGCCGGGGATCAGCTCGGTCATCTGGCCCGGTTGTGAGGATATCCGGGTGAAAGCTGCGTTGTTCATGGTATCCACGCTGCCCGGATGGACCAAACGCAGATACAGCTCCAGGGCAAGCAGCGGCAGCACCGTCGCCCCCAGGAGCAGCCCGAGGCGACCCGCAGTGCGAGCGAGGTTGACAGGGTTAGCGCCAACAATTCCGATTCGAGGCATCAAAAACACGGTAGAAGGGGCATTGTAGCACAAAAGGCGGAGGAAGGGCGCCCGGCATCCCCCCCCACAGCGACATGGCACTGAATGAGGATTCATTCAGTAGGAATTATGGTGATAAGGGGAGTATTTTCAGGACCCTGCAAGGCGCGTGCGGCCAGAGCGCCGCAAGCGCCCTTGGGTGGGCACCGAGCGCCTCCGAAGCGCCAAGCCCAGCAGCAGAGGCCGCTCCGCCCGCCATAGTCAGGCACCTTTTCCCTATCACGCTCCCTCAAAACTCCCCTAAATCTCCCCGAAACTTCTTCGCCACCATCGCAAAAGCCGCCTCATCCGATGGCGCCTTCCCGGCAAAAGCCAGCTCCATCCTCTCTACCAGGCGCTCGTTGTAGTCCACGATGTTGTCCACCGCCTCGTGCGAGGCAGAAGCACCGGTGATCCAGAGTTTACCCGCGCCCTGCTGGCGTTCAAAGCGGTGAGAGGCCCCTGCAGTGATCGCCGCCGTGCTGAGCTGCGGTGCGTACTTCCAACGACATTGTGTGAGCACTTCCTTTATCTTCGCCCCCTCTCCCTCCAGATCGCCCTTCAGAATCTCCAACAACTGCGCATCCGTGCGCTTTGGGTTCCCCGGCTGATAGCAGACATACACATCCGGTCGCGACGCCGAACGTGCCAGGGCCACCGGAGTTTTGTCCCCCGTCCGGCGCGCCACCAGCAAACGACTGCGCGCCACCGCCGAAGAATCCAGGGCATTTGCCTCAAAGGAGCGGGTATCTGCATCCTTGAACCAGCCTTCTGCGTGTACCAGCGTCGTTACATACTCACGCCAGGCCAAAGCACCGGTGTCCACCGCATAGGCCGCGCGCTCCTCGGCGGTGAAGGGGAACCAGGAAGTGGCCTCGTCCAGAGCCCCAGTCAGCACGAGGTGATCAAAGCGCAGAACATCGCTACCAGTATGTACACGGAATCCATTTTCAAGACGCTCCACCTTCTCAATCTTCTTCCCTAAGCGCACATCCATCGTGCCGGCCAGAAACTCCCAGAGGTGCTGCCAGCCCGGCACCGGCTCCACCACCTTGTGGGCCACCGCTGAGTAGAGAAGACTGGGCATATTCCAGCGGAGCCCGTAGAGGGCGGGCACCTGATCCATAGGTCCATAGCCCATGATCGTCATGGAGCGCATCGCAAAGCGCGCAACCACGTCCAGGTTATGGGCCTTCAGCCACTTTCCAAAGGGCTCGGCCACCTCAAGTCGCATCGCACGCCCATTGGTTCCCTCGGCCTCGTCGGGACAGCCCGCCACATCCCAGGCATGGAATTTCCGCCAGAGAGCTGCATACTTCGCCATCTGGACACCACCCGGAAGCATCCCACCCCTGCCCAACACAAAATCCGCAAAATCCACCAACTTTCCATCGGTGGTGCGGATGTAGTGGTGGGGCAGGTTATGGTCGGTGATCCCGGCTTCTTTCATCCATTTCTGGGTGATGGTGTAGCCGGCGGCGGTGTAGCAGGTACCCATCTCGTGGCCCAGACCCTGGTGGTGGAGGGTAAAGGACTTGCCGCCGATGCGGGTGGCCCGCTCCAGGACGGTCACGTCGGCATGGCCGCGCTCAGTGAGGAGGCGGGCGAGGGAGAGACCGCCGGGGCCGGCGCCGATGATTCCGAGACGGGGCATGGAAAAACTCTGGGGAGAGGGGGATTGTAGCATGGGGTGGGTGGGGGAGGGGAAGAGCGGCCACATTGCCTCTGGGCGATCTTGCGAGTGGGCCGCAATTTTAAACCCTTCGTTCCCCCACCTCCGTCAGAACCAGAACCGCCGCAGGGAGCTGGTTGGCCTCCCCTACATGCTCGGCCAGCTGCCGGTTCCACACCGTGGCGGAACGGGCGACCTCGGCCACTTTGTCGGAAGGAGCTCCCACACAGACCACCAGCAACGGACCGCGCCCCAGCCATCGCGCCGCATAGACCGTGGATTGTCCGATGACCCTATTGCGCTCATTGGCACGAAGGCGGCCGAATTTCAGCTCGATAGCCACCGTGTCGTCCAGCGTAAGATCCACACGATTGCGACCGCCCAATTGCTGCTCAAAACCAACGGTAAAGCCCGCTTCCCGGAGGTGCTCGTAGAGCGCAAGCTGAAGGTCCTTTTCGTTGGAGGGGGGTTCGGAGGGTACCCAGGTCGCCAGACTCTGGAGGCAGCGGTGTAGCGTCTCACCATAAAATAGGTTGCCGGCGGCATCTCGGGCGCTGGGGTCACTTACAGGTATCACGGTTGTTGCGCTGGCCAGTGCCCGCACGTTCCGCGCGGTGGCGGGCTCGCGTGGGGCGGGACTTCCGAGGAGCCAGACCAGGATGCCCAGAGCGGATAGACAGACGGCCATGAGCGAGAGCAACTTAAAGATGTTTTCAAAAGTGTTGAGAGCCGCTGCTGGTTCACGGTGGTTTCAGGAGCCGACCCCGCCGGAGTGGATGCCGGGGCCGTCGGAGCGGAAGCCGGATCTATGGGATCGGAAATGGGATCTTCCGGCGGATTTTCTGTGGACACGAAGCCTCCCCGACGATGTCAGCATAACATTGTGCCCAGGAAGCATTCAACAAAAGCGGAGGCTTCGACCACCACCCTGGAGCTTCACCTTTGCCCATCCTCGGAGCCGGGGGAGGCGCAGACGGTGGCGGTGGCGGCGACGGTGCCGCTGTCGATCCGCCTGGAACCTTCGGCCAA
Source organism: uncultured Pseudomonadota bacterium (assembly GCA_903891165.1). Taxonomy (GTDB): domain Bacteria; phylum Myxococcota_A; class UBA796; order UBA796; family SXON01; genus CAITDR01. The sequence continues at coordinate 5,099 of CAITDR010000620.1, forward strand.
AGGCTGGTTTCCGCTCTATGCGGCGGAGGTGCCGGAGGGATTGGTGGCCGTTGAGCTGCGGGGGCCGGGGCCAGGGAGCCTGTCGCTGAGGGGGCCTCGGGGCTTTGTGTCCGTCAAGGGTCAGGTGGCGGCAGGCGCGCTGGATCGGGTGGAGGTGGGTGGCTTAACAACGGGCTGGCCGTCGCTACAGTATCGGGCCGCCTCGGCGGGGGTGGTACGGATGGAGTGTGGGGTGGAGAGGGATGTGAATGGTCGGCCGCCACGTCGTTTTGCCGCCACCCTGACGGCGGCACCGGGGGATCATGCCTCGATGGTGGTGGATCCGGCGACGGGCGGGGTGGCACTTTCGGCGGCGGAGTCCGGTACGGTACGGGTGGACCTGCGGGTGGGGGGAGAGAAGCGCAACCTGAGCGTGCCGGTGCCCAGCGGGGAGGCTTATGTGCGGGTGACCCCGCGGGGTGCAGCGCAGGCGGAGGTAGAGCAGCTCTCGGCGCTGACCGGGTCGGTGCTGGGGCGGGGGATGGTACCGTTGTTGCGGTAAGGTTTTTTTGTGAGGATGGGCGACCCATGGTAGCGGAAGAA
>CAITDR010000621.1 GCA_903891165.1 uncultured Pseudomonadota bacterium
CAGCGACCCGGCATCGAGCGGCCACGGGCGCGGATATCTCCGCCCAGAACGCGGAGAATCAGCGTTCCCTGGGGCGCCACCTCAGCCAGGGCATAGGCCCCCTCAATCGCGCGCAGGCCATAGTCCAGATCCCCGGGTTCGCAGGCGCCCACATAGGCCGAGGACATGGCCACCTGCAGACCCGCCTCCTTCGCCATCGTGACCGCACGTTGTACGCTTGTCGGATCCCCAATGTCAAAATCGGCGTTGTGGTGGGCCACCGCCCAGAGCTTGTCCGGGTCTGAGGCGGGATCCCGTCGGGAGCGCAGGTCCACTAACACCTCCACTCCCCCACGCTCGCGCTGGGCCGTCGCGAGGCGAAAAACCTCGGACAGCGGCCGGGCCCCGATGATCATCGAGTTCACCGCCATCCAAAGCGGCTGGCTACGACGCTCGATCACTGCCCGTTTATCCAGCTTTCCCGAAGGAAATGCCGGGAGTTCGTCCCAGATCTCCACAAGGCGGGGCACCATGGCGGCGGGAAGGCGCGCCCGGCACCAGGCCAGCACCTCGGCACGGGTCAATTTTCCACGGGGAACCACCACTGCCCGCGGAATCTCCCCCCGCAGCGGATCGGTGGCGGGCACCACCACCACCTGGCGCACATTGGGCAGCTCCTGGATCAGGCGCTCCACCTCCAACAGGTAGACTTTGACGCCGCCCACCTTGATCATCTCTTCGCGGCGCCCGAGAAAACGGTAGTTGCCCTCCTCCAGACGAACCAGATCGCCGGTGTGGTACCAGCCCTCTTGGAAACGGGCCGCCGTCTCCTCGGGGCGCTCCAGGTAGCCCGCCACCACGGAAGGGCCGCGCACACAGAGCTCCCCCACCCCGGTCTGCGGATCGGGGCTTTCAATGCGCAATTCATAGCCGGGCAGCGGGCGCCCCAGGGTATCCAGGCGGCGCTCGGGATCCCAGGGCGGCACATGAAGCACCACACCCGTCGTCTCGGTGCAGCCCCAGATCGGCAACATCTGACAGCCAAACACTGCTTCGACCCGACGCGCCAGATCCGGAGTCACCACCGCCCCGCCACTCTCGCCAAAACGCAGGTCCACGAGTGGACCGGTCTCCTGCACCTGGCCGATCAGCAGCTCGAAGACCGAAGGGATGGCAAAAAGCCAGGTGATACGCTCCTGACGCAGCACATTCACCAACGTGCGCGGGCGAAGGCCATCGGCCATCACCGTGGTGGCGCCGACCGCAAGGCTACGCACCCAGTGCTCGTGGGGGTGGCTCCAGGGGGCAAAGAGGCAGAGGAAACGCTCATTTTCGGTGAATGGGAAGGCGGAGAGCACCGCTGCGGTGTTGGCCTGGATCTGAGCGTGGGTGGTCGGTGCCGCCTTGGGAACACCTGTGCTTCCCGACGTAAAATTGTAGTAGCACACACTGTTTACGTTGGTGGAGGAGGACAGAGGGGCATCCCCCTCCTCCTTCAGGCCATGCAGGACCCGGCGCTCATCCACCATCAGGGCGACCATCTTCTCGGCCAGCTGCGGCTGGTCCGGAGCCACATAGATCAGGTCTGGCCTGCTTTTGATGACCAGCTCGATGCGGGCGGGCTCGGTGCGGGCGTCCAGGGGTGCAAAAATGCCCCCGGCACGCGCGGTCGCCAGGAAGAGCAAGGGTAGCTCAAAGCTACGTTTTGGAAAGGCAGCCACCACGCCACCCGGCCGAAGCCCCCGCGCACGGAGCTGGGCGGCAAGGCTGCCCACCCGCGCCTCCAGCTCGGAATAACAAAAACGGACGGCACCATCGACCAGCGCCTCGTGTTGGGGGCGCAGCCGCGCCATCCGCGCCAGGGTGGCGTCAAGGGTCTCGGTGCGGAGGGTCTCGATCATAGCTCCCACTTCCGCCAGCGTTCGTCGGGCGCGTAGTCTACAAAAAAGGGATGGTCGTCCACAGCGGCGCGCTGGCGGCAATGGAGCAGCCAGATAGCATAGGTCTCCGGGTGGGCCCGCAGGAAGGGCTCGGCGGCCTCATGCAAAAACTGTGCCATCACCTGGTCGGGGCTGCGACGCTCAGTAAAGATCGGAGCTCCAAAGTGGCAGATTTCTGGGCCGTCATTCGGAGCATAGCAGAAGGTGGGCACAATCGCGGCGCCACTGGTGCAGGCCATCTTGTAGGGGCCGGGATTCAAAAGTGCCTTGCGACCCAGATAGTCCACCGGAACAAATTTCTGCCCTAGACGACCGTCGTAAGCGATGCCCACCACTTCGTTGCGACCCAGCTTCCGCACCAGCTCCCGGATGGGTGTATCCATGGTTACAAAATGGGCCGGAAGTTGATCCTCCGCCGCCTCGCGGACCTCGCGTACCTGTTGGCGCCAGGGGTTGTGGCCAAAAACCTCGGGGTGGAGCGCAGCCACTTCCGGTGGGGCCAGACCGCGGGCGGCATATTGGGTGTAGGGATAGCCGGCCAGGGACACCGAGGCGATCATCATCATAAAGTTCCCGGCATGAGGGAACAGGATGATTGCACCTTTTTTGCGGGCCAGCGCCGTATCCAGATGATGTTGGTTCTCGAAGCGCATGTGCAGACGGTAGTTGTCCGCCGTCAGCTTGCCCAACAAAAGCTCCTGAAAGTGCGTCCGAAAAGCGAGTCTATAGGCGTCTTTGAGGATCTGCTCGTCGTTCCGCCCGAAACAGCGCTGCAGCTCTTCCCGCAGGAGGTGGTGGTTCGGGGAGGACGCCAGATACTGCGCCCGCCAGAGCGGCCAGAGGCGCTGCAGGAGTACAGGTTGATCCACCGGAAGTACCGCCCGCAGCCGCACCCAGAACAGCCAGCGGGCCAGGTCACCGGGAGCAGGGAGATCGTGGAGCGCAGCGGACATCGGGAGCCCTGTTACCCGATTGGGGGGCGGTAGCCAAGGGGCAGCGTCATTACAGCTCCACCTTCGCCTGCACCCCCAACCGGAAGATCGACCCGGAGTAGGTTCCGTTCGAGTGCGGATAAAACCAGCGGTCTTCCTTCCGTTCTTCGCCCAAGGTCACCCCAAAACCCGAGGTGTTCACCTCCCGGGTAGCCACCACATGATAGGAGCCGGAGAGGCCGATGGTCAGCGGCTTCCAGGGGTTGCCCGCCACCAGCCCGGTCAGAATCAGCTCGTTGGCATCGTAGTTGTTCAGGGACATCGCGGCATCCGGCACGGCGGCCAGATCGTAGAGCACCCGGCCACCCAGCGTCACCCAAGAAACGCGCCCCTTCACGTCAATGGCGCCCCAGCCGCTGTCGTGGTTCTCGCGCGCCCAGAGCCGGGTCTGGTTGACCAGGTCTGCGGTCTCCGGCTTTGCCAGTTCATTATAGGTATCCACGCCGGAGATAACAATGGTATAGTCCTTAAACTGACTCCAGCGCACCCAGCCTGCCATCACCTCCAGGTGTACCGCCGGTGTGAGCTCCACGCCGATCCCCCCGTGCAGTCGCGACGGAAGGGTGTAGCCGACCATCGCATCTGCATCCATGGTCACATCACAGATTCCGTAGGACTCGGCTCCAAAACGACCGGTGGTATCGTCTTGAGGAGGACAGCCAAAGGCGATGGTGGTGCGGCCGGTATTCTCCACCTTGCTCCCCGCGATCCACGCCAGACCGATGGAGAGCCGGTCGATGGGCTGGGCCCGGATGCCCGCCGACCAGACAAAACGGGTGTCCGAGAGATTTTCGAAGTCCAGGGTGGCCGCGTAGTCGGGATTCTCCAGCATGGTATCGGTATAGCCCGCATCCTCCCCCATGGCGCCGATCGCATCCGACAAGAGCACCATGGTGTCGTTGTCCACCCGTGCCTTCCAGCTGGAGCGCAGCACCCCGCCCATGGCACCAACAGAAACACGATCAAAAAAATTCCAACCTCCGCCCGCCATCAGGTAGATGCCCTGCACCATCCCCTGCCGAAGGTGGTAGGAGCCCGGCCCCGGCTCGCTCACTTCATTCCCTCCACGCACAAAAGGCACCGCCAGCGTCAGACTCAGACCCAGTCCTTTAACACCCGCGTCAGTAGCCAGCCCCACAAAGGGCACCGCACCCACCAGGCTCAGCTTGTCCTCCCCACCCGCCGGATCCGCACGATCAAAGGTAATCGTTGCAAAGGTGGGTGCCCCCTCCAGGAGCAGGCGGGTCCCCTTTCCGGCCGCGACCGCGCCCGGGTTCCACCACGCTGCGCTGCCATCGGTGGCCGTCGGGCTACCCCAGGGACCGCCGATCTCCAGGTTGTCCAGCGAAGCCGCAAAAGAGAGGGGAAGAAGGAAGAGCATGGCTGCAGATTAACCGGCTGCGCCCCTTTGGAAAAATATTGACCAACTGGTCAGCCCCAGAGGGAAGGAGGAGGCGATAAGGAGGAGGAGGAGCGCGGCATGAACAAGGAGCACGGTGGACGTAAGGCACAGCTGCTTCGTTGGCTGGGGAAGACCGATGTGGAGTGGGGCCACGATCCGGGGCAATTGGACCTTGCGACCTTGGTCAGCACGGCGGAGTGGATGGGCAAGCTCTACGGGCAAAAAGGATGGTTTGACCTGACCGTCAAAGGCTGGGAGCACCTCCCCCCTGCGCCCGGACTTTTTGTCTCCAACCACTCCGGCGGCACCACCATTCCCGACGTCTGGGGCCTGCTCTACGCCTGGGTGACCCGCCATGGCACCTCCCGGATTGTGCATCCTCTGGCCCACGACATGATCTTCGCCCATCCGAAATTGGGCGAGCTGGCTGCAAAAGTGGGGGTTCTGCGTGCAAACCCCCGCAATGGTAGGCGGGTGTTGGAGGAGTGGCGGCGGGACCTCTTTGTCTGCCCCGGCGGCGACAAGGACACCTGGCGTCCCTGGAAAGATCGCTATAAAGTACGGTTTTCCGGCCGTCGAGGCTACGCAAAGCTGGCGCTTCTGACGGGGACCCCAGTGGTGCCGGTAGCAAACGCGGGCGCACACGAGACGCTGGTCGTGCTGACGGATGGCGCCCGGATCGCCCGTACCCTGCGTTTCCCGCAGCTTTTCCGGGCGGAGGTCTTTCCGGTGCATCTCTCGGTTCCCTGGGGACTCGCAGTGGGTCCTTGGCCACATCTGCCCATGCCGGCGCACCTCCGCTACCAGATCGGCCCGGCTATTTCTGTGGGTGCCGCCCAGGACGATCCTTCGGATGCGGATATTGAGGCGCTGGATCACGCCGTCCAGGCCGCGATCCAGAAATGTCTGGACCAGCTTCGTGCCGAGCATCCCGACGTGGGCGAACGTGCCCGGCGCGTCTACCGGGTGGCCCGCCGAAGTATGCACGTGCTTACCCGTCGGCCGAAAAGCTAGTCCAGGCCACAGGCGGCAGGCTGCAGGCGTGCTACAACGTCCACAATGGACCCCATCGCCCGCACCCTGGAACATGAGCGCATCGCCAACGAGTCCAAGCACTGGGTACGGCTGGTGGCGGCCTGCAACAGTCGCTGCCTCTTCTGTCTGGACTCCGAGGCACAGGACGGGAAGATCCTGCCTTTTGACGACATCTGCCGGGAGATCCGTCGGGGTCGGGAGGAAAAAGACGCCACCCGTGTAGTGCTCTCTGGTGGAGAAGCAAGCCTACATCCTCGCTTTCACGAGCTGATTCGCTACAGCAAGGAGCAGGGCTATACCTGGGTGCAGACGGTGACCAACGGCCGACGGTATGCCGACCGTGCCTACTTCAACCGGGTGGTAGAAGCTGGACTTTCCGAGATCACCTTCTCCATCCATGGGCACACCGCGGCGCTGCACGATCACCTGACCCAAGCGCCCGGCTCCTTCGATCAGATCGTAAAGGCGATGATCCGGGCGGTGCGCGATGGGCGGGTGGTGGTGAATGCGGATGTGGTGATCAACAAGCAGAACGTGGACTATCTCGAGAAAATCGTCGCCTTGTGCGCCCAGATCGGTGTGCGGGAGTACGACCTTCTGCATGTGATTCCCCAGGGGGAAGCCTGGGAACACCGGGAGCAGCTCTTCTATGATGTGGACGCCTACTCCGAGAGCCTGCGGAGGGTATTCCGGCTGGGACTGAATCCGCGTTTCCACGTTTGGACCAACCGTTTTCCGGTTTCCCACCTGGAGGGGATGGAAGAGCTGATCCAGGATCCACACAAGATGTTGGACGAGGTGGGCGGTCGAAGGATGCAGTTCCGTCGCTACCTGGATGCGGCGGAACCCATCGACTGCCGCCATACAGAGCGTTGTCCGCACTGTTTTATCGAACCCTTCTGCTCCGCATTGGATCGGCGTGTGGAGCAGCTTCGCGATGGGGATGTGGGCATCTGGTGGATCGGTTCCCGTTTTGAGCTGGCGAGCCTGCATCCTGAGGCAACGTTGTTGGGCGTGGAATTGCCCGCGGGCGCGGCTTTGCCAGACTTCGGCCGTCCCCTCTATCTGAAAGCAGAAGATTTTACCGGGCTCTCCTTGCCTCCCCACTCCGTAGCGGTAGCGACGCTACCCGAACACCTGGCCCAGCTGGAGAATCAGGCCTGCGAGGTGGAGATCCCCCTGGATCGGGGGATGGCCGCCGCAGTGCTGGCGGACCCTGAGCGACTGCATCGCAACGCCGATCGCTACATTCTGCACGGACAAACCTGGATCCGGATGGAGGAATCGGCGGCGAACAGCCCCGACTATCAGGCCTTTTTTCCCGCCCTCCCCCTGCCCTTGCGCACGCGGAACCTGCCTGCCTGCCTCTGCCCCGGCATGCGCCTGGAAAAGGCCCCGCGCCGCCTGGACCAACATATCCTCCATGACGACGGTCGCCTCGCCATCGATCCTATCGTTGAAGAATATATCGAATCGGAATATAAGGCCAAATCCCAGCGTTGTAAGACCTGTGTGGTGGCCGACCGCTGCGAGGGGATGCAGCTTCAATACCTGCGGCACGCGGGCTTCAAGGTGCTGCAGCCGCTGACCGGGAGCTGGGCCACGCAGGCCGACGCCCGCCTGAAGTTGCTCCAGCCGGAGCTGCCGCGGGGCTTGGCCAAGGGGGCCCCCCCGCAGGCCCCGGTGGTGCGGGTGCCGGTCCCCGGCAACCGACCGGTGCCCGAGATCGACGTGGTCCCCGGCCGGAGAAGCTGATGGCAAACCTGGGCTATCTCCAACTTACCCGCGAGTGTAAGCAGTTCTGCCGCTTCTGCTCCAACCCGCCCAGTGGCGTGGAGCTGACCGTCGAAGAGTTGAGGCAGAACCTAGATGATCTGGTGGAGCGCGGCTACGATGGGGTGATCCTGACCGGTGGCGAGCCCACCATTGCGCCGCTGATTGTGGAGGCCATCGAGGAAGCCCAGCAGAGAAAGCTGCATATCCGCATGATCACCAATGGCCACCGCATCTCGGATCCGGCCTTCCTCCGGCGACTCGTGGATGCGGGCCTGCGCCATGTGCACCTGTCTCTGCACTCCTGTCGGCCGGAGGTGCATGATTTTCTGACCCAGACCCCGGGGGCCTGGGCCTACATCACCGCCGCCCTGGCCAGCTGCGGCGAGATCGGGGTGCAGGCCGACATCAATACGGTAATAAACGCATACAATAGCGATCACCTGCACGAGACGGTGATGTGGATCTGCGACCGCTTTCCCCACATCCGCCATTTTGTGTGGAACAATATGGACCCGAACATGAACCGAGCAGAGCGGAATCCCGACGTGATTCCGCGGCTGGGTGAGTTCGAGCTGTCGCTGCGCCTGGCCATGGAGTACCTGAGCCACACCGGACGGAGCTTCCGGGTGGAGCGGGTGCCGCTGTGCTACATGAGCGGTTTTGAGCATTGTTCCACGGAAACCCGGAAGATCGTGAAGGAGGAAGAGCGTTGCATCCGCTTTCTGGATCGCAAAGGCTTTGTGTTACAGAAACAATTTTTGCACGGCAAGGCCGAAGCCTGCAACCACTGCCGCCTGGACCCCATCTGCGCCGGCCTCTACTCCATGTCCTACCACTACGACCCGGCGGAGCTCTTTCCGGTTCAGCGCGATCCGGTGGCGGTGATGGGGCGGGTTTTGAGGCGCAGCCCCGATCCGGAGCTGATCCAGAGAATCGAAGGTAGACGCGGCATGCGCAGCGATGAACAGCCAGACGATCACGGCCTCCGTTCCCCAAGTGGCGGGACAGTGGCTATGATGCAGACATCGGAGTGAATGCATGGCCGATCCGCGTCGGCGCCATCCTCAAAATGTTCCCGGGCCGTGGTTTGTAGACGACCGCTGCATCTCCTGTGACACCTGCACCGATATCTCCCCCGAGATTTTTGGCCGCGATGAAGCACGGAAAGCCTTTGTCCATACCCAGCTCCATCAGGATGGCACGCTCTTCCGGGCGGCCCTGGAGAGCTGTCCGGTAGAGGCTGTCGGCGACGAGGCCGATCCCAGCTCGTTGACCACGGCCTAGGAGAGCCACGCGGATGACCGACCTGTTGGCGGTGGTGGCACTGCTCACCTCGCCTTTCTGGCTCCTGATGCTGCTGAACGCCAATCGTGGCCGTTCGCGTACTCAGGCCCTTTCCGGGGTCATGGTCGACCTTGCCCAGCACTTCGGGATGGTGCCCAACCGGGAAGGAAGCGACGTGAGCTTCGCTGGAGAGATCGAGGACGTCCCCATCGAGTTTATCGCGACAAACCTGGAGACCTCGCCCAAGCTGCGGATCCGGGTGCCGCTGCCCACCAGCCTGAAGGTGGTCAGCTTCCGCCCTCGGGAGGGTAGCAAGGGGATCGGTCGTTTTGATAGTGGGGACAAAAACTTTGATGCTGCCGTCGCAACCGACGGAGAGGTTCCCTGGCTGGGCAACCTGCTGGACAGCGACATTCGGTCTGGTCTGGGAGCCCTGGTTCTCTCGCTGTCCGGTCGTGTCGAAAATGGGCAACTCACCGCCGAAATTCCGATCACTCTTCAGGAGCTTCCCGAGGACGCCGAGCTTCCCGCTATCCCGACGCCTCCTGCGGCGACGCCCCCTCCCCCCGAAGCGGGTGGGGTGATGGTACAGGTGGGGCCCCCACCGAAGCCGCCGCCACCCGGAGGCACCCTCGGCTACCTGGTCACCTGTACCGAAAAAGTTATTTCCTTAGCCAAGATGTTGATAGCCCAGAGCGCTATCCGTGTGGAACGCCTCACGACGGTGGGGCGTGAGGAGTCTGCACAAGGAGTCCGACTGGCCGCGCTGAAGGGGCTCATGCTGCTACAACGCCCCGAAAAAGTGGCAGGCTTTGTGCAGGACAGCGATCCAGTGATACGACTTTTTGCCTGTTCTCAGGTGGGAGATTTTGGGGTGACACATGCGGAGGCCATTATAGAGGACATCCCCGGTCCAACACTTCCCGCCGACGCCCGCTTTCCGGCCGACCGCACCGCAGAAGCACTCAAAGCTTGGAGACCCCTTAAAGATCCCAGTTTAATGCGCGGGCTTCTACATCGCTTCTCCCGCTCTGCCGAGGTCGCCATCCGCCACGCGGCCATTGGGGCAGCGGTGCGACTGCAGGTACCGGACGTCCTCTCCTTCCTGCGCTCCCTTCCCGATCTGCCTGAAGATCGCATCATGCTGGTGCAGGCGGTATTACACCACGGGGACAGTAGTGGAGAAACACTCCTTTGGAAGTGGATTGCCTCCGGGGACGACAGCCTGCGGCAGAAGGCGGTGGAGGCGCTTGTGGCAATGGGAGGCTCCGGCAGTGTGGAGATGCTGCAGGCGTTGTCACAAGGTCGGTTGCCGGAAGAAAAAGCAGATGGGAGCTTTCACTTCACCGATCCGAAGCCCAACAAAGAGGGAAAGATGGAGCGGATTCCGGTGAGCCCCGCGCTGACCCGGGCCGCCAGCGACGCAACCATTACCTTGCAGCAACGTTTGGAGGGAAAAACATCCACGCCCACAGAGAGTGAGTCTGCAGAGCGGGGCGGCACAGGTTCTGAGCTGCCGACGAAAGATCGAGACAGCGAGGAGCTACCTGCGGAGGTGACACCACAGC
>CAITDR010000622.1 GCA_903891165.1 uncultured Pseudomonadota bacterium
CCACCTGCAGGTTCACCTCGGTGCGGGCGGGCAGCTCGGTGAGAACCGCCGTCTTGGTGCGGCGTAGGATGAAGGGGCGAACAATGCGCTGAAGTGCTGCACGGGCATCGGCATCGTTACTTTGTTCGATGGGAAGCTGGTAGCGCTTGCGGAACTCGGGCAGGCTGCCCAGGAGGCCCGGACTCAGGAAGTGGAAGAGGCTCCACAGCTCGCCCAGGTGATTTTCGATGGGGGTGCCGCTACAGGCCATCCGAAAGTCAGCCTTCAAGGCGGTGGCTGCGCGGAAACGTGCGGTGCCGCTGTTTTTGATCTGCTGCGCCTCGTCCAGGATCAGGCTGTGCCAATGTATCGCGGACAGGCGTTCCTCTTCCGATTGCAGGATCCCGTAGCTACATAAGAGCACTGTTGCCGGCCCCAGTTTTGCCAGCATCTCCTCCCGGTTTCCATCGCCAAAACGCAGCACCTGAAGGGACGGTGCAAAACGAAGTGCCTCCTCCTCCCAGCCCCCCACCACCGAGGTGGGGGCCACCACCAGAGCTGGCCCGCCCTCCGCACGCCGCAGCAGCAATGCCAGGCTTTGAAGCGTCTTTCCCAGACCCATGTCATCCGCGAGGCAAGCGCCGGCCCCCCACTCCGCCAGACGAGCCAGCCAGCGGTAGCCCTCCTCCTGGTAGGGGCGCAATTGCGCTTGAAGTGTAGTCGGAACTACAATTTCCGCCGATTGTGCTTGCCGGATACGTTGGATATGGGCGGAGAAGGCCCGATCTCCCTGGAGGCCACTCTGCAGCTCCTCCACGGCGGGCGCGAGCAGCGGATGCAGGCGCAGCCCCTGATCGTGGGGCTGGCCATAGCGCCGGAGCTGCTCCAACTGCTGCCGGATCTGCTCGGTCAGGGCAACATAGTTGCCCTCTCCCAGATCCAGAAACCTGCTCCCTCCGGGTTCCAGGAGGCTCAGAAGCTCCTTCAGCTCCAGCACCCGCCCGCCCTCCACCTGCATACTGCCCTGGGCCGCGAACCAATCGGTATCCTTTTTTACAAGGAGCTGGAGCGGGCTTGCCTCCATCACCTGGCGGGGCTTGCTGTCGCCCGCCCACTCCAGCTCCAGATCCAGCGGGGCCAGCTCTTGGAGTAGTTCCAGGCTTCGGATTGCATTTTCGATCCGCCAGCCCGCGCCATCCCAGCTCCCTTTTTCCAGGCTGGGACAGGCACTTCGCAGATGTTCAAAATGCTGTTTTTCGGAGGGCAGATCCCGGCGGGTGTAGCGCTGCTCGTCGGCGATGCTGGCGGCCACCAGCTCGGGTCCTTCACCAGGAAGCATCTGGGGTCCACCCTTTCCAAGTGGACGTGCAAGGATACGGAGGCGCAGGCCGCTCCCGTGGTTGTTGAGCAGGCCCCACAGGCGGCTCTGGGGAGCAACTTCGACGCCACCCCAGCCGGGAACATGGCTTTGTAGTTTTATTTTTCCCTTGGTCTGCTCCAGAATCTGGCGCAGCCCCTCCTCCCCAGCCCTGGGAATCCGAAGGCCGGTGCCCACCAGCTCGCGGATCCGCACCTGCGTGGGGGTGGGCAGCCAGAGGTGCAGCAGATCGTGGTCCGCCCAGCGTGCCAGATAGTCCCCTTTAATCCAGGGGGAAAGCTGAAGCAGTAGCTTGTCGCCCTCCTCCTGGAGCATCAGACAAAGCTCCTGCTGTTCGATCCGGAAGGGACGGCGCTCTGCACCCCAGAAGAGCAGGGGATGACCAATCAGCGCCTGCAAAAGTTCTCGTGCATCTTCTACAATCCCGGCCGCGCGGTGACCGTGGCGCGCCGTTCGTGCCGCCAGGATGGCCAGCGCCGCTCGGTCCTGGTTGGTCCAGGCTCCTCGGCTTCCTTCGCGGGGATTCTGCGGATCGATGGCCTTGCCCGCGGTCCAGCCCCGCTCGGCCTGCTGCTGCTCGCGGGCCTCGACCAACCAGCCCATCTGAAAGGAGTCCAGGCACCAGATCAGGCGGGACTGAAGGGTAGAAGCCGCATCTTCGCTGGCGAGCACCGTGGCGAGCTGATCCAGCGTATGCTGCCAGGGCTCCCGTTGCGCCACCAGGGCGGCCACCGGCGAGATCTCTCGTTGCTTCAGGAGTTTTTCGCACTCCGACGCCAACCAGTCCAAGCCGCCAGCCTCGCTGACCTGCGCAAGCTGCTTCAACCCCGCCTGCAGGGGAAGGCCGAAGCTGCAGCCCGTCCAGCGGCGGTAGATAGCCTGGATCCAGGGAAGAAAGTCAGGAGCGGGCTGGCTATCCGGCAGGGGGGGGCGCGCCCCCGTCTGACGGAAGCTCCGGAGCAGCATCGTCTCTTCATACAGCACGGTGCCGGCGTCGGGGCGGATCCGAGCCAACGTGGTCGTACTTCCGACGGCGAGCTGGAGCAGATGGTAAAAATACGGGTCCCGCCCGCTGAGAGCGCCCAGCCCGCCGGCCGACTCCATCGCCAGGAAGGCCTCTTGGGCGGCCGGTAAAGAGCCGGAGCAAAGCGCAATCCGGCCCAGGAGCGCATAGGCGCGCGCCTTCTTGCGACCGCGGACCAGGTCGGCCACTTCCGTGAAGCGGCCCATCCAGAAGTACTCCTCGGCCAGGGCAAAACGTAGCGCATCTTCCGGTTTGGAAGCTGCCAGTTGTGGCATCAGCGGGTGAACTTTCTGGCGGACTTCGGAGTGGCGGGTGAGGTGTGTCCCCTCCAGCTCCATGAAAATATAGGGATAAAGCCGGGGATCTATCGCTGGAACCCGGTCGGCGGGTAGGAAGTCCAGAACCGGGGTGGGAGACTGGAGCTTTGCGTCGCGATACAGCTCAACGAAGGTCTCCGTATCGCCGGTGTAAACTGCAAGTCGTAGCTGCCGGAGTACCCGCTGTGGACCGGTATAGGAGGAGCGGTCGGGGTAGGGGACTTCGACCTGGATCTGGTCGGCCAACCTCCTGAAACGCGGAGGGTCGGCCAGCAGAGCGCTCAACAATGGGTCGCGATGTTCGGCGGCGAGGCGGAAGCCATAGCGTTCTTCGTGGACCCAACCCTCTACCACCAGAAGATCCAGCTCTTTCCGTGCCTCTTTTTTGACGTGGGAGGGGACCAGGCTGACGGCAAATTCCTGCATCGCCACGAGGTTGGCCAGTGCGGGGCCGCTCGTGGTGCTGTAGGTGATGGCCAGCAGCTCCAGCA
>CAITDR010000623.1 GCA_903891165.1 uncultured Pseudomonadota bacterium
CCCCCTCCTCCCCCTCCTCCGACGCCACCTCTTCCGGAAAAGCTTCCTGCAAGAACGGCAACGGCCGCTGCGCCCGCCACGGAAAAGGTCGCGGGATCCGTCGCTTCCTCTTCGGTGCCTTGATCCTGGGCCTTTTGGCGATCCCCGCCGCCCGCGCCCTGGCCGGCCCCGGCGGTTTGGGCTGCCACCGCGACTTCGGCAGTGACGACCCCGTTGAAGTGCAGGAGCACCTCGGGAAAGGTGCCGACCGCCTGATGGATCGTGTGGACGGCACCGACGAGCAGCGTGCCGCTGTCCAAGCCCTGACCGGCCGCTACGCCCCCGAGCTGGCGGAGCTGCACAGCGAGAAGACGGCGCTGGCTGAGCGCACCCGCACCGTTCTTGGGGCCGACACCGTAGACCGCGCCGCCCTCGAAGAGATCAGGAAGGAAGCGCTGGAACATATCAGCGATGCCTCCGCCCTGGCGGTGGACGCGACGGTGGAGCTGAGCGGCATCCTGACGCTGGAGCAGCGCCAGGAGCTGCTGGAAACCTGGGATCACTTTCGGAAGTAGTGGGATAAAGGAGCACCATGAATCGCCTCCTCCTCATTGACGACGACCAGCGCCTGGGCCGCATGCTGGTCAGCTATCTGGAGGGGGCGGGTTTTGTAGTGGAGCATACAATCGATGGAAAGAGCGGCTTGGAGGCGGCACGTCGTAGCCCTCCCGCCGCGATCCTCCTCGATCTGATGCTGCCGGACATCGACGGTCTGGAGCTGTGCCGGCGACTGCGCAGCCAGGCCAACACGCCCATTCTGATGCTGACCGCACGCGGAGAGGAAACCGACCGCATCGTGGGTCTGGAGTTGGGCGCCGATGACTACCTTGCAAAGCCATTTTCTCCGCGCGAACTACTGGCACGCATCCGTGCGGTGCTGCGGCGTAGCCAGCCCGAGGCCGGCGGCCAGCCGATCCTCCGCTTTGGACGCCTGGAGATCGACCGGGAGAGGCGGACGGCGCTCTTGGACGGCGCCACCTGCGATCTGACCGCCTACCAGTTCGACTTGTTGCGGGTGCTCGCCGAAAATGCCGGACGGATCCTCAGCCGCGAGCAGCTTATGGAGCGCACCCGCGGAGACGACGGCCAGGCTTTTGACCGCAGCATCGACGTCCACATCTCGCGGATTCGGGCGGTGATCGAGGAGGATCCCAAGGATCCCCGCCGCATACTCACCGTGCGTGGGGCGGGCTACCTCTTCGCCAGTCGCCAGGATGCCGGATGATCCGCCACCGCCTCTACCTCCAGATCTACGCCGGTTTTCTCGGCGTGGCGCTGCTCTGTGTCCTTTCGGCGGGCTTCACCGGCTGGATGATGCGGCCGGAGGAGGGCTGGAAGCCGCCGGAGGGCTGGAAGCCGCCCCCGGATTGGGAGGCCAGACATCGGCGTTTCCCCTGGATCCTGGGCGGATTGTTGGGCATTGCTGCGGTGGGCAGCTACCCCATCGCCCGGCGGATCACCCGACGGATCGAGAGTCTCCGCCGGGGGGTAGAGGAGCTTGGCGCGGGAGATTTGACGTCACGGGTACCGGTCTGTGGACGCGACGAGGTGGCCGAGCTGGCCCGCGCCTTCAACCGCTCCGCCGACCAGATCCAGGTGCTGGTACAAAGCCAACGTCGAATGCTGGCTTCTGCCTCCCACGAGCTGCGATCACCGCTGGCGCGGGTGCGGGTGGCCCTGGAGCTCTTGCCCGCACTTCCGCCCGCAGAGCAGGCCCCCCTCCTCCGAGAAGCCACCCACGACATCCAGGAATTGGACAGCCTGATCGGTGATCTTTTGTTGGCGGGCCGCCTCGGAGCGCCGGAGCCTTTACAAAAACAGCCGGTGGAGCTGCTGGCCCTGGGCGCCGAAGAAGCCGCCCGCAGCGGTGCCGAGCTGAGTGGCACACCCGTCGAAGTCCAGGGAGATCCCAAACTTCTTCGTCGCCTGATCCGCAACCTCCTGGAAAATGCCAACCGCCACGGTGCTCCCCCGGTCGAGCTGCACATAGGCCCCGGCCCCCAGCTCGAAGTCCGCGACCGTGGCCCCGGTGTCCCCGAAACCGAGCGAGAACGTATCTTCGAAGCCTTCTATCGCCCGACCGGCCACCGAGAAGGCGACGGCGGCGTCGGCCTGGGTCTGGCCCTGGTGCGGCAGATCGCCGAGGCCCACCAGGGTCAGGTTCTTTGCCTCCCCCGCGACGGGGGCGGCAGTATCTTCCGGGTTTTTTTAGGCTGACAATGCCGTGTTTGGTGATACACCGACCGATGTATCACCAAAATCAGCTCGAAAGGCTCCGAATCCTCCCCTCCTCCATCCCCATCTTCCGAAGCACCAGCCACAGATCCCCGTGCAGCGGCGCCCGACCGGGTCGATTCGCCCCCTCCAGAACATGCACAAAGGGACGGACCAAACCCAGCTTGTCCTTGAAGAATCTTTGGGTGCGCTCCTCCACCCCCGCCAGAAGACGCCCGCGGCTGCGCAACATGGCGATGGCGCCCTGCAGGTCCCCCTCCACCTGCACCAGCCCATGCCCCAAAAGCACATCTTTGCGCGTCCAACGACCACTATTGTAATTCCCGCCCGGCCCCGGATCCCCCACCACCAGGATCAGACTGCGCTGCGCATGGCCGATCACCCCCGAGGGCTCCACACCCCCCGCCCCCTGCACGTGGCCCCAGTGCTGCAGCGGCTCGCCCTTGACCAGACGCACCACCACCTCCACCTCCGGGGTCTGCGGAAACAGATCCACCGCCTCCACATTCTCCACCCGCAGCCCGTGCCAGGCCAGACGATCCAGGTCGCGGGCCAGACTTTCCGGACCACAGGACACATAGACCAGCCGGGGCACCAGCTTCGCCAGTTTTTCGAGCGTGGCCGGATCCGCCCCTTCGCGGGCCGGGTTGAGCACCGCCGCATCAAAACGGCCACGCGGCTGAAAGCGGTCTACATCCGCCATCACCACCGTCACCCCGCCCGGGGCCCCCATCCGCGCCGCCTCGGCCGCCGCGGGCAG
This sequence comes from uncultured Pseudomonadota bacterium, assembly GCA_903891165.1. Taxonomy (GTDB): domain Bacteria; phylum Myxococcota_A; class UBA796; order UBA796; family SXON01; genus CAITDR01. The sequence continues at coordinate 3,035 of CAITDR010000623.1, forward strand.
GCTCTCCACCGCCACTACCTCCACCCCGGGCCGCGCCAACATCCGCGCATAGGCACCGACCCCGCTGTAGAGATCCAGGATCCGCCCTGCATTCCCCACATCCCGCCGCACCAAGTCATGGAGCTGGATGGCATTGCGCGGGTCCACCTGAAAAAAGGCGCCGGGAAAGAGGCGATAGCGGGTGTCGCCCACCGCCTCGCCGATCCACTCCTTCCCGGCGATAATCTTCGGATCCTGTCCGAAGACCCGACGCTTTTCGGGATCGGCACGGCTGACCGCGATGGAGACCAGCTTGGGCAGCACCCGCATCAACTGCGCTGCTCCCCGCTCTCCTCCCGGAAAACGCCCGTCCACACAGGCAAAAACCCCCTGCAGCTCGCCCGTCGCCGCACTCAGACGCAGATCCAGCGCATGGACCCCCTTCTTCCCGTCCAGCCAGCGGTGGATCTCCTGCAAAGCGTCGCGAAGCGGCGCTGCAAGGACCGGACAATCCGGGGTGTCCAGCACGCGGTGGCTGGCCGGATCATAGAGGCCAATCTGCACACCCCGGTTGCCGATATGGACCGGCAACTTCAGGCGATGGCGGTAGCTTTCCTGGAAACGCGCCGCATGCACCGGTGGCGCTTTCAGGCCCAGATGGGGAAAGAGCGCAAATGCCTCCGCAATCCGACGCTGCTTGCGTTGGAGCTGCTCGGTGTAGGGGGTGGTGAGCAGCGGGCAGCCGGGACAGGCAGGGTGGTGGCGACAGTTCATGGCGGCCCCGGACTAACCGCTTTCGCGATAAGGGGAGGGGCGGAGACAGGATGAGAGACGTACTTGCCGAGCTGTTGGACCTGCTGCGCTTGGAGCGCATCGAGCAGAATCTTTTTCGCGGACAAAGCCAGGACCTGGGCTGGGGTGCCATTTTTGGGGGTCAGGTTTTAGGGCAGGCGCTCTCCGCTGCCGCCCAGACCGTCCCCGAGGGCCGGCAGGTTCACTCGCTCCAAGGCTACTTTATGCGGCAGGGCGACGCCCACCGCCCCGTCGTCTACGAGGTGGACCCCATCCGCGACGGCCACAGCTTCACCACCCGGCGGGTGGTGGCCATCCAGGGGGGCCACGCCATCTTCTCCCTCTCCTGCTCTTTTCAGTTGGAAGAAGCCGGACTTTCCCACCAGAACCTGATGCCCGAGGTGCCCGGTCCCGAGGGGCTGCCCTCCGAGCTGGAGCTGGCCCATCGTTTTGCCGACCGCATCCCGACGATGCTGCGGGAAAAAGCCCTTGCCGACCGGCCTATCGAGATCCGGCCCGTGCAGCACCTCAACCTGCTGAACCCGGTGCCCGGTCCCGCCCGTCGGCAGCTCTGGTACCGTGCCAAAGAAAAATTGCCGGATGATCCTGCTGTACATCGCTACCTGCTGGCCTATGCCTCGGACTTCAACTTCCTGGTCACCGCGATGTTGCCCCATGGGGTGAGCTGGCTCACACCCGGAATGCAGGTGAGCTCGCTGGACCATACCATGTGGTTCCACCGGCCTTTTCGGATGGATGAGTGGCTGCTCTACGACATGGAGAGCCCCTCGGCATCCGGCGCAAGAGGACTGGTGTTGGGCCGCTTCTACAACCAGGAGGGGACGCTGGTGGCCAGCGTCGCCCAGGAAGGACTGATGCGGGATCGGCGGGAATGACAAAATTGTCGTGATCCCCCGCTGTCACACATCCAGGATCCGCGTCGTCAGCCTATTCTTCAACTTGGCATCTTTCTTGCATGAATGCCGTGTACCCCGGAGTTTCCCATGTTCCTGCTCGCCCTGTCCGCCGCCCACGCCTTCTGCGGTACCTACGTCGGCGGCGCCGATGCCTCGCTCTCCAACCACGCCAGCCGCATCGGCATCGCGCGGGAGGGAACCCGCACCACGCTGACGCTCTTCAACGATTTTGAAGGGGACAGCACCGATTTTGCCATGCTGGTCCCGGTGCCCGAGGTCTTGGGGCCCGAGGATGTCAAGACCTCCACTCCCGAGGTGATCGCCCGCTGGGATGGCTTCTCCGCCCCGCGAGAAGTGGCCTACAAATGCGAAGATTTTATGGAAACCCAGTATCCCCAGCGGAGTATGGGCTGCTACCAGGACTACGCCATGCAGGCCATGTCGGATGCGGGTGCTACGGATGACACTGGCAGTGGAGTCCAGGTAGAAGCCGAGTTTACCGTAGGTGCCTACGACATCGTCATCCTATCGGCGGAAGAATCCGGCGGCCTGTTGAACTGGCTCAACGGCAACGGCTATGCCGTCTCCGAAAACTCCTCGGCCTTACTCCAGAACTATATCGACGGCGGCTCCTACTTCTTCGCCGCCAAGGTGCATTTGGAGCAGGTGGAGGTGGGCTCCAAGTGGTTGCCCCCTCTGCAATTCTCCTATGACTCCCCCGTTTTTGGCCTGCCCATCCGCCTGGGCACGCTGAACGGCAGCGCCACCCAGGATCTGCTCCTGTACATCCTGACCCCGCCCGAAGATGGCGGGGTGGGCATCTCCAACTACCCGGAGGTGACCGTCGAAGATGAGTGTATGTACCTGCCCAATAGCGGCGAGGACATGGCCGGCTACTACGACCGGAAGCTGAACGAATCCCTGGCCAAAGAGACCCGACCGGCGTGGATCCGCGAGTACAGCATCGGGGCCATGCACTGCGACCCCTGCACCGGCATCGAGCTGGGTGATCAGGACGCCATCGATCTCGGCTATAGCCGGTCGATCTGGGACTCTCACCTGACCCGTTTACATCTGCGCTACGACCCCACCAAGGTAGACCAGGACCTGGTCTTTTACACCGGCGCCACGGGGGAAGAGCAGGACACCGGTTTTGGCAGCGCCAGTGTCGATCAGATCCGCTTCATCCAGTACAATGAAGACATGGAAGACCGCTTTCCGGTCTGCGAGCAGGGTATGGTTGAAAACCCCGGAAGCTGCCCCACCGAGCCCGGCTCTGAAGCCCTGGGCTGCACCGTCTCCAAGGAAAACCGGGTTTCCGGCGGCTACATCGCCGCAATGCTGTTGGGCCTGGGCCTGTGGCGGCGCCGGAAGGTGTAGGGCAGGAGAGGGGGGGAGGAGGAGGCGCTCTGGCATCCCGTTGGTGGGCACCCGAAACATCTGGTTTGGCATCTTGGAGAAGTGATACATTCCCGGATGTATCATCTACGGGTGTATCACCAAAGCATTGATAGTTCCTCGCTCTCCGCGAATTTCCCACCGTCCCGCCGCGGTCTGAACGATGATCTGGCTGGACACCGCACCATCCAGGTTCAGGGCGGCAACCGCCTGTTGCTCGCGGAGAAGGTGCGCAAAGCCCGCCAGGCTCAGGCCTTCGCCCGCGGTACGGACCAGCTGGTAGCCCGCGTCCATGGGCACCAGGGAGGCTTCGGCTGCCGCCAGGACCAGACACAGCACCTCCGGCGACAGACTCACCCCGGAGCGGCTGTCGCGGTGGGCACCCGCACGCGGCGACACCAGCACCTTGCCATCGTCCACCAGGCGATCGATCGACTGGAGGGCTTCCTGCGCCCCACCGCCATAGGTGTCGCGGTGCTGAATCCGGGCCGGGCCCGGACCCCAGCTCAGCACCCCTGAGCCGCCCTTGGTACTCAGCGGGCTACGGATCTGGCCCCCACTCACCACCAGGCCCATCGCGGCGCTATCGTAAAAACCCCCATTGATCGCGGCCCAACTGCCAGTGAGCGGAGCGGCGAGCACATCTATGCGCTCCACCGTCTCCGAGGGCAGCACCTGGAGCCGGTTCTGAGCAGGCACACAGGCAGAAAACCAGCGTCCCCTCTCCCCATCCTCGACCCACTCTCCCTCCAGAAGCCGCAGGCTGCCCTCCTCGCGAAGTTGCCGCCCCTCGCCCACCATCACCGGGAGATCGGGCGCGGTCGCGGGCAACGGCGCAGCGGCAGGCAGGGACGCAGAGGAGCAGGCGGTGGAGGCCAAAAAAGAGCCCGCAAGGACACCCACAACCGCCAGAAATCGACGGACCCGCACAGGCGCTCCACTGAATGAAGCCTCATTCATCAAAAAATCCCCTCCCCCCTCACCCATCCACGAGTCCCCACAGCGGTCCCGACGAGGAATCCCCAAAGTAGCCCATGTCCTGGCCCATGGCGCGGCCCACACTCACCCACAGGTTGCCGTGGCGGTCGCCACTATACTGCAGCAGCCGGCCGGTGCGGATACGCCCACTGGCGCCGCCAGCTAACACAAATGGCATATTGTCGTGGAGGTGGGTATTGCCGTCGCAGACCTCGGTGACCAGCACCACGATGGAGTGGTCCAGCATCGTGCCGTCGCCCTCCGGCCGGGAGGCAAGCTGGTCCAGGAGGTAAGCATATTGTTGCACCCACCACTTTCTCTGGGCGAGATAGGCTGAAAACTCGCGGGAGCTGCGGTTGTGCGATGCGCCGTAGTGGCTGGCCTGGTGGGAGCGCATGTCGTAGTTGGGATCGTAGAAATCCGTCCCTGCAAAGCGGGACATCAACAACTCAGAGGTGTGGCTTGCACACTGGATGGTGCCGACGCGGGTGATGCCACACTCCATGGCCAGTACCATCAGGTCGGTCTGAGCACGCAGGATCGCCGGGAAGGTGCCCGCATCGTAGAGGTTTCCGTCGTTGATCGCCGAGGTATCAATGGCCGGATCCCCACAGGATGCCGCCGTACCGCCGCCCCCTCCTCCCCCCAGCCGGTTCTCCAGCTCCTCCAACGAGCTGACATGGTAGTCCAGCTTGTCCTTCTCCACCCCCCCTAACTGGCCGCGAAGCTCCAGAAGATCCTCCTTCACCGCCCCGATCACCTTGCCACGTGCCGAGGGCGCTGCCTCCCCACCACTATCCACAGAGCCATGGTTGTAGCTGCCAAAAATATCGGCGAAGGCCTGCCGGGGATCATCCTGGGGCGGCAGCGAGGAGCCCGCCACCGGATAGGAGATGTGCTTGTCTCCCGACGCATTATTGTAGTTCGCCTGTACTCCCAACAGCAGGTGCCGCCAGGGGGAGGACCAGCCTGCCGTACGGGCAAGGTACTGATCGATGGATTCGTTGTTGCCATAGTCCGCCGCAGTCAGGAGCTTTTTGGCCCCACCGGGGTGGGAGCCGGAGTCGGTGGCACCCATGGAGAGACCGTTGAAGAACACACAACGATCCTTGTGGTTGGACAGGCCACCCAAGGTCTCCGAGAGCTGAAAGTTGCTTTCAGAACCCGTACAATGCCACAGCGATGCCTCCCCGTTCTGCGACGGACCCACCACCCCATCCGGGAAGTAGAAGAAGATCACCCGCTCCGCCTGCCCATTGGCGGCCTGCCCACGCAGGGCGGAGAAGAGGGGGGCGCCCAGAGCCAGCCCACCCAGGCCCTTCAGCAGTCCACGTCGCGACGTCGATAAGAAAGGATGCGGCATGGTTACTCCCGAATCCGAAAGGCATTGGAGGATGGGACGGAGAGGAGGAGCTGGCGCATGTCCAGGTCATTTTCGAGGAGCACCTGCCGCTGCGGATCAAAGGCGCAGAGGGGGTCCTCCTCGGGATCCCAGCCCAGGGCATAGCGCATCACCTGCACCGAGAAGCAGGCATTCACACGCTCGGAAGCGCTCAAAAGCTCCCCCAGCTCGGGAAGGCTCTGGTAGGGATGATCCATGCGGTTGCCCAGCTTTTCGATGTCGTTGATGTTGCCCGAGGCATCCACCGGAAAGCTGTTTTCTTCCTCCCGCCACTGGCCAACGGTATCCAGGCGCTCCATCCCAAAACCCACCTCGTCGATATACTGGTGGCAACTGGCACAGAAAGGGTCGCTGGAATGCTGCGAAAATCGCTCGCGGGTGGTGGCACTGGGGTCCACCGTCGGCACCGAGGCCGCATTGGCCGGTGGGGTGCCCAGCGACTGGCATAAGAGCGCCTCCCGCACAAAAAGGCCCCGGCGAATCGGCGCGGTCTGGTCCGAGTGGGCATAGGTGGCCGCCACCGCCCCCATCCCCAGGATCCCGGCGCGGTCCCCATTTGAAATGACTCCGTCTGAACCTGGAGTCTCCAGCCCATACCACGCCGCCAACGTCGGGTTCGCCAGGGTGTAGTCCGCCGTATACAGCTCTGGAAGCCGGCCGCTGCTGTCCAGGACCACATGGGTGTAGAAGTCTCCCACCTCGGCCAGCATCGCCTTACGGACTTCATCAGGAAAATCCTCGGACTTCTGGGTGGTCAGCACCGCCTCTACGCCCAGCCACTGCTGCGCAAAGGTCGCCAGGGTGCCGCGGGCGCGGGGATCGGCCAAAAGACGCTCGGCCTCGCTGCGAATCCCGGCACTGTCCGCCAGATCTCCCGCCGCTGCCGCCGAAAATAGCTCGGCGTCGGGCATGGTCCCCCAATAAAAATAGGACATTGCAGCGGCCTGCTCCCAGGCATCCAGCGCATAGCTTCCGTCGCCCCGTGCCACCCCTAACTCGGATCGATACACAAAATAGGGCGAGGACAACACCGCCTGGATGACCAGGGAAAAACCCTCGGTGCGATCCGACTCGCCAAGAAGCAAGTCTAAAAGACGCTGTACCTGGCTCTCGGTCAGCGGACGCCGCCAGGCACGGCCTCCAAAATCGCGGATAAAAGCCTCGGCGCAGCTATCGTCGCTGGGGTTGCAGCCGGTCAGCCGCTCCAGCTCCAGAACGGCCAGTCCGGCCACTTCTTCGGCGGCGTCCAGCTGTGCCTCGGCCAGGGTGGCGCTGACCAGCCCGGCGGCGGCATTGTTGTCAAAAGCAAAGTGCTGCGGCCGGCTTTCCACCGGAAATGCCGCCGTCAGGTCCAAGCCCGCGATGTCGTCCAGGCCGCCGCCGCTGCAGGAGAGTGTCAGCAGAGAGTTGTAGCCGCCGTAGCCATCATCGGCCTGGTTGGGGTTGGTGGGATCGGCGATCCAGGTGCTTTCATCCAGCACATATTTGTACTGCCAGCTTCCCTCCCCCAGCTCGGCTTTCAGCCACCAACGGTCGCCGGTCGCGTCGTAGGCCATGGCCCAACCGCCCGCCGCCACCGTTCCCGGCCAGCCGTTGAAGGCGCCCGCCACATGAACACTGCCATAGCCCGCGTCGGGCAGCACAAAGGTGCCTGTACCGCAGGGATCGGCGCTGCACCGGCCGGCGGTGCAGGACTCAGTCTCCAGGTTGCAGTCGGTATCCGAACTGCAGCTTGCTCCGGTCCCCAGCCCAAAAAGGTCACGAACGGTGCTCTGGTACTCCCGACGATTGAGCAGGCGTAGCTGCCGGGGAGCGTGGGTGCCGGTGCTGTCGCAGCTCCACAGCTCCTCCCCGCCGATGCCCGTCCCCGGGCTTTCTTCCTTGGGAACGGAAGAGATTCCGCATGCGGAGAGGAGTAGCAGCCAGGTCATCGGAGCCTCCACAAAGCGTGACTCACTTCAGAGTCACTACCGGGAGGATAGCCTCAAGGGCGGGCCTTGGGAAGGGGGGACGGTAGAAAGCCGGCGCAGGGCAAAAAAGGAAGCCCCCGAGCAGCGGGGCTGGTCGGGGGAGGGGGCGCTGGCTCAAATCTATGATTCGTTGCAGCGTCGCAATGATTTCAATCTATCCTCAGGGGGAGGAGGCTACTGCCCACCCACCAGCGGTGCCGGGCCGCTGCTTTCGCCGGTGGACGCGAGCACCGCACCGCCGACCATCCAGGCCAGGGCGATGAGGAGGAATGCGTTGAGCAGCGAGGAAGTACCAACTTTTTCTTCGTGTTTCACAACCAGAGAGCGTGCCATATTCTTTTCCCCAGGAGCACCGACGTCAGCAGGAGGAGCACAGCGGGGTGTCGGTGTCTGCTGGGCTCTTATGCAAAAGCCGTGCCAGCATCCGGGATCCACCGCTCCCTCCCCTCCTCCTCCTCCCCTCCACCCCTGACAACCCCTTGACATTCTCTATTTCTTGCCTTGCATGCGCTCCATAAGGATGTCCTCGGTGGCGCGCCCGTGACGGGTCGGCACAAACCCGTCACGGCATGGGCATACTGTCTCTATGGACTCCATCCGCAAGCGCATCCAGGTACTGCATCGTCAGCTCTGTGAGCTCCAGGACGCCCACCAGCTGGCCGAGATTCATATGGAGCTGGGAACCATGGCGGTGGCCGACGGGAAATTTCCCCAGGCAAACCGACACTTCCGCGAAGCACTCTGGTGGGACCCTGGTCTTGACCAGGCAAGAGTCGCCCTGCACGCCCTGGGAGAGTGGGTGGACCAGAAAGCCAGCGACAGCCGGGGTGGTGGTGTGGTCAAGTTTTTGTTGGGGCAGCTTCGTCGCCCGGATCGTACCCAGCCGGCCTGATCAGCCGGAGTGGCGCAGACTGATGTAGAGTGCCCAACCGGTCGCCATAATCCCCAGGAATGCACAGGCAAATTGGGGACCAAAGAACAGAATATCCGCCATTCAGGGCATGGCCTCCACGACCTCAAGCCGAATTCGCCCCATCATTCCCATCACCTCCACCTGCTTGTCCAGATCCCCGTTGACGATCTTCAAATGGCTGGCGTCGGCGGGGAATTGTCCGAAGGTGGGGTCCACGGGCACCCAGCGCGGCGGCCCTCCCTCGGGCTCTCCCAGCCGCACCTCTGGCCATGCGTGGTAGTAAAAAGCACGCCCCAGACGCTCGCTATAGACCAATCCCACCGCGATACGTGAAGGGATCCCCGCCGCACGGGCGAGGCTGACGTAGAGCGCGGTATGCTCGTTGCAGTCCCCCTCGCGGCTGTGCAGCACGGTCAACCCATTGGGAATACCGATCGTCGGCACCTTTTTGACGTAGCTGAACACAAAATCGTGGATACGCCGCGCCGCGGTCATCCGATCAGGGGCGTCTCCTACGATCTCGGCTGCCTTCGCCCGCATTTCCGGATCGGAAGCAGGCAGGGTGGGTGTAGGCTCGATCTCCCCCTCTCCCCGCACCGGCAGCGCCGCCAGCTCGGCCAGCAGCGGAATTGTCACCGTAAGTAGATCCCCTTCTACAACTTGTAGACCGGCCTCCTGCACAAAGCGGCTGGCCTCCACCCCGCTCACCCGCAGCCGCAGCCGACCGGCGCCGCGCGGTTCCGGGCCTTCAAAGGGCACCGAGGCCAGGGCCACCATATCCGGCGGGTCGGCATCGGGAACAGCCATGGCCTCCTCCCGGCTCATGGCCTGGGTGGACATGCCCAGGCTGGACTCCTCCCGCAGGCTGTTCCCACGTTCATCCACCAGTCTTCGGCTTTCAAAGCTGCCTACTTTGGTGCGCAGCCACCAGGCCACATCGCCGTTGGGCAGCACCGCCGGGGCCTCCACCCGGATGTTCATGGGGGCATTGCTCATGGTAGTGATGTCAAAATAGGGAACTGTAAGCTCCATTCCTGGGGTGAGCGTGCGCCCGCGCACCACGGTGCCAAGTGTGGAGTTCAGGATCGGCGCCTCTTGGATGGGGATGTCGATGTCCTTCAACGCACCATCCTGCACCAGCTCCAGGTGCAGCGACCGCTCGCGCACTTCGCCTCGACCGGTGACTTTGAACGGACCGGACACCACAAAATCGAAGCTCTGCAGCCGCCCCTGCGCATCCACCAGGGCGGTGCCGGCGCTGGCCCACTTCTGCACCATGCCCATGGCGTTGATCTTCAGGAAGGACTGCTCCTGAAAGATCATGCCGTCCCCCGCCGGGATCTGCCGGGACATGGCATAGCCGACGTGCTGCTTTTCGATGTAGATGCCCAGCCACTGCTCTTCCGAGGTGCCGGTGGCGAGTTTTGCCACGTCGATCGTGGGCAACGCCGAGCGCGTGTCCAGCACCGACCAGGCGGCCAGGGCCACAAAGGCCACCAGCGAGGCCACTTCAAAGGCGACGAGCAAACGCACATCGCCAAATAACACGGCGCCGGCTGACCGGAGCGCGCCGCCGGGACCTGAATCAGCTACAATCCCTGTGCGCAAAGGGGATGGGATGTTCTGGATGTTGTGGGCCTGCACCAGTGGTACGGAGTCGACGCCGGCCAAGGAGAGCGAGCCGGTGGAGGAGTCCGAGATCGTGGTGATCGACGACTCGGCGACGGAAAGTGTGCCTGACGACACCGAGCCTCCGGTGGATACTGCGGCGGAGTACCAGGACTATCTGACACTCTACGATACCGAGCTGCTGCACGAGATCGTGCTGGAGCTGGACGACGTGGCGCTCTCGGCGCTGGCCGCCACCCCCTACGAATACACGGAGGCCGTGGTCACCCTGGATGGAGAACGATTTGAGAAGGTGGGTGTGCGACTGCGCGGGAACGCGACGGACCACAACCTGAGTGTGGGAAAACCCGCCCTCCGAATTCGCCTGAACGAATACCAGAGCGGTCAGAACGTGGGCGGCGTAACGCGACTAAGTTTGAACAACATGAACGACGACCGCTCGCAGATCCGCGAGGTGCTGGGCTGGTGGATCTGGGCCCAGGCGGGTCTGCCTGCCCCCCGCGCGGCCTTTACGACGGTCAGCTACGTCCACAACGGGGAGACGGTGCCCTTGGGCCTCTATGCAAACATTGAGACGCCCGACGGGAATTTCCTGGACCACCACATGGACGATGCGACGGGGGATCTGTGGGAAGCACAGGACTCCGCCGACTTTACCTCGTCGGGGGTGGCGCACTTTGACCTCGCTGCGGGCGATGGAGATGTAAGCTCGCTTCAGGATACCTGGCAGGCGATCTGGGGAGGAGGAAGCGAGTTTTACCCCACGGCAGACGCGGTCCTGCAGATGGACGAGTTCCTGGACTTCTGGAGCTGGAGTATCCTGGTCGGGCATTCCGGGGGCTACCCCTACGAGCGCAACGACTACTACCTCTACGCCGATCCCTCCCTTTCGGGCCGCATGTCTTTTGTACCCTGGGACCTGGAGGGTGCCTGGGATACGGGGATGGACTGGGAAGCGCTGAGTGGTGTGGTGGGCCTGAAGTGCCACGCCGATCCGGCATGCCTTGCGATGCTGACCGACCGGCTGCAGGATGGATTAGGTGCCTATGAAGCCATGAATATCGAGGAGAAGGCCAGCGACCTCTTCCAGCTGACCGACTTCGCCGTCGCCAGTGACCCGCGGGTGAAGTACACCTACGCAGAGGTGGAGTCGGCCCGCACGTCTCTGTCGTATCGCCTGTCCGTTTGGCCAGCCCGGATCCGCAGAGAAGTAGGCCTACGCTAAGGCTCTTCAGTCGCCGGTGTCTCCGCTACCGCCAGCGGCTCCTCTCTCGCCGGAGTCTCCGCTATTGCTTGTATCTCCGCTATCGCCGGAGTCTCCGCTGTCACCCGTGTCTCCGCTGTCGCCCGTGTCTTCCTGTTTGTCGAGTCCGTTGGCGTTGCCATTGCCATTGCCACCTGCGTTGTTGCTTTGGCTGGCGTCGTGGCCCGAGTCCTCCCCCTCGCTGCCGCCGCTGTCCTGAGAGCTGGCGGCACTATCCTCGCCCTGGCGCTGGCTTTCTTGCTCGATGATCCCGCTGTCCGTCGGCGCCGGAATCAGGCGGGGCACCGACAGGGTGCTGGCACTGCTGGACGTACCACCCGCGCCCCGCTCCTCACTGTCTATCCGCTGATTTTTGTTTATGTCAGGATAGAGCCGGCTCTGCTGCAGTTCAAGGACGAGCTGGTCATGCTCCGGGCTACCGGGCTGGATGCTCAGATCTCCGGCCGCCAAGGACAGCCCGTCCACCCAGCCTGGACGCCCCAGCTCCAAAATATAGCCACCTTGAAGGGGCATTTGTACCGGAACGGACAGCTCGCTCAGCGCCAGCGAAAGGTGCAGCCGGTGCTCAGTCCCCTGTGCCTCCAACAGGATCGGCCCCCCAAAAGACAGGCTGACCGTGCACCAATCCCCCGCATTCAACGGTAATTCTCCACCGACCAAACTGATCTCTTTTCCTACCGGCTGTACCAGGACCACATCCCCTGAGCATGCCCCCTGCTGCACCTGGGTCACGGTGGCCGAGCCGGAATTGAAGGCCACATCGCTCCCCGCGGCAGTCGTGACAGACATTCCGGTGGGATTTCCAACCGCAGTGCCTTGAACCGGGCTATTCAGGCAGGCGAGGAACATCAGGAGCATGGTCATCCTTGAGTGGTCTGGGAGAGAGGCAGCAGGTGGAGGTTGATCTGATAGACCCGCTGTTTGGGGTCGGTATTGCCATCGCAGAGGTCCAGAAGACGCTCCTGGAAGGCGTCCAGCTCCCGCTTCAGCCGCGGCAGCAGCGACTCGGGTACGGCGACGGTGAGCGCACAGTAGTGGCGATCCTTGGGCGGAGTCTCCAGTGCATCCTGTGCCCGCTCTATCATACCGCGGTGGTAGTTGTAGGCCACAATTGACGCCACCTCGTGAGGGGTAGCGATCGAGGCATCCGCCGGGATCAGCCGCTCTCCCTCCTGCCGCAACATACCAAGAGCAACCAGCAATTCGATGGCTTTTTTGGCCTGGGCGGGTCGGATGCGGGGACGTAGGGTGGCCGCAATCCACTCCGGATCGGCTACAAACCCCTTACACAGCGCCAGCTCCCGCACCGCCGGATAGTACCAGGCTGAGAGGTATTCTACACTTTCTCCCTCCAACTTTCTGGCCTCACGAAAGCGGCGGGTGGCGCGCACCTGCTCCCAAGCGCGACTGCGCTCCTCCTGGGTTTCCGCCTGATCCAGACTGACAAGGGTAGAGAAAAACTCCACCTCTTCCGCCTTCAAGCCCAGAGCTTTTACAAAAGCCTCTTGTGTAATCGGCGTCAGGTTGCGCTTGCCTTCGATCACATGCAGCAGCAGGCTGGGAGAGGCCTGCCCGGCCTTCCGCGCGAAGGCGCGGTGGCTGAACAGAGGATTGGCCTCCTTTTTTTCCCGGAACCAGTCCGCAAGGAATTTGCGGTAGTCCAGATAGCGATAGATCTCGGTGCCATCCATCCTCTATGAGTACATCTGTGGACAGCCGCTGTCCACAACTTCTTGCTGACAAGCGGTGAATCTCAAGCCCGCTCCCGGCCGGATCGGCGCAATATCGCTGCAGGATGAGTACGGCGCAGAAAACTCACCTGAACATCCCTACCCATATACACCTGAATCGACTATAGTCCCAAGATGTGGTTCTTGCTCTTGCTGGGGGCCAGCCCCCCTCCCCTCTATACGGAAGGTGCAGCGCTACTCCGGAGTGGAGAATCCGAAAAAGCGAAGGCCCTGTTTGAACGGGGCTGTGCGGCATCGGAGGCGGAGTCCTGTTCGGCACTCGGGGATCTGGCCACCCGTGAGCCGCTGGCCGATCCCACAAGCTGGTACGGCAAAGCCTGTGAATTGGGAGAGGCGCGGGCCTGCGGCAACCTGGGCGTACTGGCGGTAAAAATGGACGCCTGGCCGGAGGCCGAGCGCCGCTTCCGGCAGGGCTGTGACCTGGGGAGTGGCCGGGCCTGCGAGATGCTGGGGAACCTTTTTCAGGAGGGGCGCCTGGGAAAAGCCGATCCGGTGCGGGCGGAGGCGCTGTATCGGAAGGGCTGCGAGCTGACCTTTGGTCCTGGATGTTTTGCCGCCGGGGTGCTGAGCGAGAAAAGCAACCCGGGGGACAGCCTCGCGCTGTACACCCAAGGTTGCGCGCTGGGGGATCCGCCAAGCTGCGGTCTGGCGGGAGGGATGCGCGGGATGCCCGCGGGGCGCAACGAGCTTGAGCAAGGTTGTAACGCCAAAGATGGCTGGGCCTGCTTCCAATTGGCGCGGTTCTGGGACCAGGGCTGGGAGGGGCAAGTCCCCGATCCCAAGGCCGCGGCAAAGGCCTGGGAAGGGGCCTGCGACCAGAAAATGTGGGCGGCCTGTAATGTGCTGGGAAGCCGCTATGAGGAAGGGAATGGGCTTCCCAAAGATATGGCGATGGCGACGACGTTGTATCAACGTAGTTGCGATGCCAAAGATGCCGTAGGCTGTGTGTACCTGGGGGCGGTGCAGGCGGAGAGCAGACCCGAGCTGGCCTACGCCGCCTTTGCCAAAGCCTGCGGCCTGGGGGAGCAGAGCGGCTGCTATAATCAGGCCGTATTTTTGTTAGATGGAACCGGGGTTGCGAAGGAGGAGGCCGAAGCGGCTCGGCTCTTGGAAGCCACCTGCAGCCGGGGAAATGGCGAGGCCTGTGAGGCGCTCTCTCAGCTCTACACCCAGGGCATCGGCGTCAAAAAGGACAAAAAAAGGGCGGCTACCCTCCACCTTCAGGCTTGTAGTCTGAACTACAGACCTGCCTGTGATTGATGCTTCGGCCCACCTCCAATCCGCCGTCCCGTTTTGATGCACGCTCATTGGAGTGGTTTGAGCCCCCCGATCCCGCGCGGCTCCAAATTTTCGAGGATGACAGTAAGCAGATCCTTGCCCACAACGAGAGCCCGGATCTGTGGCACCGCTGGAGCCTGAACCCCTACCGCGGCTGTATGCACGCCTGCGCCTACTGCTATGCGCGGCCCACCCACGAGTACCTGGGTTGGGGGGCGGGCACCGATCACGACACGAAGATCCTGGTGAAGTCGCGGGCGGCCCTCCTTTTGGAGCAGGCTTTTGACGCTCCCTCTTGGAAGGGGGAGACGGTGCTATTTTCGGGGAACACCGACTGCTATCAGCCAGTGGAGTACCGCTACGGGCTGACCCGCGCCTGCCTGGAAGTCTGCCTCCGATACAAAAATCCCGTAGCAATCATTACAAAATCAGCATTGATTGAGCGGGATGTGGACATCCTTGCGATGCTGGCGCTCCAGAGTAGGCTGCGGGTAATCTTCTCCATCCCCTTTCTGGATCCCGAGCTTGCCCGCGCCATTGAGCCAGGTACCCCCTCTCCGGCCCGTCGTATCCGCGCCATGGCCGCCCTCCACGCGGCGGGGATCCCCGTGGCGGTGAACATCGCGCCGCTGATCCCCGGCCTGAACGACCGGGAGATCCCGGCGATCCTGAAAGCCTGCCGGGAGGCCGGCGCCGATCAGGCCATGGTGATGCTGCTGCGTCTACCCGGTGCAGTCGAAAAAATCTTCCCGGAGCGGCTGCGGGAGGCGCTGCCCACCCGCGCCGAGGGAGTCCTGGCCCGCCTGGACCGGGCGCGGCAGGGCCGCGTCAACGAAAATCGGCCAGGAATCCGCTTTCAGGGCCATGGTGAAGAGTGGGAGAGCACCCGCCAGCTCTTCCATCTCTGGGAACGTAAGCTGGGCTACAAAACTCCCCATCGGGAGGAAGAAGCCAGTCCTTTTCGCAGGCCGGTCAAGGTGGGACAGCAGCTTGCGCTTTTCGGCTGAGCGGGCAGGCCGCTCAGCGGCCGACCTCCCGAAAAAGTGCCACGACCTGCTCAAAAATCCATGGGTTGGCGGCAAGGATATCGGGAGCATCGGGGGTCCAGGGCGAGCCATCCATGCACCCCACCACCCCGCCTGCCTCGCGCACCAACAGGGCTCCCGCCGCGGTATCCCAGGGATGTAGGCCGAATTCCCAGAAAAAGTCAGCCTGCCCCTCAGAAAGAGTCGCCAGGTCCATGGCGGCGGAGCCGGAGCGCCGCATACCTTGTGTATCGCGCAGCACCCGCTCCACAAAGCCCAGGTAGAAGGCCAGAGCTTCCCGTTTCTTATACGGAAAACCCGTCACTCCCAGGCACTCGCCGAGCTTCCGGGTGTCTGAAACCCGCAGTGGCCGCCCCTCCACCGTGGCTCCCCCGCCAACAAAGCCCAGAAAAAGGCGATCCCGCACCGGATCGCAGATGGCACCCACCAGCGGCTCTCCTCCCTCTACCAGCCCGATGCTCACACAATAGAATGGATAGCCATGGACAAAATTGGTGGTGCCGTCCAGCGGATCGACCACCCAGCGCAGCCCCCCGCTGGCTCCTCCTCCCTCCTCCCCCTGCACCGGGATGCCGGTCGCCGCCAGATCCGCCCGAATCCGGGCTTCCGAGGCCAGATCGATCTCGGTGACCAGATCGATGGCGCCCTTGTGCTGCACCTGCACCGGCCGCTGCCGCAGCAATTCGGCGGCATGACGCGCTGCCGCCCCAGCCATCGTCGCCAGTGCGGAGAGATCGCTCTTCATTTTTCCCCTTGTACCGCGGGAGAATCTAACAAAATGGTCACCGGGCCATCGTTCACCAGCTCCACCTGCATGTCCGCCCCAAAGCGGCCGCGCTCCGCCCCCAACATCGTACACAGCTGCTCGTACAAGGGTTCGGCCAGCTCCGGGCGTGCGGCGCCGATAAAGCTGGGGCGCCTCCCCTTTGCAGCATCGCCATAGAGCGTAAACTGGGAGACCACAAGAATCCCACCCTGCACATCGCGCACGGACAGGTTCATCTTTCCTTCGGCGTCCGGAAAAATCCGTAGATTTTCCAGCTTGTCCGCCATCCATTTCAGTTGTGCGGGGCCATCCGTAGGCGCCACCCCCAACAGCACCAAAAGCCCTGGCCCGATGGCGCCGGTGCGCTGCCCGTCCACCCGGACCTCGGCTCGGCGTACCCGCTGTACCACCACACGCATCAGTAGCCCGAGCAGGTCACGTTGCCATCGGCATCGGCACAGGTGACAGATGCCGTTTTACTGACGGGGAAAGCGGTCATTGCGTTGCCAATCTTGACGCGACAAGAGGTGCGCAACTCAAAGGTGATGGTCGTGCCGCCCACAAATTCGGCCTGCTGCCCGTCGCCGCACATGATCTTGGCCTTGTTCTGCGAGCTGAAGCGGACCTGGAAGGGGCCGCCACTGGGGGCGGGGGCCGGGGCGGGTTTGGGAGCCGGGGCCGGAGCGGGACGTGGTGCCGGGGCGGGGGCCGGGCGAGGGGCGGGACGGGGGGCGGGCGCGGGACGGGGGGCGGGCGCAGGGGCCGGCGTGGGTGCTGCAGCCGGAGCGGGCGCAGGCGTAGGGGCGGGGGCCGGCGCGGGGACCGGAGCGGGCGCAGGGGCCGGGGCGGGCGCAGGGGCCGGGGCGGG
>CAITDR010000624.1 GCA_903891165.1 uncultured Pseudomonadota bacterium
AAGGCGCGTGCGGCCCGAGCGCCGCAGGCGCCCTTGACTGGTCAATAGCCCAGGTCCGATTCCTGGGCTTCCTGCGTAAGTTCTGCACCCCAGGCACACCTCCCCCCGCGGTCCCGCGTCACGACGCCATCCGGTCTTCGCGGGCACCCTCCTTACCGCGGCCCAGAGGGAGTGTAGAGGCGCTGCTGTCGTGGTGAGAAGTCGGCCCGTCAGCCCACGATTTGTTGCTCGTACTCGCGCAGAAGTGCCCGTGCCCGGCGCTTGGGGAGTGGAAGCCGCTGAGCAATCGCAAAGTAGGCACTTCGCTCGGCCTCTTCCATGCGGCGGTCGGCGACGGCCATGCTCGCGGCCACGCGCAGGATCAACTCGCTCTCCCCGGCGCTCAGCGCCTGAGGGAGGAGAATCTGCTGGGCGTTTCCGGCCTTTTCCGCTTCCAGCTCAGAGTCCCCCGTCAAGGCTTTCAAAAAGCTGCGGGTGGCCTCGGAAGGGGGGCCGGCCGCCCCTGCCATGCAGGTCGCCGTCTGGTGCAGTGTGGGGCGCAGGTGCTCAGGTGCCTTTCGGATGTCGGCCAGCAGTACTGGGGTATGGCATTCCGGGCAGATACGGGCAATCCGGAGCGGGCGATAGGCGCAATTGCTGCACGACACCCGGGCCCGCCACCGAAAGGCGCGACGCATGCCGTAGACCACCAGCAGGCTGGTGATGGCTCCCAGCCAAACCAGGGCCAGCAAGGTCGCGGCGATCCACGGGGCATAGTAGGCCAGGGCCACCATGCCCACCGCAGCGCCCAGGCGGACGGGAAGACTGGCGAGCTTGATGGTCTGCCGTGTGGCCACAAAACACCTATCCGGGAAGGAGCCACTCTACAATATTCTTAAACTTCTCTACCGCGCCCGCTTTGATCACGCCTGTGGTGATCCACGCGGCCGCCAGGGTGGCGACCCGCTCGGGTCCGTTCAGCTCGGTCCCCAGAGTGTGGACCACCACGACCGAAACCATGGCGGAAAGCACATGCTGCAGTACCGGCCACGCCCGACGGAAGAAGCGTCGCCGTCGGTCCGCCACCGTGTCGATGGTGATCTCGGCGGCCGTGACCGCCATGGCGATGGCGACCATCCACCATGCTCCCATCCACTGCAAGCGGATATCTACAGGTACAACCTGAAGTACAGCAAGACCCGTGCAGATCAACAGGGGCAGGGAGAAGAGGTCGGCACCCACGCCGCAAAGCACCACAATGGGTACGAGGTTATCCACCGGCATTCTCCAGGGGCACCCCGTAGTACGACCAGAGTACGGCCGCCAGCAGTGCGAAGGGGGGCAGCAGAACCACCGAAAAGGTGCCGACTACGCCAGCCAGCTCGATCATACCGGGACGTTGATGCCCGGCAATTTGGCGGAAGTGGCGCCGGCAGTAGGCGTCATTCACAAACCAGTAGATCACAAAAAACAGGGCCGAGAGCGGGCCGGACAGCCCGGGGGCAACCACATTCAGTGTGGAACAACCAATCACAAAAATCAAGAAGGCCAGCGTAGAATAAAAATCGTTCACCAAGCCGTGAAGCCAACCAAAATGTTCCTTGTAGCGGAGGGTGGCCCGCTCCATGCTGAACATTTGTATGATGGGCAACAACAGGAGCGGAATGAGGCCGGCACTGGGGAGGGTGCTGGCGGCCAAGGTGGCCCCGGTGGCGGCCCCAAAAAGGGCCCAATAGCGCCACCCTTTGGGGCGATCCAGGACTTCCTGTGCGTGCTCGCTGGCAAAAGAGCGAAGACGACCGCGGGCGTCCAGCTCCACCGGGCTGCGGCAAAAGCGGCAAGGGCGGTGCTGCAGCACCTGACGCCAGCCATACTGTTCTGCGCAGCGGGGACAGTTCACGATGATAAACCCTTTTGCGTGTGTATCCGATGGGAGGCCCGTGGCCAAGGGCAACGCGGGCTGCAGTGGTGGGAGAAGGATCGCGTGTTTCGGATCTTCGGGGTTGGCGGTGGGTACATCTTTGGGGCGTCGCCTAAGCCCTTGGAGTCTCGGGGACGGGCTCTGATTCGGGGCGAAGCGGGTTATGAGGGAAAGATGGACCTGAACCGGCTTCGCATAGAGAACTACCGCGCCTTTGCGAGCCCGCAGGAGGTTGCGATTGCACCTTTGACGCTGGTGTATGGCTACAACCATGCTGGCAAGAGTGCGCTGCTACGGGCCCTGCCGCTGCTGGCGGACTCTTCCACCGATATCTCTCCCACGCCGCTCAATCTGGAGTCCCGGGCGGTGCGTAGTGCCAGCTTTTCGGACATTCGCTGTCGTCGTTTCCCGGACACCCCCATCGGTTTTGGATTGCAGGGAACTCTGGGCCAAGGCCTGGATTTTTCCTGGGATGCGAAGGTGGATGCTTGGGGCGCCCCCCTTTCGCGACAGCAACTTGTAGCCTGGCATACGCAATGGGGAGGGGCTTCGAAGCTGCGCGAGCTGCGGGCCGAGGCCGTCTCCGATGTCATGAGCCCCGCCGCGCTTGCGGGCCACTACCACGTCCGCGGTTCCGACCTTCCCGACGGAATGGCAACGCTCAGCCTCGACGGACTGGCGCCCTCGTTGAAGGAGGGGCCACCGGCGGCCGAGGTGGGAATGGAGTTGACCCGCCGTATTCTCCGGGAGCTGCGGAACAGCATTCAATGGCTGGAAGCCGTTCGGCGTCGCCCGGACCGTCGGGAGCGCCTGATGGGGACTGCGCCCCGACAGATGCTACCCGACGGCCAAGGGGCCGCCCAGCTACTTGCAGCAGACCAGAGCCGTGAGCTTCTTTCCAGCATTCAGGCATTTTTCAGAGGGGGAAGCTCCAGATCAGACAACTATCATTTGGACCTCTCTGTGGAGGCCGAAGACATCCGTCTACGGATCAGTCCAGCAGATGCCCCGGCGATGTACGCGGATCTGGCGGACGCAGGGGAAGGGATGGCGCAGGTTTTTCCCGTTCTTGTGGCATTGGCACGCGCCGAACGTGGCGGGCCAGGTGACCCGCGGTTGGTTATCGCAGAGCAGCCCGAGCTGCATCTTCATCCCCGGATGGAGCTTCGCCTCGGAGAGCGATTGTGTGCACTGGCCTCCCTGAAAAGTCCGCCGCGGGTGATCGTGGAAA
>CAITDR010000625.1 GCA_903891165.1 uncultured Pseudomonadota bacterium
AGTAGGTGGTGCGCATCAACTTGCCGGACTCGGCAAAATCCTGCCGCTTCAGGATGTTGCCAGTGGCCTTGTCCAGCCACAGCTCCACCACGGGATAGGCAACATCCACGCCGGTGATCGCGGTCAGCTTCAGGTGGTTGACCGTATAGTTGCCGAGCTTCTCCTCGCCTACAAAGGCCGGGGTGTACTCTTCCGCAAGGCGACTCTGGTCGAAGTCGGAGCGCTGCGAGCCAGTGCCGCCAATACGCTCCCGCTCCGTCCGCCGTTCCCACTTGCCAACGGTGGGATCATACATAAACAGGTTTTCTTCGGCGCGAAGGTAGCCCTTCCCCGCCTCGGACTGGGGCTTCAGAAAGAGGATGACCAGCTTGTCCGCTTCGTCGCGACGGTAGACCACACCCTGATAGATGAGATCCGCCTTCCCCGAAGATTTCTGCTGAATGAACATCAGGGCCTTGTAGTCGCCCGAGTTCTGCTGCCGGTCGTCGATGACCCGGAGCATCTGCACCAGCTCCGACGCGCTGGGAGCGGCCATCACCTCGGGAACCAGGGTGAGCAGCATCGGGACCGCAGGAATGCTCAGAGAAAGTGTGAGCGCCAGAAGGATCTTTCGCATGGAAAACTCCAGTTCAATCAGCGTGAGAGAGGGCCACCACCGGCCGCAACGACGCCGCACGCAGCGACGGCCACAGCGCCGACAAGGTGGTGAAGAATGTGAGAGCCACTACAGCTTTCACCAGCGAGAGCGGCACAACGGTAAGCCGCAATACATCGGAGAGCAGAATCGCTTTCATCGCATCGATAGGGATGCGGATGTGGGCGGCGTCCAAACCCAGTGCCAGCCCGGCGCCGACCAGCGCGCCCACCGTGGTCGCAAAGAGACCCAAGGTGGCAGCTTCCAGCAGGAACATTGCCAATACCTGCGAGCGGAACATGCCGATGGCGCGCAGCGTTCCCACCTCGCGGGTGCGCTCCCGCACCGCATTCCACATGGTGTTCATGATGCCCACCGCAATGATCACCACCAGAATGGTCACAAGGAACCAGGTGATCACGTCAAAGGTGAGGATGATCCGGGAGAGAAAGGAGACCTCGTCCTTCCAGATGGTGATGTCGATGGCCTGGCCGGTCCAGTCTTCCCCCGCCACCCCTTCGAACTTCATGAAGAAGGGAACTCCTTCGTGGTCCATCACCCGGTAGCCCTCCTTGGCGAAGACCTCGCGCAGGTGGTCCATCACCGCCTCGGCCTGGTTGATATCTTCCAGGTAGATCCACACGGCTCCGGTAGTGTCTTCGTTCAGCTGGTACAAATCCCGGATCACCTGCTTGGGCACAAACATCGACCAGGAGGAGAGCAGCCCCATATCCTCGACGATGGCGACAATCGTGATGTCTGCGGTGTTGGTACGTCCGGAGGAGGTCTCCGTTTGCAGGGTCAGCTCGTCGCCGACCTCCACCCCGAGGCGTTTGGCCTGCCCGGCAAAGACCACCACACTGTTGGGCTCAGAGAGGCGCTTGATATCACCCTTTTTCTCCTCGGAGCCCCCTGGCTTGTAGGCACTCTCCGGCGCCAGCTGCAGCACGTCGAGGATGCGCGTCTCTTCTTGGATGTCGATGCCCGACAGCCCGGCCTGCACCGTCGCGGTGCCCGAAGTCACCTTACACCAACCGCGGCCACGATCCAGGACCTGTACAAGTCCGGGCGTGTTTTTCTCGACGATCTCACGCACCTTGGTCACGTCGGTCACCAGCGGGGACACATCCGTGGAGGTGACCTTGTAGAAGCCGGCCACGTTCACATGCCCGGAAGACACCGTGGTAGCTGAGCGCAGCAGGTTATCCTGGATCCCCGCCGAGATTGCCAGCAACAGCGTCAGCAAGGTGGTCACCATGCCGATGGCCAGCGACAGCAGGAAGCTACGGCGTGGAGACTGGAGGAGATTTCTGACAGCAACAGAAAGGAGAATCATCGCTCACTCCTTCCCGGACATCGCTACCACGGGGGAAACCCGTGCAGCAGTCCAGGCCGGATAGAAGGTGGAGAGGACGGAGACGGCGCTGATGACCCCAAGCCCGAACAGTAGGTTCCCCGCCGTGAAAGTGGGATGGAGGGAGGGTCCGCCGAAAAGGATGATGATCTCCGGTGAAGGAGCATTGATGCCCACCGCGCCGAGGTAGCTGATCAGCCCCACCGACGCTCCGGCCCCGACCGCACCGGCAATCAAGCCCAGAAGCAGGGTTTCCAGCATGAAGAGCGCCATCACAAAGCTGCGTTGTGCCCCGATAGCCCGCATGGTGCCGATCTCGAAGGTGCGCTCCAGCGTCGCCATCACCATGGTGTTGTTGATGATGACCAGCGCCACCAGAAAGATGATGAAGATGCAGGTGTAGAGGACGGCCCGCACCACCACCACAAACTGCCCGACGATGCCCGAGGCCTGGGTCCAGTCCAATACCTTCAGACCCATATTTGTGTCATCGGACAGTTTTTGGATGGCGACCTTGGTCTCGGCAATTTTGGAAGGATCCGAGAGGAGCACCGCCGCATTCAGGGCGATACCATCCCGAAGTTGCTCACGGGTATAGCTGCGGGTGTCGGCCTCCCCTTCGTCGCGACGGCCCTTGATCGAGCTCAGGGCGAACTCATCGAAGCTGGTGGAGGAGGTGGTGGTCGTGGTCTCCACACTGCCACCACCGCCAAACAGCGCGGCCTCGGCGTCGGCCTTGCTCACCTCTTTCACACCCACCGCGGTCTGGATGTCCTTCAGCTCGGCTTGCTGCTCCGCGGTCATTTTGCCGTAGAGATCGCGGAAGGTCATCAGGTCGGTCAGGTTCAGCGCCCCGGAAAGGGTGCTCTCCTCCAAGCCTTTGAACTGAAAGGTGCCGTAGACCTTGATGTTGACCGACTTGATGTAGCCGCGCCGCGTGAAGCTGCGCAGGGTGATGGTGCTGCCCACCGGGGTGTCGTAGAGCTGGATCTTCGGGGCGATCAAGTCATAAAATAGCTTGTACCGGGCCTCCAGGTTCGTATCGTCCACCTTCAGGAATTCCTGAAGCAGCGCCGCCAAATCGCCCTGTACCCCGGGCAGCTCCTTACGCAGGGCGGTCTCCACCACCGCCGCATCGGCCGGGCTGAGCTGGTAGAGAATACGCTGGTATTGACGGGAATTACGCGCCACCTTCTCCTTCAACCCCGGCGTGGTTTCGATACTCCCCCCTTCCTTCACCACCGCCTTCTTGATGGCATCCAACTCACGTGCAACACGATTCTTGACGAACTCTTCGTAGGTACGTTTGGAGATGAGGAAGCCGCGCTGTCCCTTGGGGATCTGCTGCCCATCCACAATCTCAAAGCGATCAAAGCTCTGCTCAAACTGCTCGATATCTACCCCGAGGGTCCGGAAGTAGAGGATCCGCCCGGCACTGGCCAGCGGCGCCAGCTTGAAGTCCAGGTAGTCGAGCGTCGCCACCGGATCCGTCTCGAACGAGGCCCAGAATTCGTCGCTGTCCACCCGATCCAACACCTCGCGCTCCTGCTCAATGCCGGAAAGGTCGCGAGAGATGGCTGCACGGTTCTTCAGCTCTGCACGAAGATCAGCCGCAATCTGCCGGATCTGCGGAGCAATCACCCGGGCACCGGCCACGTCGCCGTCGCGCACGGCGTTGCGCATCCGCTCCTGCAGGGTATCCAGCTCGTTCCGGCCAAATACTGTGGGATTTACGATGCCCATCGGCACCACCGCACGCACGCCCGGCACGGTGAGCAGCTGCTTTTCGGTCGCCGGAAAATCGTTGATCTCGCCGATATCCGGCGGTCCAAAGGAGAGTCCCCCCAACAGCGCCAGCTCATCCTTGGCATCTTTGGAGTACACCTGCAGCTCACCGGACACCGAGGAGGTGACCGACTTCTGCATGGCGCTCTCCATACTGTCGATCATCGCCGATCCAGTCACGACGAGCACGGTGCCAAAAGCAAGGAGCACCCCTACAATGAAGCTCTTGACCTTGTGCGCCCACAGGTTGCGCAGCGCCAGCGACGCAATCAAACGTACTACAGCAAGGGGGTCCATCAGCTCCCTCCCTGGCGCTGGTCAGAAGCAACGGCGCCGTCGGCAATTTTGACAACCCGGTCCGCGCGGTTCATCACCTGCTGATCGTGGGTGGAGAAGATAAAGGTGATCTTCTCGTTCTGGTTCAGGTCCCGCATCAGGTCGATGATGGCCCGGCCTGTTGCAGAGTCCAGGTTGGCCGTGGGTTCATCCGCAAGGACGATGGCCGGGCGGGTCACCAACGCCCGCGCAATGGCTACCCGCTGCCGCTGCCCGCCGGACAGCTCGGTGGGGCGCTGGCGAATATACTTTGTCAAACCAACCTTGTTGATGACATCTTCCACGCGCGCCTTCCGATCCGCGGCGGAGATGCCGCCCTGGAGGAGGAGTGGAAACTCCACGTTCTGGTACACATCGAGTACCTGCACCAGGTTAAAACTCTGGAAGATGAAGCCTAACTTCTGGAGACGCAGCCGGGTGAGCGCCGCATCGGACAGATCGTTGGTGAGCTGCCCGTCCACCCGCACGTCCCCCCGCGTCGGTGTGTCGATGCAGCCGATCAGGTTGAGCAAGGTGGTTTTTCCGGAGCCTGAGGGACCGGCGATGGTGGTGAACTCACCCTTTTCGATGGTCAGATCCACGCCACGAAGAGCCTGAACAACCTGCTTTCCGAGCGGATATTCCTTTACGACACCGGTGATCTGGACGATGGGGGGCATACAAATTCCTGATTAAGAGGATGGGTGCGAAGCAGCTCCCCCACCACCTGCTCGAAAACCCCGACGAGGGTCTGCTGGAGCTGGGGATCAAGGGATGCAAAGGCGAGACTGAACTCTTCGGTGCGAGCCAGGTTCAGCCGGTCGATCAACGAGGTGCCGTAGGGGCTCAGCTCCACACGCTTCTGGCGCCGATCCTCGGGATCTTCCGTGCGTACTACCATAGCCTTCTCCACCAGCTTGTCCACAAGGTGGCTGGTGGTGGAAGGAGAGAGCGACAGGGCCGTGGACAAAAAGCCCATCGATCCCGGCCCGCGGTGGTGGAGAATGTGGAGCGCCACCAGCTGGGGCAGCGTCATGCCGGTCTCGTGGACCAGCGCCAGGGACTCGTTAGCAAAACGACCATGGATCAAGCCCATCATCTGGCCAAAGAGGCCAGCAAGCACTTCTGAAGGGGGGTGCTTTTCGAGCATGGGCAGAACCTTTCGAAGCATCGAAATATCCACCACTTCGGAAAGTGGCAAGTATCGAAGGCTACGAAATTTCGGGCAGCAAAAAGCCCCGGCATGCAACCGGGGCTTTGAGGGAGATCTTTTTCAGATCTCTACTTCTTCGCCAGCTTCCCGTCGATGAGCGATCGCACTGAGCCGAAGGTATGGGGACGGCTATCCGTCGTCCAGCTGTCCCACTTGACCTTGGCATTGGGGTTGTCGCCCCGGGTACGGCTGCCGCCGCCGCCTGCGCCGATGGTGCCCGAGCCCGAGCCGGTGACCATCTCCACGTGCTCCACCGAGCCGCCGCTCCAGAAGAAGACCAGATCCCCCTTCTGCGGGTCGGTGGTTTTGGGCAGGCGGCTGCAGATGCCTCCGGCGGTGTCGTCTCCCCAAGAAATCAGGCCCGTATCCTGGCGCATCACGTAGAGGACGAAGCCGGAGCAGTCAAAGTAGGTGGGTCCATCCGCGCCCCACCAGTACAAAGCTCCCAGGTGTTTGGTCCCGGCACTCAGGAGCCGATCCCGCCACTCGGACACACTCTTCGGCTCCTCTTTGGAGCCGCTACTTCCACCGCCCCCGCTGCCGATGTTCTTCGCCGTGCCACTGGTCAGGGCGCTGGCCGTCTTGGGCCCCACCACCCCATCCACGGACAGCCCGTTGGCCTGCTGGAAGGCCATCACCGCCGCCTGGGTGCCCGAGCCAAAGTCGCCATCCACCACGATGGAGGCCCCGTATTTGTTCAGGTAGGTCTGGAGGGTTTTTACGACCGCACTCCGAGAACCCTTTTTGAGCTCTGGCTTGCCGTCCAACAGCCCAGAGGCCCCCCCGGAGGAGCCCCCCGAACTTCCGCCGGAAGAACCATTGTTCTGGGTGGTACCCAGAGCAGAATTGAGGGAGGAGGCGGTGCGCGGCCCCACCACTCCGTCAATGCCGAGGGCATGGGCGGCCTGGAAACGTTTGACGGCGGACTCGGTGCGACGCCCGAAGGAGCCATCCACATCCAGACTCTCTCCGAGTTTGTTCAGGCAATATTGGAGGGTCTTCACCAGATCCCCGCTGCTGCCCTGCTTCAACTGAGGGGTGCCGCTCAGCACCGAAGGTGACTTGGCGTAGCGATGTACGGCCGCCTTTCCACCCGCTGCAGGCTGCAATTTTGGCGCAGCACCCGCAAAATCCTGAGCCGCCCACTGAGCGAAGCGCTCTCCGGCGGTATCCGCCGCCTGCTCGCCCTGATCCCCCGGCATGTCCACCGGCGTCTTGCCACTGCCGCCGCCGGCCAGCGCATGGGCAACTTCGTGGCCGAGAATCTCCATCGATTCCCCATCCTTGGGGTCCATGTCCATCCCCGAGCCGAAGGACATCTTCTTGCCCCGGGTGGTGGCCTTCGCATTCAGCGCGTTGTTCTCTCCTTCCTTGCCAAAGGCAGCTTCGAGCTGATCCACCGGCCGACCAAATGCCATTGCCAGCGCACCATCCAACCAGGGCTTTTTGGTTGGGCCTTTGGCGGTGCTGTCCTCTTTCCTTGCGCTCACCCGCTCGTTGGCGGCGGCATTTCCACCGGGCTGACGCTGCGGGCTGCCGACGGAGGCTTCGGGACCTGCCTTTTTCTGGGCAACCGGCTTCTCTCCACCATTTGCACGCTCGTGACCCTGTGCCATCTGCACCTCTTGCGCAAAATGGTACCAGAAGGGCTCCCTTTTTCAAGCAAGCCGCTATTTTTTTAGCTTTTTGCGAGATCCTGCAGAAGCCGAGGCAAAGAAGCAAAGGAAAAAGCAGGAGAAGCCGTGCGCGGCACTGCGCCTGCAAAATTCGGCACGCCGATGTGTACGATGCCATCGATCACCTGAGCCGGCTCCCCGAGCTGGGTCCGAGGGGTGGTGGCAAAAGCACCACCGTCGGTGATCGACAGGTCCACCACCACCGCACCGGGCCGCATCAGGCCCAGGTGCCCCCGCCCGGCCACCTGGGGTGCCCGGTCCCCTTCCCGCACTGCGGCGATGACCACGTCGGCACCCGCCAGCGCACGCTCCACCGTATGAGGAGTCGCAGGAAGCGTTTTGATGCCGGGAATATTCAGAGCACGGAGGGCATGTACCCGCGTATCCAGCACCGTCACCGCGGCTCCCATCGCCGCCGCCAACATCGCTGCGTTCCGACCACCGGTACCGGCACCGATCACCACGACCGCCGCCGGCTCTACACCGGGCACCCCTCCCACAAAAAGCCCGCGCCCCCCCTCCTGTTTTTGAAGGGCAACCGAGGCCGCCTGCACCGCGAGGCGCCCGGCCAGCTCGGCCATGGCGGCCCGTACCGGCGCATCCCCATCCTGCTCCCAGCACTCCAGAGCGACGGTTTCGATACCTTCTGGAAGGCTTTCTCCAACGTGCATCAGGCAATAGAGACGTTGACCGGGCCGCAGCAGGCGGCGCTCGTAGCCCTCCGGGCGTAATACCTTCCAGATCCAGGCAGCCCGGGCATACAATTCTTCTGGCGTGGGAACGATCTCGGCACCAGCCCGCAGGTAGTCCTCGTCCGAAAATCCGCTCCACAGGCCAGCATCCTGCTCTACCAACACAGGCACCTGACGTTGTACCAGGCTACGCACCGCGGAGGGGGTCGCCGCCACACGGGCCTCCCCGGCAGCGGTCTCGCGGGGAATGGCCAGCGTCGTCAGCTCCAGCATCGTCACCTCAGAATTTTCGTCTTAACGTGCGGGGGCCGCTGTGGTATAGTACCGGATTCACCCCTGTAGAGGTGCCCCATCGAGACTGCGACAGAGCGTCTTCTCGACTTCAACGACGCCGATCGGCTCAGGGAAGTTTCGGGAGAGCTGGGAAGAAATCTGGGAATTATCGGCAAAGGCACCGGCGCGAAGCTGTCGCAGCGGGGGGCTCAGCTGCGTGTGGTGGGGGCCGCCGACGCGGTGGACATCGCGGTTCGGGCGCTGGAGCAGCTCTACGAGCTGGCGGGTACCGGCAACCCCATCACCCTTGCAGACGTGGATCAGGCGGTTCGCCTGATGAAAACCGACCCGGAAGCCCGACTTCTTGACTATCACGCCGAGACCATTCTGACCGGAGTTCGGAAAAAGGCGATCTTCCCGCGTACGCCCGGCCAGCGTGCCTACGTAAAGTCATTTGCGTCCAATGACATTGTTTTTGGCGTGGGACCGGCAGGCACCGGCAAGACCTACCTGGCGATGGCGGTGGCCGTCTCTATGTTGCTCAAAGATCAGGTGCGCCGGATCGTCCTGTGCCGACCGGCGGTAGAGGCTGGCGAAAAGCTTGGCTTTCTCCCTGGTGATCTGGCCGAGAAGGTCAACCCCTACCTTCGCCCCCTCTACGACGCCCTCTACGACATGGTGGACGAGGAGCGGGCCGCCCGGCTGATCCAAAAGGGCATCATCGAGGTGGCTCCGCTGGCCTTTATGCGTGGGCGTACGCTGAACCACGCCTTTATCATCCTGGATGAAGCACAGAATGCGACCTCCGAGCAGATGAAGATGTTTTTGACCCGCCTGGGCAACGATTCCCGGGCGGCGGTGACCGGCGACACCACCCAGGTGGACCTTCCCCGAGGAACAAACTCCGGTCTGGTGGAGGCCCTGCGGATCCTGGATGGGATCGACCGGGTCGGCATCTGCCGCTTCAAGGAGTTTGATATTGTGCGGCACCCGCTGGTGGGCGAGGTCGTCAAAGCCTACGAACGGGAAGACAAACGCCGGGAACAGGAGCGGAAACACCGGGAGGGGGACCGCCGGCCGCGCCCCGGCGACAGCCCCTCCGCAGCAACGGTTGAGGTTGCCTCGACCGCCCCCTCGGGAAGCGGGGCGTGAGCAGCCTGCGCGCCTGGCTGGCCCAGCGCAACCTGCGCGCAGGCCTCCTGCTGGCCTTCACCACCATCCTGGCAGCGGTACTTCTAACCGACTTTTCCTGGAATAGTATTCCCAACTACAAAGAGGGAGATGTCCCGGATCGAAGTATCATCTCTTCGACCACCTTCCACTTTGTTGATCCCGACGCGACAGCACGCCGCCAGCAGGTGGCTCAGTCCGGGGTGCCGCCGGTCTACAGCCTGGACTACGGCCTGCCCAAAGCGCGAGAAAGCCAGCTTTCTCAAGCCTTTGACATGGCACGTTCTCGGGTGGCGACCGCGGCCGACCCCCGTGGAAAAGTGCCGCCGGAGGTGTTGGAGGCGGTGGGCCGGGACTTCGAGGAGGCCATCGGTACCCGCCTGGACACGGTAGACCTGCAGATTCTCCAGCAGGAAGGCTGGTCTCATGGGGTCGAGGAGCTGGCGCTGGAGCTGATGGGGGTGGGGACCCGCTACCCGGTGGTTCAGGACCGCAGCCGCCTGCCCGAAGGCGGAACCATCCTGGTTCAAAGCAGCAGTGCCGGCGTCGCAGAGGAGAGCCGCCTGAGTGACTTCAGCCGGATCCGCAGCATCGACGAGGCCTGGCAGGCCATCGGCCTCTATGTGGCCGAGCGGCTGTCCACCGTCAAAGAACCCGGCAGGGTCCAAGTCGCCGCAGCGCTGGCAAAAACCCTGATTCGACCCAACCTCTCCGAAAACACCGCCGAGACCGAACGCAGGCGGGTTGCCGCCTCGGAGGCCGTACTCCCGGTCGAGGTGGAAGTACGCAAGGGCAAGCGGATCGTACGCGCCGGTGACCCGGTAACCCCCCAGCAGGCCATCGAGCTCACCGCGTTGCGTCAGAACGATCAGCACACCGGCTCGGGCTGGATGTTCTTGAGTCACCTCGCTTTTGTGGGGGTCTTGATCACCGCGACCGCCCATTTTGCGCGGGTGACCATCCGCAAATTTGCCCCCCGTCCCCACGACCTGGAAGCGCTGGCGCTGACGCTGCTGCTTGTGCTGGGCATCGGGCGGGTCCTGGCCGAGGCCAGCGGCCTGTTGAGCGCCGACGGATCGGTGGATCCAAGCCTCTTTTACCTGTTGCTCCCCGTGGCGGGCGCGACCATGGTGGTGCGGATCCTGGTGAACTCGGAGAGTGCGCTGATCTTTGCGTTGGTGGCCTCACTTCTTGGGGCGGCGCAGATGGACCGCTCTGCACTTTTGGCAGGCTGGTACCTGGCAACTTCGGTGGTGGCCGCGGCGGCCGTCGGCCAGGGGCGGGAGCGTGCCACGGTGCTGCGCGCGGGGCTCCAGAGTGGGCTCATCGGCGCCGGGCTGACCGTGGTCTTGCTGCTGGCGCGGCAACATGGCCCGGGAGCCGACCTGATCGAGCTGGACACGCTCCGGATGCTGACGGTGGTGGCCACCGC
>CAITDR010000626.1 GCA_903891165.1 uncultured Pseudomonadota bacterium
CATCGCAAAGGCGAAGAGGTTCAGGTAGGCGAAGAAGCGCCAGACACTGTTCTTGTCGGCGTCATCGTCCATATAGCCGATGGAGTACAAATGGATCAGTGAGCCGATGCCGGTGACCACACACATCATCGTGGCGGTGAGCGGATCCACCCGGAAAGCCACATCCAGGCTGACAGATCCGGTCTTCATCCATGTCCACAAGGTGGCCTGGATGGGCTCCGCACCATGATGATCGCCGCCCATCATGCCGAAGAGGGTCATAAAGGAGATCGCAGCCGCGCCCAGCATCACTGCCGAGGCCAGCCCACCCGCCGCTACCCGAGGGAGGGGACGACCGGCGATCCCGAAGATCCCGTTGATGATCGCTCCCACCAGAGGCAGAGCGGGCACCAGTGCTACAAGGGATTCGCTCATATCAGCCCTTCAACAGGTTGAGATCATCGAGGAAGACGGTGACCCGGTTGCGGAAGAGCAGGATCACCAATGCCAGACCCACCGCAGCTTCGGCTGCGGCCACGGCCATCACGAACACCGCAAAAACCTGCCCATCCACCACCTGGTTCTCCCGGGCGAAGGCTACAAAGGCCAGGTTTACCGCGTTCAGCATCAGCTCTACGCTCATAAACACAATCAGTGCGTTGCGACGGGTGAGCACCCCCGCAACGCCGGTCACAAAGAGGATCGCACTCAGCGCGAGTACGGGCAATAGTCCGACCGCTTCCATCAGATCTCCTTCTTCCCGAGCACGACGGCACCGACCACCGCGACCGTCAGCAGTGCCGAGACCACTTCAAAGGGCAGCAGGTAGGGACCGCCGAACATCGCCTCGCCCACTTTTTTGATGGTGCCGTAGCCTTCGGCCACTTCACCAAATTGGGTGTGCGGTACTGCTACCGCAAGCGCAGCAATGATCCCGACGCCCAGCACGCCAGCCACCCCCAGCCCGAAGAGCGACCGTCGGGAGATATCTCCCAGCGGCACCGGCAGATCTTCGCGCAGGTTCAAGAGCATGATCACGAAGATGAAGAGCACCATGATGGCGCCTGCGTAGACCAGCACCTGAATCACCGCGACAAAATGCGCTTCCAACAGCACATAGTCCGCAGCGAGGCAGAAGAAGCAGGCCACCAGCGCCATCGCCGAGGTGATCGGATTCCGGGCCGTCACCACCGTAAAACCGGCGATCACAGCCACAAGAGAGAAGAGGTAGAAAAGAACCGGCTGAGTCATGGAGCCAGGCTCACAGGCGAGAGGTGCGGGGTTTAGGGCATCCCAGGGACTTTGTCAACGGCGCGCTCATGGGATCGGCTTTTCGTCGAAGGTGTAGCCAGCGGGCGCGGTGGAGGGGTTGGCGCGGTAGACGTCTTCCGCCTCCGGCTTTTTGCCCTCCATAAGGTTCACCATATAGGACTTGTTGTGGACCATATCCTGCCGGGTGTAGGCATTGATTTCGTAGATCCGGGTGTCCATGCGGATTGCATCTTTGGGGCAGGCTTCCACGCAGAAGCCGCAGTAGATACAGCGCAGCATGTCGATGTCGAACTCGACCGGAAACTTTTCGGCCGGATCGTCCGGATCTTCACCCGCAATGATGGTGATGCACTTGGCCGGACAGACGGTCGGGCAGCACATACAGGCCACACACTTCACCTTGCCATCGGGCCGGGTGAGCAGGCGGTGGGCGCCACGATAGCGCACCGCCATGGGCTTCTTCATGTCCGGATATTCAATCGTTCGGAAATGATCTGGATCGAAGATGTTTTTGATGACGTGGGAGATGGTCAAAACCAGCCCCTTCACCACTTCGAGCAGATATGCACTCTCGATGGTCGTCATCTTACGGCTGGGAACGGGGAGCGCCATTGTACCTCCTCAGGCCAGCATGGTTTCTTTGACGATGATCCACAACGCGGCCAGGAAGAGGTTGGCCAGCGCCAGGGGCAGCATCCTCTTCCATCCGAGGTTCATGAGCTGGTCGTAGCGGAAGCGCACGATCGTCCAGCGAACCCAGATGAAGAACCAGCAGCCAAACAGAACTTTCAGAGAGAACGCGGTCATATGCACCGCAAGAGCCACTAGATCGCCGCCCAGCTCGACACCCAGGACGGAGGTGGGGATCCCGGCCAGACCAGCCACCCCGAGGCCCAAATGGACCACCGCCAGACCACCCCAGAGCGCCGCGAAGAAGCGGGGCTCGCGGTGGCGGATGTCATCGGCAGACAGCGCCTTGTAGAAGTCACGATTGCGGCGCTTCCAGGCGATGGCGGAGAAGGCCAGCAGCGGCGGTACCGCCCCCAGACCAATCACCGCCAGCACCAGATCCGCATGTTCGCGGAGGAAGGCCCCATCCACAAAGGGAAGCCCCGTGGAGAAGCCGCCGAAGAACAAGGTGGTGGTCACAGCGGCCGCCACAATCATGTTGGCGTATTCGGCCATAAAGAAGAGCGCAAAGCGCAGGGAGCTGTACTCGGTGTGGTAGCCGGCCACCAGCTCGGCCTCCCCTTCAGGAAGATCGAAGGGCGTCCGGTTGGTTTCCGCGAAGGCTGCGGTCCAGAAGAGCACAAAGGCAATGGCTCCCGGTACCGAGAAGACATTCCAGTTCAGGAAGGTGCCGTTGGGTGCCCAGCCGACAATCTGTGCGTCCACAATGTCGCGAAGGCTTACACTTCCGGCCATCAGGAAGATCACCGCCGCAGACAGGCCCATCGCCAGCTCGTAGCTGACCATCTGCGCGGAGGAGCGAAGCCCGCCGAGCAGAGAAAATTTATTGTTCGAGGCCCAGCCGGCAAGCATGATACCGTAGACGCCCAAAGAGGTCATCGCCAGTACATACAGCAGCCCGCCGTCGATCTCGGAAACCCGCAGATCGATCTTGTGACCCATGATCGTCAGGTAGTCGCCGAAGGGCACCACCACAAAGGTGGAGAGCGCAATCGTCATCGCGACCACCGGCGCAATAAACCAGTAGAACCAGTTCACATGGCCGGGGACGATGTCCTCCTTCATGATCAGCTTCACCACGTCGGTGAGGCTGTGGACGTGGCCACCGGCGCGAATCCCCAGAATGTGCGCACGGTTGGGACCGGGGCGATCCTGGATGTAGGCGGAGCCTTTACGCTCGGCCCAGATCAGGAGCGGCACGATCTGCATGACAAAAGCCACCGCGAATACACACTTCGCGAGGACCACCAGGACGGGGAGTACCTCTTCCATGCTCATACCGCCGCTTGTACGTTGGAGGATTCCGGAGGCAGCGCCGCCAGCGGCAGGCCCCCCTCACCCAGAGATTTGAAGTCCATCCCCTTCAACCGTGCCACGGCGCGTGCCATGGTGTTGAAGGCGGCGGCGGGCATCGCCGTCCCCGGCGCCCGGCCCAGAGCCGCCCCTACTTTTTCGAGGACCTGATAGGCAGGCAGTGCATCCCCCGCCGGGTTGACGGCGCGGCGAATCCGCTGCACCCTCCCCTGCCGGTTGGTGTAGGAGCCATCCTGTTCGACGGTGTGGGCCACAGGAAGGGTCACCGCCGCCCGCTCCGATGTATCGTTCAGATATGTTCCAAAATAGATCACTGGAGGAAGGCTCATGCCGCCCAGACGGTGGACCACATCGTCCTGGAGGACCAACAAGAGCTTCAGCTCAGGAATTGCATCCTTCAAGGCGGTCTTGTCGCCAACTTTACCATCATGCGCGGCAAGGAGACGAACGCCCGCACTGTTGGGGTTTTTGTCCCCATCGATCAGGATCTTGTCTGCAGGAAGCCCCGTGCTGTCGTTGCCTTCCACCCAGAAGATCCGGGCGCCGGGCAGGTTGGCGCGAACCAGCGTCAACAGTGCCCAATTGGCCTCATTGGTGGCCCGGGTACCAAGAACAACACCCACAGACGAAGCATTCCGGATCCGACGTACCACCTCGGCTACCGCCGCATCTACGCCCACTTCCTTCTTGTCCACATGGGCACGAAGCAGACGCTTCAGGCTCATCACCGACTGGTAGGAGAGCCGACCCGGATCACACATCCAGCTCTTGTTCACCGCGTCGTTCCGCCGGGGATTGTAGCGGAAGACCTCGCCTTCCTGGTGGCAGACGTCGATGTTGCAACCGGTGGCGCAACCGTCGCAAACCGAAGCGGTCTCGCGCAGGTACCAGACCCGGCGGCGGAAGCGGAATTCTTTGTTGGTCAGCGCCCCGACGGGGCAGATATCGGCAAGGTTACCCTGGTAGTGGTGACCGAGGCGCTCCCCTGGGAAAAGCCCGATCTCCGTATGGTTTCCACGGTTCATCAGCCGCAGCTCGCCGGTGCCGGTCACTTCATCGGAGAAGCGTACACAGCGGGAGCACTGCACACAGCGCTCGGCATCCAGAACGATCAGCTCGCCGATATCCTGCCGTTTCTCCTTGGAGACTTTGGCATCGTTCAGGCGGGACTCGTACTGGCCGTGCTCCATGTAGTAGTCCTGGAGGCGGCACTCACCGGACTGGTCGCAGATCGGACAGTCCAGCGGGTGGTTCACCAGCAGAAATTCCTGCACCGAGGCGCGCATCTTCTTGACCGCAGGTGTATCAGTGCGGATGGCCAGACCATCGCGGGCCTGCATGTTGCAGGCGATGTCCGGGCCACGACCGCCGACGATATCCACCAAGCACATCCGGCAATTTCCGGCCACGCTCAGGTGCGGATGGTAGCAGTAGTGGGGGATCTCGATCCCGGCGAGACGGGCCGCCTCGATCATGTTGGTGCCGTTGGGCACCTCGATCTCGGTGTCGTTGATCTTGACCTTGGGCATCAGGCAGCCCCCTTGGCAGAAAGAGCACCGATCTTCGCCAGGAACTCATCCTTGAACTTCAACAAGAAGCTCTGGACGGGCATGGCGGCGGAGGCGCCGAAGAAGCAGATGGTCTTGGAGTGGATGTTGTCGGCGAGGTCTTTGAGCGTCGCCAGGTCTTCCTGCGTCGCATCACCTTCGCAGACGCGCGTGAGGATCTGGTACATCCAGCCGCAACCTTCGCGGCAGGGTGTACATTGACCGCAGGACTCATGTGCGTAGAAGCGCAGCAGGTTGGTGAGGGAGTCCACCATATCCGTGCTGTCGTCCATCACGATGAAGCCGCCGGAGCCCAGGTAGGTGCCCGGCCCGCCCTTGTCCATGGGGGTGGAGAGCATTTCGTAGTCGAAGGAGGACCGAAGAACCTCGTCTTTGGTCATCACCGGCACCGAAGATCCGCCGGGGATGACGGCCTTCAGGGTCTCAAAACCCTTGCCGCGCAACATCCCGCCGCATTCCTTCTCCAGGAAGTCCTTGAAGGGGTAGCCGAGCGCAATCTCATAGACGCCGGGCCTCTTGACGTGTCCAGAGACGGAGATCAGCTTGGTACCCAGGCTCTTGCCGGTTCCAATCGCCTTGTAGGCATCAGCTCCGTTCTCCAGGATCCACGGCACCACCGCCAGGGTCTCCACGTTGTTCACGATGGTCGGGGCATGCCAGGCACCCTCCACCGCCGGGAAGGGTGGCTTCAGCTTGGGCTGGCCTTTGTCGCCTTCCAACGAGGA
Organism: uncultured Pseudomonadota bacterium; assembly: GCA_903891165.1. GTDB lineage: Bacteria > Myxococcota_A > UBA796 > UBA796 > SXON01 > CAITDR01. The sequence continues at coordinate 5,549 of CAITDR010000626.1, forward strand.
GATCAGCGCCGTCTCTTCGCCACAGATGTAGGCACCGGCGCCCAGGTGGGTGTAGAGATCGAAGTCAAAGCCGCTGCCCTGGATGTTTTTCCCCAGGAGTCCCGCCGCATAGGCCTCGGCAATGGCCTCGTCCAGTCGCTTCTGCACAAACTTGAACTCGCCGCGCAGGTAGATGTAGGCGGTACGAACCCCAAGCGCGTAGCCCGAGAGGATCATGCCCTCGATGAGCTGGTGGGGATCCTGCCACATGATGTAGCGGTCCTTAAAGGTACCAGGCTCGGATTCGTCGGCATTGCAGAGCAGGTAGACCGGCTTGCCCCCGCGCTTTTCAGCGGGGGGTACAAAGGTCCACTTCATACCGGTGGGGAAACCGGCACCGCCACGACCGCGCAGACCGGAGTCTTTGACCACCTGGGTCAGCGCGGCGGGCGTCATCGCAAAGGCCTTGGGAAGCCGGGAATAGGCACCACGGGCGCGGACCACCGAGAGGAGGTGCGAGCCTTCAATGCCCCAATTGGCCGTCAGGATCTTCGGGTAGCTCATCTCAGGCCCTCGCCCCCGCTACGGGGTGTACCCACTCACTCACATAGGGCTGCGGCGGCACCTTACCGGCGCGGAAAGCCGCGATAATCTGATCCACTGACTCGGGGGTCAGACGCTCATAGAAGTCGTCGTTGATCTGCGCCATGGGTGCCGATCCACAAGCAGCCAAGCATTCCACGCGCAAAATCGTGAACAGACCATCGGCACTGTTGCCGTGTTCGTCCACCTGAAGGGTCTTCTCCAGGTGCGCGATGATCTTGTTTGCCCCGACCAAAGCACAAGAAAGAGTATGGCAGACCTGGATAAAGTACTTCCCGGTCGGCTGCTTCTTGAACATCGTATAGAAGCTGGCCACCGAGTGGACGTGGCTGGGGGGGAGCTCCAGGGTCCGGGCGATGAGCCGCATGGACTCCAGATCGATCCAGCCCCAGGTCTCCTGGGTCAGCCACAACAGCGGCATCACCGCCGCTTTTTTCGTCGGGTAGCGCGAGAGGATCTGCTCGATCTGCACGAGCTGATCGGGGCTCCAGGCTCGGGGCTGCCCGGAGGAGGAAGCCTTGGGGACGCCGCTCATCGGTCAAGCTCTCCGGCGATAATATTGATGGTACCCAGGGTTGCGACGGCGTCAGCCACCATCTGACCCTTCATGATCTTGGGGAAGCAGGAGTAGCTGGCGAAGCAGGGCGGACGGATCCGCACCCGGAAGGGCATCGGCCCGCCGTCGGAGATCACATAGTAGCCCAGCTCACCATTTCCACCTTCGGTGGCCGAGTAGATCTCGCCTTTCGGAGGTTGGACGCCGTGCATCACCAGCTTGAAATGGTTGATCAGGCCCTCCATGGTGTTGTAGACCTTGTCCTTGGGGGGCAGGGCCACGAGCGGATTCTCCAGGAGTACCGGACCAGAAGGGATGGACTTGATCGCCTGTTCGACAATCCGGCGGCTCTGCTCCATCTCGATGAAGCGGACCATGGTGCGATCGTAGTTGTCGCCACCCTGAAGAACCGGAACATCAAACTGGTATTTTTCGTAGCCCCAGTAAGGCTGGGCCTTGCGGATGTCGTAGTTCACACCGGAGGCGCGCCCCACGGGACCGGTACAGCCATGGGACACGGCCATCTCGTTGGAGATAACTCCGGTGCCGATCATGCGGTCCACAAAGATCCGGTTGCGGGCAACCAGGGCATGAACGTCGCCAATCGCCTCGGTCAGCTCTTCCATCACCCGCAGGACATGGTCGAACCAGTCGTCGGGAGCGTCCAGACACACGCCACCGATACGCGGGTAGTTGACCATCATCCGCGCGCCGGTCAGCTCCTCGTAAAGATCGTAGATCTTCTCCCGGTAATTGTACATATACCAGAAGTTGGTCAGGCCACCGATGTCCACCAGGTTTGTCCCGATGCACACGCAGTGGTCGATGATCCGCGCCATCTCCGAGGTGATCACCCGCAGTGCCTGGGCGCGGGGCGGAGCCTCCACCCCCATCATCTGCTCGATGGCATAGCACCAGGCATTGGAATTGTGCACGGGAGAGCAGTAGTTCAGGCGCTCCGCGTAGGGCACCACCATGTTGTAGTAGACCGTCTCACACTGCTTCTCGTAGCCGCGGTGCAGGTAGCCGATCTCGCAGCCCATATTGACGATGGTCTCGCCGTCCAGCTGCACCTGAAGGCGCAAGGTCCCGTGGGTTGCCGGATGGGAAGGCCCGATATTCAGGGTGAGCAGGTCGGTAGGAATCGACTGCACGTCGGTACCGCTATGGTGTTCGCTCATGCCCACTCCATCCTCTCGCAGAGGATCATCTCAGAAGGCTGCAGCAGCTTCTGGCGCCGGTTGATGGGGTAGTCTTTGCGCAGCGCGTGCCCCACAAATTCGTCGTGGCAGAGGATGCGGCGCAGGTTGGGGTGACCGTCAAAGCGGATCCCGAAGAGATCCCATACTTCGCGCTCCATCCAGTTGGCCACACCCCAAAGATCCCACACGCTCGGAACAGAGACGCTGTCGTCCGTCACCGCCACTTTGACGCGGATGCGGTGATTTTTGCCAAGAGAGTAGAGCTGATAGGCTACTTCAAAGCGCCATTCCCGGTCGTCATCCCCAGGATAGCCCAGGTAGTCCACCCCACCCACGTCCATCAGCCAGGAAAAATCCAGCTCCCGGTCATCGCGGAGCCAGATCAGAACTTCCCGCAGGCTGTCAGGGCCGATGGTCACGGCATGCTGACCGGCAAAAGTATAGGTAGAGAGAATCTTCTCTCCAAACTTTGCCTTCAGCCTCTCCACGATCTGTACTTCGTCCATCAGCGCTCCCTATTTCCAGTCGGCGGCCTTCTCCCGCTCGATTTTCTCCTGGATCTTGACCACCGCACCCAGGACATTTTCGGGGCGCGGCGGACAGCCGGCCACATAGACGTCTACCGGAATCAGCTCGTCGATCCCCTGGACCACGGAGTAGTTGTCATAAAAACCACCCGAGGAAGCACAGGCACCCATGGAGATGACCCACTTCGGATTGGGCATCTGGTCATAGATCTGCTTCAGAACGGGGGCCTGCTTCTGGGTCACCGTGCCCATCACCAGCAAAAGGTCGGCCTGACGCGGCGAAAAACGCACCAGCTCCGCACCGAAGCGGGAGATGTCGAAGCGACCGGAGACTACACCCATAAACTCGATCGCGCAGCACGCGGTGCCGAAAGGCAGCGGCCACATCGAATTTTTCCGACCCCAGTTGATGACTTCATCCAGGGTGGTTGCGAGAAAGGGCGAGTTGACCTGAGATTCTAGTCCCATTCGAAGGCTCCCCGCTTGAGACAGTACAGCCAGCCCAGAAACAGTACCCCGAGGAAGATGAGCATCTCAGAGAAGACAAAAAGCGCCTTCCCATCGAGCACAAAATCCCGGAAGGTGACGGCCCAGGGATAGAGAAAAACCGCTTCCAAATCGAAAAGAATGAAGAGCACGGCCACCAGATAGAACTTCACGCTGAAGCGCTGGTGTACCGGCCCAATGGTGGGCATCCCGCACTCGTAGAGCGCCGTCTTGGTGGCGGTCGGACGATGGGGCCCAAAAAACTTGCTCAGCCCGACGAAAACGAGGCTGAAAACCACCGCAATAACGAGGGATGCAAGCAAGGGAACGTAGGGATTGACCACACGTTGCTCCTGAGCCGGGTGGAATACCCCGCTCGTGATGGCCCGCACCCTAATCCCTCCGCCCCCCTCCAGTCAACGCGGCCCGGCGACATCCGCCGACAAAAGCTGGTGAATCGTGCCCTTCTTGGATGAGTAATTCTGACTACAAAGCACGGGGAATGCCGCGCGCAGCAATTTTGGGAGGCAGCGGGGCCGGGGAGCGCATAGGGCAGGCGGGAGGGGCTGTCGTGAAAATTCTGGGGCTGGATGAGGCGGGTCGGGGCTGTGTACTGGGACCTCTGGTGGTCGGAGGCTTCCTTCTGGAGGGGGAGGACCAGGCGCCCCTTCGGGAGGCCGGTGCCGATGATTCCAAGGTGCTGAGTGCGCAGAAGCGGGCAGAGATTCGTGAGAAGCTCCAAAATCTTGGCCAGGGACACCTGCGTCGGGTGGAGGCCATCGAGATCGATGCGGGGAACCTCAACGAGCTGGAGATTCGCGCCTTCCTGGACCTGGTTCGCTGCCTTCAACCGGATAAAGTCTACTTGGACGCCCCGGTCAACCCGCGTGGGATCCCCAAGCTGCGCGAGCGACTGATCCGGGAAAGTGGTGTTTTGGACTGGGTTGTCGAGCCGAAGGCCGATGCCACCTACCCGGTGGTGGGGGCGGCCTCGATCTACGCCAAGCTCGCCCGGGATGCCGCCATTGAGGCCTTGGGAGAGGTGGGGAGTGGCTACCCGTCGGACCCGGTAACCCGGAAATTATTGAGTGAGATGCTCGCAAAAAACGAGCCGTTGCCGCCGTGGGTACGCAGCCGGTGGGGCACCCTGGAAGTCCTGAAGCAGCAGCGTTTGTTTTGAAGCTTTGGTAGCGCGCAATGCCGGGCAGGTGGCGGGGTCTTGCCCCCGGAGCAGCGCCGTGCTAGGCCACCTCTGTGCCCTAGCAGGCACACGATCGGGGACCTTTGGGGTCCATGAGGGGAAGCCGGTGTAATTCCGGCACGGTGCCGCCACCGTAAGCAGCCTTTCGAGGCTGTGAGTCGGGTCACCTCGCCGATCGTTCCCACCCACATCCCCGGTCCAGGGATGGGTGGAGCGTCCGAGCTGGTCTCGACCTCCCCCCCGTCATGTTCCTCCGGGGCGGAGTCTTTTGGTATGCTTCGCCTTTTTCTCGCTTGTTTTCTTGGCTGTACGGTCCCTGAAGGAAAAACAGACCCGACGGACAGCGTCGTAGCCGATTCCAGCAACGACAGCGCCACCGAAAGCGCTGCCGAAAGCCCCCCCGACGACAGCGACGACAGCGTCCCGCCGGAGGAGCCCTGGCCCTTTGTAGACGGGGTGGAGTCCTACGTCCCCGGCGTGGGAGCAGGCTTTGGGCAGGACAATTTCCCCGACGTCGTCTACGGTCCCCCTGAGGCCCCTGGAAACGGAGGCGGCTCTTTAGATGTCCTCTCCCTGGGACAAGAAGGTTCGATCGTTGTAACTTTTCGAGCGATCGAAATAATCGACGGTCCGGGGCCGGATCTGCTGGTTTTTGAAAATCCCTTTGTGGGCTGGGCGGAAACCGGGGTGGTGGGGGTCAGCGAGGACGGGCAGACCTGGACGGAGTGGCCTTGTGACGCCGAGAATATGGACGAGGGCTATCCCGGCTGTGCGGGGGTCGCGCTGGTCTACGCCAACTCCACCAATGGCGTGGACGCCACCGATCCCGACGCTGCGGGCGGGGATCGCTTCGATCTGGGCGAGATCGGCGTCGCTCAGGCGCGCTACGTGCGGGTCCGGGACAGTGGCGCCAACAACTACGAGGGGCTGAGCGGGGGCTTCGATCTGGATGCCATCGCGGTGGTGAACGGCATGGCGCGGAAGTAGTATGGACTACACTTCTGCGCTCTCCCCGCCCTGCTCTGCCTGCCGCTGTGCCCAACAAAACTCCGCGTAGCGCCCTTTCAGCAGGTTCAAGGCGCCCCCTTCCTCCATAGTGCGCAGCCAGGCCGCCGCCGGGCGCAGGGCCTCCAGGCGGCCGGTGGCCTGCAGCTCCCCGATGGCTGCTGCAGCGACCACGAGCGAAGATCCTAGCTCCTTCCCAAGTTTTTCCAGCCTCTCAGTCACGTCGCCCACATCCTGGGCTCGGCTCAGCCGCAGGCTCAGGAGCATAAGCAAGGCCCCAGCCGCCAGCGGCGGCTCGTCCTTCTCCAAGAGCGCAGCGGCCCAGCCCAGGTGCCCTTCCGCCGCGGTGCCAAAGCCCGCGTGCAGAAGCCAGGCGCCGGTCAAGAGCGACAGGCGTCCCTGTTCGGCCTCCTCCACCTGTTCGATAGCATCTTCCAGTATTTTTCGGGCCTCTCCCGTGTGCTCACGCGCTACTTCGGCCATCGCCTGCTGCCAGGCCAGCGGCAGCGCCACCTCCTCGGGAGCCTGCTGGCGCAGATGTGCCCCCAGGGTGCAGAAGGCCGCCCGGCGCAACACCTCGGCGCTGCCCCGAACCCCCATCGCCTCTGCAGAAAGGGAGGTGATCGGCGCCGGATCGTCGGTATCCACCAGCTGCTCCAGCTCGCGCCCCACCCGCACCAACCGTCGGGCGACCTTTTTGAGGAGGTCGTCAAAAATGGTGCATACTCCTGCCACTTGTCCCGCCTCAGCCCAGGGCGACACGGCAAGTGCGGCCGTCGCCACCTCGGCCTGAGCCAGCCCCAGGGCTCCCAAGAGCGCGTTCAAGCGGTCAAACAGCGGCTGTAGCGTATCCTCCGAAAAGCCTTGCGATGGTTCCTCTTCCCCGAACAAAGCACGGAAGTGGGCATCGTGGGCATCCAGCTCCGGATCGTCGGACGTCGGCGGAGCCGGCGGCTGCCACAGGTCGATCAGTGGCAGAGGAGCCTGAAAACTCGCGCGTGCCAACACGGCGGCAACTGCCGGATGCACCTCCTCCAAAAGATCCACTTCTTCCGGATCCCAACGCTCCCCCACCAGAGCTTCGAGGATGGCCGGGGCATTCAGGCGTCCTTCGGGTGCAAGACGCTCCGCGGCCTGCTCCACCTGGGGTCGGGTCTGCCCATCCAGCCCCACCTCAAAAATAGGCTCCCATCCTTCCCGATCTGGAAGTTGTATCAACACCAACTCGCAGAGAGCCAGCACCCAGGTGATGGCGCCAGAGAAACCACTTCCCTCGGGTGCAAAAGGGTGGAAGGAGGCGGCCGTTGCCAGCAATTTTGCATCTGGATGTTCCGCCCAGGTCGCCAACAACCTCAGAAGGCTGTTGCCACGGCCGTAGGCATTGTCCAGGCGGTTTAAATTTACCAGCTTCTCCAACGAAAAATTGGGAAGTGCACAGCGATACGGATGCCGCAGTCCACGCTGGAGGATGCCCTCGGGGATGCCCGCCTCGCCCAACTCCACCTCCGCTTCGCCAAAGTCCAGGCCTTCCTCCTCCCCTTCCTCGGTAGGCTCCACCTCCTCCAGGGGCTCCTCCTCGTCGGGATCGGGCAGCGAAGGCATCGGCCGCCACCGTGCACCGGTGGGTTGGGCGGTGGCATCCCCTCCGTCGTCATCCCCTCCGAAAAAGTGCCCCATCGAAAAGGGAGATCCGCCGGGGGTTCCAGCCGCATTGCTGAAGCTGGGCAGCACACGCTCTACGCCAGCCTGCTCCAGATCCTCGCCCTCATCCTTCCCCTCTTCCTCGACTTCTTCCTGTGCTTCCTTCTGCGCCGCGTCGGCAGTGGTGGTCGCAGTTTCGCTGCCACGATTCAAAAGGCCTGCAAGGGCGGCATTGCCCATCATCGACTGGAGCTGGGCCGCCATGTCTTGTGACATCTCGGTCTTGTCGTCCATCTTCTCCAGCTTCTGCTGGGCTTCTCGCAGCTTGGGATCGACGTTCCGATCGGGCGATGCCTTCACGGCATCCAGCAGGGCCTTCGGGTCCTTTGCGTCCGGTCTACGCTGCTGAGTGGTGGCCATGCGGCTTGAGATAACCCATCGTGCTACATCAGTACGACATGCCTCCGCTCTCCTCCTACACACCTACCGGCCGCCAGCAGCTTGGACCCGCCTCAGACCTCCTCGAAATGCAGGATGGACGCGGCGAGATCTTTACGGCGATCCGTTTCCACCCCGAGTATCGCTCTCACAATGCGATCAACTCGGCACTTTTCGTGGTGCTCTCCTTTTTGGAGTCCCCGATGGTGTCGGGGCTCTCCGACCTGGTCGCCTACGATCTGGAGGGCTCTACCTTCCTGTATGCGACCGGAAAAAGCTGGTCCATTGCGGAGATTGTGCAGCTCCTGGGGGATCAGGGGCAGGCCGCGGGGCCACGCGCCGCCGCAGAACTGTTGGCTGCTGCCGGAAATATCCTGGTGGAAGCTGCAGAGATTGGGGAGTCGGCGGGCGTTTACTCCCATGGCGGCTTGACCCCCTGGCGGGTGGTGACCACCGCCACCGGCAAGGTGCAGATCATCGGACATGCCTTGCCGCAGGTGGAAATCCTTGCCTTGCAGCAGGATCCTTCGCGGATGCCGGGCGCGGATGCCTTCCGCTACTGCCCGCCCGAGCGCCTGGACGGGCGAAAGGAGAATTTTTCCTCCGACCTCTTCGGGCTGGCGCTGGCGGTTTTTGAGCTGGTGACCGGCAAGCCCCTGTACAACGGACTGGTGGACGAAATCCGCCAGCAGGCTGCACGTGCCGAGACCGGAATGCGGCTGCAACAGGCCGCGGAGGTGGTCCCCGAGCCGCTCCGCGGTCTGCTGCGGCAGGCGCTGCGCCCCACCATCCCCGACCGCTTCCGCTCCGGCGGCGAGTTCCAGGCGGCCATGGACAGCGTACTGCGCGCCCCCCTCCCCGGCCCCTCGCTCAAAGAGATCATGCAGCGCGCAAGCCGGATCCAGCCCCGCGTGCGTCAGGAGCTGCAGGCGCAATCCACCCAGCAGTTCAACCGGGACAAGCTCAAGGCATTTTTGGCGGAAGCCGGTGTGGATCCAGAAGAACTACGCGGGCCGGCCCGTCGAACGGTGGAGCCCGTGCGCCCGCCTGAGCCACCCCGTGCCCCCGAGCCACCCCCCAGCAACCGCATCCCCCCCATCGAGC
>CAITDR010000627.1 GCA_903891165.1 uncultured Pseudomonadota bacterium
CTGGAGGTGCCTGCCGATGCTTCTGCTCCTGGCCTGCACCGGCAAAACGGGCGAAAGCGACTCTGCTGCGGCGGAGGCACCACAGGTGTTGATTATCTCTCCTGCCAACGGGGATATCCGGCGGGGCAACTTTTCTGTGAGCGGATCTGCCTTCGATAAGGAGTCACTTTCGGAGGATCTGCAGGTGCGTGTCTGGCCGGACCCTGCGGGTAGCCCTGACTTCAGTGCCTGGCAGGCGGTGAATTCCGACGGAAGCTGGTCCTTCACCCTTCCTGCTCAGGCACCCGGCCTGGCCATCATCGAGGTAGAAGCTGAAGATCCCGACGGGCTGACCGGCAGCGAGCAGGTCACCCTGGCCATCAACGACGAGGATGCCCCCCTTCCGACCTTTCTGGTGCCCACGGTGGGTCAGGTGGTGCGCGAATCTTCCAATCTGAACATCGAGGTGGCCATCACCGATGATCTCAGTGGTCCCTGGAACATAAGCTGGAGCCTGGGAGACGGAACTTCTTCGGTAGCGTTGGGTTGCGACGGCAGCTTTCTGAGTCCGGCAAGCTGCACCTGGCAGGCGACCCCTGGCAATTGGAGCCTGTACGTCTACGCGGAGGCTTCAGACGGTCTGGTCGGCGCCGCCCATGTGAATTTTGATGTGGTCCCCGCAAACGAATACGATGACGATGGTGACGGCCTTTCGGAAGCGGAGGGGGACTGCGACGACGCGGATCGCAGGCAGGGAGCCGGATCCCTGGTTGCCTACACCGATACCGATGGGGACGGCTATGGCGCGGAAGAAGTTCTCCTCTGCAGCTTCACGCCCGGCCATGTTTTTGTAAGCGGAGACTGCGACGATCAGGATGGGATGACTTATCCGGGTGCCGATGAATATTGTGATGGAGAGGACAACGACTGTAACCAGATTGTAGATGACAACCCGGTAAACCCCACCTTCTACTACCTGGATGCGGATGGGGATGGAGAGGGGGCCGGCGCGGCCTTGTTCGGCTGTTTTCCGACGGCTACTTCACTCCTTGGTACGGACTGTGACGATGGAAATGCGACGATCTTCACGGGAGCCCTGGAGTATTGTGATGGCGTTGATCACGATTGTGATGGAAGCACCTACGAAGACGACTCCGTAGACGCGCTCTCTCTCTACACCGATGCCGACGGGGACGGCTACGGCACTGCTGCTCTGCCGGTGACCATCTGCTTTCTGATGGACGGCTACGCGGCCGATGCCACCGATTGTGACGACGACACCAAAAATATCAGCCCTGGCGCAACTGAATATTGTGATGGTGTGGACAACGACTGCGATGGGATGGTGGACGAAGCGGATGCGGCGGACGCCTCCACCTTCTTTCTCGATAGCGACGGCGACGGTTTTGGGGATGCAGGCGCCACCGTGATCGACTGCGCGATACCCGCCGGCTATGTCCTGCGGGATGACGACTGCGATGATGCCGACGCCGCAGTGAATCCCGATGCCGTCGAGGTCTGCGATAACCTTGATGGAAACTGCGATACGGTCTACGATACCGAAATCGCCACTGAGTGGTACAGCGATGGCGATGGGGACGGCTTCGGGGACGACGGCGCGGTGGTGCACGACTGCTTTCAGCCTCAGGGTGCGGTTGCTGTGGGTGGCGATTGTTCTGACACAAATGTTAACATCAATCCGGGAGCGCAGGAGCACTGCAACTCGGTGGACGACGACTGCGACACCCTGGTGGATGACGATCCCGATGATGGGACCGAGTACTAC
>CAITDR010000628.1 GCA_903891165.1 uncultured Pseudomonadota bacterium
CCCTGGGCTAATGTGTGGATTTACCACTGTAGTAATATTAGCTGCTGAAGTAGCACCCGTGGACACCTGAAGTACCGCCGCAAGGTGCTGGCCCAGGAGCGCGATTTTCTACGAAAACTCGCTTCGGAAGGGCAAAGTCCCGATGCCATGTACATCGGCTGCTCCGACTCTCGGGTGGTGCCCGAGCAGCTCACCTCCTCGACCCCGGGCGAAATTTTTGTGGTCCGTAATGTGGCCAACCTCGTACCACCGCTGGAAAATGCGGATGCTTCGGTAGGTGCGGCGCTGGACTACGCGGTGGAACACCTCAAGGTACAGCACCTGATTGTGTGTGGACACTACGGCTGCGGGGGGATCAAGGGTCTGATGGACCCCCACCCCCATTTTGTGGGCATGCCGTCGTTGGCCGAGTGGCTGGCGCCGGCTCACCGGACAGTGATGTCCGTTGAAAATGGGGATTCCAACCTGTGGTGGCGGCAGGCAGTGGAGCGGAACGTGGTGCAGCAGCTCGCCAACCTGATGACTTTTCCGCAGGTCGCAAAGGCCTGGGAGGAAGACCGGCTGGAGATACACGGCTGGGTCTACGATATGTATACCTTCAACCTGCATGTCTACGACGAAAGCACCGGCGTCTTTTTGAGCGCCGACCAGCTGCTGGAGCGCTGATGGAGCGGGCGATCTCGGGTCTGGGGCTGATCCTGCTGATCGGGGCGGCCTGGCTGATGAGCGAGGATCGAAGACGATTTCCCTGGCGGGTGGTGCTGTGGGGGCTGGCGCTGTTGCTGGGCACCGGTGTGCTGGTGCTCTCGCCGCAGGCCCAGGCCTTCTTCTTCACCGGTATCGACGCCGGGGTACGGCGGCTGTTGAGTTTTGCCGAGCAGGGTGCAGACTTTACTTTTCAATCTGTACAACCCCACCAGATCATGGCTCCAGACGGGACATTGAGCTTTATCGCGGGACATATCTCTCCTCCCGTCAAGACTTTTGCCTTCTGGATCCTGCCCTCGATTATCTTTTTCTCCTCGCTCACCGCCGTCACCTACTACCTGGGCTGGATGCAGAAGGTGGTGAAGGGGCTGGCCTGGGGCATGCAGCGCACCATGGGCACGTCGGGGGCGGAGACGCTGTCCTGCACCGCCAACATTTTTCTCGGGCAGACCGAAGCCCCGCTGATGGTGAAGCCCTTTATCTCCAGCATGACCCGCTCCGAGCTGTTCTGTGTGATGGTCGGTGGTTTTTCCAACACCGCAGGCGGAGTCCTCGCGGCCTACGTCTCTTTTCTTAAAGACGTCCCCGGAATTGCCGGGCATCTGGTCACCTGCTCGCTGCTGTCGGCCCCCGCGACCATGATCATTTCCAAGGTGATGTACCCCGAGAAAGAACAGCCGGTGACCGCTGGTTCTTTGGAGATTCCCGAGGCGCAGGTGGACCGGAACCTGATGGAGGCGGCGGCACGGGGCGCCAGCGAGGGCATGAGCCTGGCTATCAACGTGGCGGCCATGCTCATCGCCTTTGTGGGGCTGATGGCGATGGTGGACTGGACGCTGGGTTTACTTCCGGTTTCGGTGTGTGGAAACAGTCCTGCCTTCGGATGGATTGCAGATTGCAAGCCCCTGTCGCTCTCCTGGATGTTGGGGCTCTTGTTTACGCCGGTCGCCTTCCTCATGGGGGTGCCCTGGGCGGAGGCCGGGCGGGTGGGTACCTTGCTGGGCGAGAAGCTGGTGCTCACCGAATTTATCGCCTATGTACATCTGGGGGCCATCCAGGCTTCTGCAGAGCCCCTCTCCGAAAGAGCGGCGATCATCGCCTCCTATGCGCTATGCGGCTTTGCCAATTTTGCCTCGGTGGGCATCCAGCTCGGCGGCATCGGCGGGATGGCGCCCAACCGGATGGGGGATCTGGCTTCCCTGGCCCTCAAGGCGATGATCGGCGGTTCGATCGCCACTTTTCTCTGTGCCTGTGTGGCGGGACTCCTGCTGTAGGAAGACGATGGAATTCGGACAGCTCCATGTACAGGAGCCCCTGGACGTACAGGGGGTGATCGGCGGACTTCGAGGGTTGATCCTTCCTGAGTTCATCCACAAACGTGCCGAAATGAAGGTGGGTATCGCCGGACCCTGGCGCCCCGCCGACCTATGGCCGGGCAGCCTGGAGCGGGTGGTGTGGACCGTCGGCTTTGCGTTACGACGGGAGCTCCTCTTTTCCACGAAGGGGGAGCAGCGTTTTGGGGGCGGCTCCATCGAACGTCGTCTTGCGCCCCTGCATCCCGCGGAGCTTCTGGTACGTTCGCTGGGCAATGGATTGGTCACCCTGTTCTCCGACGGCGGAGGCCTGTGCTACGTGATGTCTTGGCGGGAGCGGCACCTCCGCTACTCGCTGATGCTGCAGGATCGGGTACGGGTGGTGCGCTGTGATGGCGTAGAAGTGGAGCGCGAAGAACCTCCCAAAAAGCTGCCGGAGGGGGACCGCAGCGGCATGCTGCGTATCGGCCTGGAGCGCTGGCTGACCGAGCCCCTGCGGCTGGCGCCCAGCGAAGAGATGTTCCTTCCCGATGTGATCGGAGGGCTGACCGATCATGTAGAATGGCACACGCTGATCCAGGACGGCGAATGGATCGTGGGTGAGGACGTGACGCAACGGTGAGTCACGAGCGGCAGGAGGCGGTGGCGACTTGACAGGCCGCCCCCAAAGCCACTACCCTCGGGCCCATGCTTCTGCTCCTTCCTCTCCTCTTTGCCGGTACTCCCCTGAAAAATCCTCCCGCAGTGGCCCCCGCAGCGCCGGACTGGCAGGCCACGCTGGAGCGTGTGGTGCCCGCGGTGGTATCGATCCGGGTGAACCGGCCCCGCGCCTTTGATACAGAAAACCCCGGTAATACCGTGGCCACCGGCTGTGTGGTGGACGTGGAGCGGGGGCTGATCGTCTCCAATCGGCATGTGCCCGGTCCGGGGCCATTTTTGGCAGAGGCGGTCTTTCAGGACAACGAGGAAGTGCCGCTCACCCTCGCCTACCGCGATCCCATTCACGATTTTTCCATCCTGAAATTTGATCCGAAGGCGGTGCGGTACATGACACTGACCGCGCTGCCCCTCTATCCGGACGGTGCCACCGTCGGCACAGAAATCCGTGTGGTTGGAAATGATGCAGGCCAAAAGCTTTCTTTCCACGCCGGGACCATTGCCCGAATGGACCGGGAGGCGCCCGACTACGGAAAAGGCAACTACAACGACTACAACATCTTCTACATTCAGGCGGCTTCGGGGACAACGGGGGGCAGCTCGGGCTCCCCGGTGATCGACGCATCCGGTCGGGCGATCGCCCTGAATGCAGGAGGAATGAAGACTTCTGCCGCCGCGTACTACCTGCCCTTACCCCGGATTATGCAGGCGCTGGATGCCGTACGAAGGGGGGTTCCGGTGGCACGCGGGACGCTGCAGACCAGTTTTGTGCAGGAAGCCTACGACGAAGCACGGCGACTGGGCCTGCCCGACGACATCGAAAAAGAGCTGAGAACTGCCTTTCCCGACGTGCTGGGGGTGCTGGTGACCCGAGGGGTGCTGATCGGGGGGCCGGGGGACGGAAAACTGCGCACCGGAGATCTCGTGGTCGGTGTGGACGGCCACCCCTTGGAGGGACACGTAGCGTTGGAGGCTGCACTGGATAGCCATGTAGGAACGCCGCTGAAGTTGCGGATCGTGCGCGGAGGAGAGGAGATGGAGGTCGAGGTGACGCCAGGCGATCTACACGCAGTCACCCCCTCGGAGTACATTGAGGTAGGCGGGGCGGTGCTCCACCCGCTGTCGCTGCAGCAGGCAAGAAACTACGGTATTGCTACCAAGGGAATCTACGTGGCCACCCCCGGCTACAGCTTCGGGCAGGCGGGTCTGGGGCGGGGGGCGGTGCTTACCGAGATCGACGGAGTGGCTGTCAGCACGATGGACGAGCTGCAGGCTCAGCTCCTGAAACATCCCGATGGGGACCAATTTTCCATTCGCTACTTCAACCTTCCTGATCCGCGCGACTATCGTGTTGCCTTTGCGACGATGGACCGGCGGTGGTTTGATGCCAGCCGATGCCAGGCCCGGGAGTGGGTGTGGAGCTGTGTGGACCTGGCCCCCAGCAGCGGCGGCGGGGAGACGGCCACAGCCCAAGCGGTGAGCTACGCAAAAATGGGGAATCCACTCCTCCAAAAACTCGCACCGTCCCTGGTCTATTTACGCTTTACTGCGCCATTCCGTCCCGATGGGCTCTATACCGGAGCGCTGCGGGGTACCGGCGTGGTGGTGGACGCAAAACGGGGGTGGATCCTCACGGATCGGGATACCGTACCCATCACCCTGGGTGATGTGCGCATCACCGTAGCGGGGGCCGTGCAGATCCCGGGGAGGGTACTGTGGGTACATCCGGTGCACAACCTGGCGTTGGTGGCTTATGATCCAGCGCTCTTGGCGGGCAGCCCACTGCGGGAGGTGAAGGTGGATCCTCGGCCGCTGCGGGTCGGGGAGGAGCTGTGGGAGGTGGGCTACAGTGGGGACCAGGAGCTGGTGAGCCGGAAGGCGCGGGTGAGCCGGCTGAGCAACATCGACATTCCATTGCCCAATCCTCCCTTCTTCCGGGACAGCAACCTGGAGGTGGCGGTGATGGAGGGAGAGCAGGCGGTGAACGGGGGGCTCTTGGTGGACCGGCAGGGACGGATGCGAGCGCTGTGGGCCTCTTTTGTGGATCTGAGTGGAGAAAAGCCCAACGCGATGATGCGGGGAATCCCCGCCAGCAACGTGGCGGAGGCGCTGGAGGCGGTGCGGGCCGGGGCAAGCTGGCCGGTGCTGGGGGCGGAGTTGCAGGCCATCTCGCTGGCAGAGGCAAGACAGCGGGGACTTTCGGCGGTTCGAGCGGCAGCGATAGAGGCCCATGATAAGGAACAACGACAGGTTTTTGTGGTACGCCGTCGGAATCTCTCCACCTTGGCGGGTCAACAATTGCGGGAGGGGGATCTGATTCTGACTGCCGGAGGGCAGCCAGTGACGCGGTATCGCGAGCTGGAAGAGCTGGCCTGGAAGATACGATTTCCGGCGACGGTGCTGAGAGACGGAAAGGAGGTGGAGCTGAGGCTGCAGGTGGGGATGGTCTCCGGGGACCTGAAGGCGCAGTACCTGAGCTGGGCCGGGGCAATTGTGCAGGAAATTCCTCTGCCGGTGCTGGAGCAGCAGGGAGTAGCGCGGCAGGGGGTCTACGTCTCCTATGTGCCTGCCGGCTCTCCCGCCTCCCGCTATCGGCTGTCCCCCACCTGGCGTATCCTGGAAGTGGACGGAAAAGTGGTGTCCAACCTGGAAGCCTTTCAAGCCGCTGTGGCCGGAAGAGCAGACAACAGCTCCGTACGCTTGAAGACCGAAGATCTGGACGGCCTGGTGCGGGTCTTGACCATCAAGCTGGATCTGAATTTCTGGCCGACGCAGCGCTTTGAGAATCAGAATGGGACGTGGAAGCGGGTGGATTTGGAGTGACTCTGGGGTGAGTCACGGCGTAAAGGAATCTCGTTTGCCGCACTCTCTTAGACGGCCTGCACAGAGCCGTCACCCGATCACCTTCATTTGACGTTAGAGAAGGAGGGAGGGCATTTCGTGCGACGCCTGAGGAAGCTGATCATTCACCGCTACCGCAACGTGCAGCCGGGCACCTCCTTGGAGTTCGGCGACCACGTCAACGTGCTGTTGGGCGAAAATGGCACCGGCAAGACGACGCTGCTGCACCTGATCGCGATGATCTGCCGGTCGGATTTTTCGCCGTTGGAGTGGGAGAGTTCGGCAGTTGATATTGAGTATGAGGAGGAGGTTGAGCGGGACGGGGTGAGCAGTTTTTGCCGACTCCGGCTTGTACTCACACCCGCCGACCGTCGTCAGCCTACCGTCGAGCCCAATTGGATGATTACCGGGCACTTTCGGGGGATTGATGACTCAGTAGCCCCACTCAGGTTTCAACATGGCGCGGAGGAGTCCGGGCGACGGATCTCTCCTTTACGTCCAGGTTTGGTTCCCTTGATAGCCCATGCCTACGGAGACGATCCCCGTTCATGTGCTTTCATTCAATGGGAGCCGCGCCACGAAGGACGTTTTGATGAAGCCTCGGATGCCTTCCGAGCGCTCACCGATGGAAAGCGCGGGGATCTCCTTACCCTTGACCCCTTCTTCTGCCGCGTCCGGGACGGAAGTCCGGAATTGGGTGCATCGCTTCTTCCACGGGATCTCTCCAAAATTTTTTCCATCTCCCCCCCCCCTCCCATCCTGTCCGCGCATGGCAGCCGAGAAGACTCTACCTTCCCCACCCTCCAGCAGATCTGCCAAGTTCTCGGCTTAGAAGGTATAATTGCGACCCCAAACCTCAGAACCGAGGCACCCGACGGCACCCGCACCTACGACCAGTGGAGATTCGAAGTCCACTGGCCCAATGGTTTAAAACACCACCACTCTGGCCTCTCCTTCGGCCAGAAACGCCTGCTTGCCTTTTTATGGTACCTGGGCTGCATCCCGGAGGGGCCTGTGATCACCGACGAGCTGGTCAATGGTTTTCACCATAGCTGGATTGAAACCTGCCTTAATATTATCAGTGAACGTCAAGCATTTATGGCCAGCCAGAACCCGCTGCTTCTGGACTTCCTGGATTTTGAAAACGCCGAGGAAGTCCGAGGTTCTTTTGTGTTCTGCGAAAAAACCGTGGACGAAGGCGAGCCTGTTCAATGGCGCTGGCGCAACATGGACCAGGCCGAGGCTGCCGCCGTCTATCGCGCCTACAAAGTGGGGATCCAGCACGTCAGCAACATCCTGCAGAGCAAGGGGCTATGGTGACTCCGGCTCTGAGTGTTCTGGTACTCACCGAAGACAGCGGCAAGGATGCTCACGGTACCGTGAAGGCCATCCTGAAGCAGGTCTTCAAATTTCTGGAGCCTGACTGCCAGACCCAGCGAATCCTCTTCGAGGAGGCTGAACCGGGGCTCCAACGATTCATGCATGGCAACGCTTGGAAGGGAGTTCTGAGCCAGGGAAAGAGCCATCGTTGGGGCGACAACCGACGGCTGGCAAATTTTCACCAGGCCCTCGGAGGCTACCTCTGTACCGATCCCCGGAGCGTCGTGATCGTCCACATCGACGGCGACCGGCCCTGGTCCAAAAGAAAAACCAGCGAAAACCTACAAAAATTCCACTCCCTGATCAAAGAGCCCATCGACGCGTTGCTGCAACTACACGCTCCCGGCTCCACCCCCGACGCCCTGATTCTCCTGTGCCCCTTCTACAGTATCGAAGCCTGGCTCTACCAGAACCTGACAGAATTGCCTGCCATCGCCGCAACCCTTTCCGCCCCCAACCGCGACCGACTCCTCGCCCTGATCCAGGAGTGGGAGGAAGACCCCACCCGGATCGAGCAGATCGAGAATCCAAAGGTGGTCTGCCCGCTGAAAGCTGAGCACAACCTCCGCCTAGCTATAAAAAGCTGGCCCGCCGCCCAGATCTACGAACGAAACCAGTCCTTCGCTGAGTCGGTGGAGCGGATGCGGGCATCAAAAACACTTCTGGAGGGCCTGACGGCGACGACACACTACGAAAGCCCAGGCCTATAAAAACACCCCCCGCTCCTTCAAAAAGCGGTCCATCCGATGAAGAATCGTCTCCGGCTGCTCGATCAGCGCCGCATGCGAGGCATCGGCCAGCATCAGGTAGTCAGAATTGGGGATCATCGCCGCGATCTTCCGGGACAGCCAGCCCGGTGTAAAGGCGTCGTTCTCCCCGGCGATCACCAGCACCGGTACCCGGATCTGCGGCAGCAGATCCCAGGCATCGTGCTCGTTACACATCAGCACGATGTGGATGAACATCCGTAGGTCTATCCCCGATAAATGCCGCAGATAGGCCAACATATCGTCCCGCTTCGCGTAGTAGGGATCCACCAGCTTGAAGTTCCGGGTGACCGCCCAGGCCAGCGGGCTCTGCAGCGCGGGCCGCACCACATAGTGGGCTGCATCCCCTACCCTATCCAAAAAATTAGCGACCATCCTGAAGTATTTCGGAGAGCCTGAAAAATCAAAAAAGGTCTCCAGCGTGCGCCCGGCGGTACCCAACATCGGCACCAGCCCCACCACCCGCTCCGGAAAACGCCGGTAGGCCTCGTAGATCACCTGACAGCCCATCGAGTGGCCCACCAACAGGGCCTTCTGCACCCCGGCCGCATCCAGAACGACGCATAGGTCCTGCGCATGCCGGTCGATGGACAGATCCGCCCCCTCGATGGTCGGCGGCCAGTCCGACCGCCCATGTCCCCGGTAGTCCCACAGCAGTACCGTGTAGTGGTCGGCATAGTGTTCCACCAGGTACTTCCAGAAGAACAGGCTCACCCCAACACCGTTACAACAGACGATGGTGGGGCCGGAGCCCACCGCCCTCCAGTACAGACGCAGACCGTCGGGAGTGGTGGCAAAACCGGTACGCAGCGTTGGAGTAGCATCAGAAGTCATCTTATGCCCCCGCTAACCCACCCGTATCCGCCCCGCCCCCCGTGCCACCAGCCGGGGCACCGGAACCACCACCAGCTTTTTTCGTAGCTGCTCAGCCACACCCGCGAGCAGCGGCAGCTCCAGCCCCCTCCGACGCCACTGCTCCGCCTCCTCCCCCTCCCCTCCCCTCCGCAGCGTGTCCACGGCCACCTGCCAGGGCAGCGGCCCCAGGCTCCGCTGCAACAGCCGCCGCGCCCCCTCCACATCCCTCTCCAGCCAACACCGCCACGGATCCCACCCCGCACCTCTTCCCGCCACCGCCGCCCTCCCCACCTCCTCCAGCACCGGCGCCCGCGTACACAAGGCCAACAATAACCGCAGCGCATCCTCCGCCGCCTCCCCATCGACCGCGGCCGCCTCCTCCAACAGCTCGCTTCCCAGCCCTCCCTGCACCCGCTCCTCCTCCACCCGCGCCACCAGCTCGTCCGCCAACAGCTCCAGCCCCGCCAGCCCATGATCCTCCGGCATCTGCCCATACTGTGAGGGAAGCGCAAACCAACACTCCATCACTCCCGCCTGTTGGAGCCTCCGTAGGGCAGAGCCCCGCGCCCCCCCGGGCAAGAGCGTATGCAGAAGCCGCCGCCTCAGGCGCTCCGGCGACACCCAGCCCTTGGCCCGGCTCGGCACCAGCTCCACCACATCCCTCCCCCCCGGCAGCCGCGCCACCCGCTCCACATCCCGTCGGTAGCGACGCAGCACACGGACCGCCTCCTCCTGCGTCAAAAAGCGGCACCATCGCGCGGCTTCCCGATGATCGGGACAGAGGATCATCGCCTGTTCGACCCGCTCCAGCGCCGCCTCCGGCTGCCCCCGGAGCAGCTCCAGGGCCGCCGCATCACAGGCCGCGTCCGCCTGCAGGCCCGGCAGCTTCAGCCGCTGGATGCGCAGCTCGGCGATCTGAAGGCCCTCCGGCATCAGAAAAGTGGCGAGTGCAAGCGCCTCATCGCCACCATCCCGCATCGACTGCACGGCCAGTCGGCGCGCCTCCACCGTGTAGCCCAACACCTCCAGCGCCCGGGCAGCCACAGCCTGAAGTTCCGCATCCACCGGACCTAAGGTGTCGATGACCATCCGTACGCGGTCACGTTCGCCCAAGGTCGCGGGCAGGTAGAGGTCCCACCAGGGGTCCAGCGGCGGATCAAGAAGGGGCTCGGGACACAGAGACAGGCTGGCGGACATGGGATTCTCCTGGTTAGGCACAGGCGCTATGCAAGATCCGTGCCAACGGATGAATGCCGATTTTTACGGAGTGGACCGTCGGAATTTCGACAGGGCTGTCGAATCTTCGACAGGCAGGTCAAAATCTTCGTCACCGGAGGACAGATGTTTGCCTGGATCGGAATGGCCGCCGCCGCCTGTCTGCTCAACGAAGTACGGGAGCCGGAACGACGGATTCTGACCATCGAGGTGCGGGGGGCGCCCGAGCCCTGCCGTCGCCTGGACATCGCCTCTACAGAGCCGATGACCCTGCGTGCCTGGGTCACCACCGGCGACCGCCACCGCCTGCCCAAGGACCAGCTTCGGCCGCAGCCCGGAGGCGGCTGGCAGGTCTGGGCTCCCGAGCTCTACGACGGCGATATTTTGAAGGTGGAGGTCAATTTTCCCGAGGGTATCGTCGCCAGTGAGCCGGAACTTCGGGTGGGCATCGGGCTGCCCTTGCCCCCGGCCCCCTCCGCGGTTTCCGAACACCATCGCATCCTGACGATGGTTCCCGATCCCGACCATCCAGGCTGGGGTTTTGCCGATCCCACCCGTGGCTACACCGAGATCGAGGATCGCTGGCTGCTGCTCCCCGGTGCCGCCCCTGAGCTGCTCCCATTGCCGCTGGAAGCCCAGCTTCTGGAGCTTTCCGGCGCAAAACCCCTGCCCGGTGCCCTGTTGAGCGAGGCCGACGAGGTCCGGGTGCGCTACCGCCTGGGTGGCCAGCAGGCCCAGGCCGATTTTTTGTTGGAGCCAGGCAGCCTTTTGCTTGCAGGACCGGTGACCTGGCAGATCTCGACCGCCGCAACGGTAAGCCAGCAACCACAGGGGACCCTGATCGAGACCACGACCGGTGCCCCGGTGGCCTGGCGGGTGGAACGGGCGGGCGACGCGCCAGTAATTCCCGATCTGAGCACCTTTCTGGCGGGTGTGACCGAGCGCTTCCGTCTGGTGTCCCTGCCCGAGCCTGCCGAGCCGATGTGGCTACGACCCGAGGAGGATCCAACTTTTTTGTGGAGCACCCTCTTTGGGCTGGTGCGGGATATTCCCGAGCTGCCCAGCGTGGAGGCCCTCCGACCGGGCAACCTGAACCGCGCCTGGAAGCGTCGTGCCGCCTCCTCCGTCCAGAAGGGCTTGATCCTCCAGCGGCTTTTGTCACAGGAGCGCATCGGATCGCTGTGGGGACTCAGCGGCCATCGCGTCAACACTACAACCTTTACTGGCTTTGATACCGTTCTTTTGCAGACCAACCTGGGCTGGCTGGATCCCTCCTGCGGGGCCTGTGCACCGGGGGAGCTATCCTCGGCCTTGATGGGGCAACCCCTTTTGACGGCCGATGGGGTACTGGAGCAGGTACCGCGGCTTCCCGGACGTATGCGCGTGGAGATCGTGCTTAAAGAGACCGTCTTTGAGGTGGATCTTCAGGCAGAGGGCCAGGCGGCGCTGTGGCTGCGCGAGCCGCTGGTGGGGGCCGATCCCGGGGCCGTCCCCAACCGCATCCTGCGGCGCCTGGACATGGAAGGAGCGACAATCCTGTTGATGGAAGGCGTAGAAAAGCGGGGACAGCCCATTCATCTGCGGATGACCAGCCCCCAGGTACCCGCGCTACACTGGCGGGAAAATCCGCCCTGGACCGAAAAAGAAGGCCCAACCGGGGCCGCTCCGGCAGGTTATGAAGGCGCGCAATGAGGTAGACGTGTCGCTGCTGCAGCTTTTGCAGGATGGAAAGGTCGAAGAGTTCAACGGCCGCCGGGGCCAGCGGGTCACCCTGGACTTTTTTGCGGTGGACCTGAGCGGGGCCAAGCTGCCCGGAGTCGATCTCTCGGGGGCAAACCTGGAAAAGGCCGACCTCTCCGGGGCGGACCTGCGCGGGGCGATCCTGGCCAAGGCCAACCTCTCCGGTGCAGACTTGACCGGGGCCAAGCTGGATAAATGTGTGGCGGTCAAGGCGCGCTTCAAGGAAGCCTACCTTGGCGATGCCCGCGCCGTGGACGGCGAGTTTTCGGGTGCGGACTTCTCCGGCGCCGACCTTACCGCTTTTGTGGCCCCCAAAGCCCGCTTTACGGGGTCGCGCTTCAAGGAGGCGGTGGCCTGTCGTGCGGATCTGACCGGCGCCGATCTCTCCGAAGCCCGCCTTGTCGAAGTGGACCTGAAAGGCGCAAAATTGGGCGGTGCGAACCTCGCCGGTGCTGAGCTGGCGCGTGCCGATCTGGCGGGGGCCGATCTCACCGGAGCCAACCTTAAAGGTGGGATATTGGGCGGCACCAAGCTGGTGGGCTGCAAGCTGGATCGTGCGAACCTCGCTGAGGCCGATCTCTCCGGCGCCGACCTCACCGATGCGACGGTAGAAGGCGCAGATTTCACCAAAGCGGACCTTTTTGATGTGGTGGCCGGCGCGGACATCCTGGCGCGCATCAAGGGCCCGCCCGAGCCGCCGCTGATGGCCGAGCCGGTGATGGTCTCCTCCTCCATCCATGTGGATCAGCCGGTGGTTGCCCGGATCGGCGCCCATTTTGCCGCGATCTGGGACAATACGCCGGACGATGAGGAGGAGGAGGCCGCCATCTGTGTGGGCATCATCGCCCCTGGTGAGTCCCTTGCACGGATCCAGAACCTCCCCATCGCTTCCGAGCAGGTGTTGGCGCGTGCGGTTGTTCCCATTGAAGGAGCCGCTTTCCAGGTTCTGGTAGTGGTTGACAACCCCGGCGGCGTGCTCTTGCAGGTGCAGGATATGGACGTGGAGGGGCGGATGGGCGAGGCCCGCGGGGTGCGCCTGGGCTACACCCCGGTGGTACGCCCGGTCTTTATCCCCGATGGCGACGGCTTTCTGATCTTCGGCATCGGACGCCAAGGAGCCCTCTCCGTACATCGCCACGATGCGACGGGCCTGAAGGAGCTGATGCGCGCACCCGCGGGCACCTACCGGGGCTTCTGTGGGCATCAAGATCCCATCCTTCTTGGCAAAGGGGGCACCCTTGCGGCCGTGCGTGCCGACGGAATCGGCCGACTGGTCTCGGCGCCCCCCGGCTACCCCGGGCGCCTGACCGCAGCAGCCTGGCAGGACGAGACCGAGCGTATCGGCGTCGCTTGGGCCAACCGGGACGAACGTGGCTTCCGCTACCAGATCCTGGGCCTGGATCCCGAGCCGGTACGGATGGAAGCCAAGCGCGAAATCGGCGCCTTGGAGCTGCTCTGTTTTGGGGATCGTTGGCTGTTGATCTGGACACGCGAAGCCGACCGTGCGGGCGAGGCCACCCAGCCCATCGGCTGCTGGGTACCCGGTGGCAAGCCTTTTCCCCTGCTTCCCCCTGGCATCCGCGAAGAGATTACCGACATCCGGCCGGTCTATGCCACCGAGACGCTGCTGGCCCTGGTCACCTTCGCCGAGACACTCCTGATCGTACAGGTTGGCGAAGAAGGCACGACCATGCTGGGGAAAATTCCGTAACTCTATTCGGAGTCACGTCGGAAGTGGGCATCTGTTGGTAGGCCCAAAGCCTCCGTACCGATGGCCTCCTCCCCCTCCCCGAGCGGCACCAGCGCATCGGGCGGCAGCGGCTCCACCCGCGGCTCGGGGCGCTCAAAACGCTCCCACTTCCCGCGCACGAGGCGCTCGTGGGGGGCGTAGTTGGTCTTGTAGCGCAAAGATTCACACTCGCGCACCCAGAGTCCCAGGTAGTACCAGCGGATTCCCTGCTCCGCACACCACTGCATCTCGCGCAGCACCGAGTAGACACCGATCGAAAGGTCCGAAAAAGCGGGATCAAAGTAGCAATAGGCTGAGTTGGCCGACGTGCGCCCCACATCCAAGAGGCTCAGCGCCACCAGCTTCTCGCCCAGGAGATAGCGGAATTCCAAGGTCGGCGCGCAACTTTCCACCAGCCAGTCCTGGTAGCCCACCGGATCGCGACGGGAGTGGTCGGTCAAGAGCCCGCGGGCCGACCGGTGCCGGTTCCAGAGTGCCACCCGCTTCCGGGAGAGCAGCGGTTTTCCCAGCTCCAACTTCAGGACTTCCCCACCCTGCTTGAGCACTCGCCGCTGCGAGCGACTCGGCTTGAAGGAGGCCACATCCACCCGCACCGGCTCGCAGGAATGACAGAAAGGGCACTCCGTACGGAAAACTGTTCCGCCTACGCGCTGATCCCCCTGTTCCAACAATAAATCCAATTGCTCCGGACTCAGCGGCTCGGAAGGCACCCGCGCCGGGCAGCGAGAGACCTCGCCGGGCTTGTAGATACACTCCTCGAAGCGATCCATGATCACGCGGGTCAGCGGCGGTGGGGGGCTGGTGCTCACCCCCGCAATGTAGCGGGTTGGAGGCGGAATCGGAAGAGCAACCAGAAATCGTGGCGCCGAAGGGAGCGACACCTGACCGACGCTGGACAAAACGCGGCGGCAAAGGAACGAAGCGGGTCGTTAAGACAGGGGGATGGATCAGACGGCACTCATCCGTTTTTTCGAAGAGGGTATCCCGTTCAACCAGCACCTGGGCATGAAAGTGTTGTCCATGGACGGACTGAAAGAAGCTGCGGATCACCGTAGCTTTGGCTCCTGTCGGGTGTTGATTCCCTACAAGCCGGCCCTCGTCGGTGACCCCTTCCGGCCGGCCCTGCACGGCGGGGTGCTGTCCACCCTGGCCGACACGGCGGGCGGCCTCGCCGTATTTGCGGCGGTCGGAACCATAGAAGCGCGCGTTTCAACCGTCGATCTGCGGGTGGACTACTACGAGCCCGCGGCCTTAGAGGAGCTGGTGGCCGAGGCCGACGTGGTGCGGCTGGGCAACCGGGTGGGCGTGGCGCGGATCCGACTGCTCCAGGGCAGCCGACTGGTGGGAGGAGGAAAGGGCGTCTACAACGTGAAGAGACCGCAGGAAAGGGGCTGAATGGCCTGGATCCTGGTCGGGACGCTGCTTCTGGGACTCGCGGCGGACCCGCGTGGAGAGCGTTGGAACAACCGGCTGGATCTGCCGTTGGCGGCGCTGCTGAGCGTAGCGATGGCGCTGGTGCAAGGGATCTGGCTGGCACGCTTTCACCTGCGCGGCTCGGCCTGGGTGGTGGGTGACTTCTGGCAATATTGTGATGTGGTGGAGGCCGGGCGTAGGGGTGCCTTCAACCTGGATGGAATGCAACGCTCGGCCTTTTTGGGATGGGCCTACACCCCCCTGACGCGATGGCTGGGACTTTTTGATGGTATGGCCGCTGCCTCGCTGCTGTCGGTTACCCTTGTGGGTGTTGGGCTCTATACCTGGGCTTTTGCTCTGGCTGGGCGGCGAGCAGCCATCGCCGCACCGATCCTGGCCGGCGCCTTCTCGGCCCTGGTTTTGCAGAGCCGAACCCTCACCTTCTACCCCGCTTTCTGTGCCAGCATCGCCCTGAGTGCAGGATGTACGGCCCTGGCCCTGCGCTACCGGAGCCTGCCGAGTCTGCTCGCTGCCAGCAGCAGTATGGGCCTGGCCATGCTGGTGGACCTGAAGGCGATCTCCTGGGTGCTGCCGCTCTACGCTGTAGCCCTGCTCGCTTCGGTTTTTCCGAGGGAGGGGGGAGGAGGACGGCGGCTTGCTGGACTCTTTGCCATACTGTTACCGATGGCACTTTCCTATCAAATCGGTGGGCACTTCTGGCCTCCGGCGCGCGGGGCCGGACTGGAGGACCAGATCGCCTCCTATGTGGCCGACGTGTTCCGGCGCGCCCAGCTTCCGTCAGCCTACAGCCACGACCAGCTCACCTCCCACTTCTGCAGCACCACCGAGGCTTTTCGGTGGGGTAGCAGCCCCATCCGCAACATCCCGGCCAACCTCCGCTGTGCACAGACGCTGCTGGAGCTCATCCCTGAGGGCGCGCTGCAGGAAGAGCAGATGGCGCGGCTGACCGGGCAACACTACACGCCGCTGCTCCCATGGGTGGTCGGCGGAATCATCAGCAGCGCACTCCTGCTCCTCGTCGCTGCGATACAAAAACGCTCCGGCTGGAGACTCGCGGCCTGGGCCGGCACGCTGGCCCCCTTCTACCTCCCTTTCCTGGCCATTCCCCAGGAAGCAAGCCTGAGAAGGATAGGCCCCGCGATCCTCTTCCTACCGGTGGTCCTCGCGGTGGTCCACGGGGGGCTGTTGGCCTCCCTGCCGCGGCTACTTCAGCATAACCCCGGCCTGCCCCTGAGAGCCTTGGGCTGGCTGTTGCCACCCCTCGGATTATTGTTGATGGTGCTCGGTGTGCTCAAAAGTCCGCTGGCGCCAAACCGCGAGATGCAGAATGGCTACATGGAGAGCGGCTGGGAGGACATCCAGAAGGGCTTCCAAAGGCCGCTCACTTTTGGCACGGGCCAACAATGTGGGGTGGGGCGCCTGCGGGACATGGCCGCCGGGCAGCCGGAAGAAAGCCGATTTTTTCCCTGGTATCCCCTGATTCCCATGGGTCGATAGAGGGAGGCAGAGAAAACAGGTTAGAGAGGCGCATGCTCCTGATCCTGCTCCTGGCCTGCTCCCCCTCCCCCGTCCCCGAAATTCCCGCCGAAACAGAGCCTTCCGACAGCACGCCGCTGGAATCGGCGGTCGAAGAAGAAAGTACTCCCGAGGAGGACAGCCAGCCCACCGATAGCCGCCCTGCGCTGGTGGTGGCCCTGAGCGCCGGAGCGGAGGCCGTCCCCGACGCGCTCCAGCGGGTGGCCCTGGAAGGTGGCTGGCCGATGGAGATAGAAGAAGGCCGCTATCTGGTGGTTGTCGAGCGGCAGGAAGGCATCGTCCCCAGGCTGGGCGGGAGCCACTCCGACTGGGTGCCCCAGGACATGAACGA
>CAITDR010000629.1 GCA_903891165.1 uncultured Pseudomonadota bacterium
CATCGCAAAGCCCGTCGCGTTTTTTCCCCGCACCCGGCCGAAGAGCATCCCCGCCTGCCCCATTCTCGGCAGGCCGGCAAACTTGTCCACGGTGGCGATGAGAAATGCCGGAAGTTCGCGATAGACCTGCTGATCCACCACCACGATAGGCACACCCAAATCATCGGAATTATCGAAGTGAAATGGACAATCATCGGAAATACATCCGACGCGGAGAACCTTTTCTCCCCCCTCCAGGCGGATGGCAAAGGTGGGGGCAGGCATACCCGCGTTGCGACTACGCCCACGCTGCTGCTGGCGCTGCTCAAAGGGAGCCTGACACCAGGGGCAGAGACTGACCGGCATTGGCAGGGCCTTTCGGCGGTCGTCGGGATTGGCGCGGTAGGCCGACAGTTGCTGTTCCGCATCCTCCATCCGGTTGGGGGTGGCCGAGCTGCCCACCCACAGACCAATCTGAAAGCGACGTTGGCCCAGGCGGGTCGGATCCTGCCGCCGAAGCAGCTCCAAGGCACAGATCAGCGTGGCGGCACGGCCCAGTTGGTCCAGCGTGAGCATCCGCAGAGTATAGCGCAAAAGTACGGCGACTCCTGCACCTTCATGCGCCTCGTGTACCCCCCGAAGACGACGGAGGATCATCGCAAAAGCCGCCACCCCCAGATAGGCCTCGGTCTTCCCGCCTCCGGTGGGGAAAAAGAGCAGCTCCACCTGGCTCCGGAGAGGGTGCTGGGGGTCGGCCATGCTGGGGATGTTCAACAACAGGAAGGCAAGCTGAAAAAGGCGCCACTCCGGGCTTTTTTCCCCCTCGTAGTAGCCGGGGCGGGCCTGCCGCGCGGTCTGTGCCATGGCAAGATTACACAGCCGGAAGGCTTCCCAACACAGGGGATCCTGCTCCAAAAGTGCCAGACCTTCGGCGATGTGTAGTCGAGCGGACTCTGCCTCGTCCATCAGCAGCCCGGCGGCCTCGGCGCGGTTTTCATCCAGCGACTGCGCAACAAGTCGATTCTTTGCGATCCACTTGAGATATTCCTGAAGCATTGGCTGCACCGCTGCACGAAGCGCCGCTGCATCGGGCAGGGCGGCCAACCGCTCCATCTGCAGGGGGACGGCACCCACTTCTCCCGCTTTCATCCTGTAGACTTTGGCTTGCGGTAGCCAGGTGGTAGCCACCCGGTAGACCTGCTTCCCCTCCTCCAGGGGTGTGGCGGAGACCCCGTGCCCCACCGCCCACTCACCGTGGTCGCGGTACTGGAGATCGGCGCGGCGGGGCTCCCATTCTTTAGAGTCCTGCTGGTGGAAGGAGGTGCGGGCCACAAAGCCCTCGGGGGCGTGAAGCTCCAGCTCTACCTGAAAGATCGCCTGGGTGTCCGCCGTGGGGCCGGGGACCAGGTCGCGCTCGTTGACCAGAAAGACCGAGACAATGTGGATACCCGGCCCCAGCCCCGGAGATTGGGCAGCACGAGGCTCCACTTTCAGGCTCAACCCCGGCGCGCCGGGCACCGGCTGAGGCTTGTCTGTAAGCTGGACTACAAAAGGCCCGGACTGGTGATCGGAGCGGGCCCAAAGGGGAGGGGGCGTACGGCTTTTTTCTTCCTCGGCGTCGTCACCTTCGGTGGCCGCCTCCGGATCCGCCACGGGCGGCTCCTCGGCGGGGCGCTCCGGGCTGCTGCCGCCGTAGCGGCGCTGGTAGCCGGTGGGCCGGAATTTCTGCCAGGCGTCCGCGATCTCGATCGGCGTCAGGCGGCGGTATTGTCCCCAGCGCACGGTTGCAAAAAGTGGGCTTTCTTCGGAAGGGAGAAGGACGGACAGGCCAAAGGAGGAGGGAAACCAGGCTTTGCGGCCGGTGCTGGCAGGATCTCCCCGGTCATCTTCGGCGGCAGCGTCGGGACCAAGGTCGCGCTCTTCTTCGTTGGTGGCGTCGGCCACCACTTCGGGGGGCGTGCCGGTGGGGACGAGAAAACCGGCGAGATACCAGCGGGATGGGCGCTGCTCCAGGATCTCATCCGGCCGCATGGGGCCGATCAGATCGTAGCGTAAGGCGTGGACGAGGTGTTCCCGGATCGCGAGCATTTTTTGTATTAACGGGGCGTGGGGGAGGGGGCCAGGGGAAGGCGGCGCGGATTAAGACGACATGCTATAGGGAGTGCATGTCTACCGCTCTGAAGCTGCCTACCTTTGAAGCCCTCTACCAGGAGCTGCGCAACCTGCCCGAAGGGCAGCGGGGGGAGATCCTGAACGGGGAGCTGGTGCTGAGTCCACGTCCTGCTTTTCCTCATACAAACTTGGTCTTGGAGATCGGTGGGGAGTTGCGGCTGAGGAACAGGCGTCCACCGGGCGCTCCCCCAGGTGGATGGTGGATCTCTGCCGAGCCGGAGCTGCACCTGAGTACAGCCCGGGGAGACCACATTGTTTCCCCCGATATCGCCGGTTGGAAGCGGGAAAGAATGCCAGAGCCTCCCCATCAGGCGGCGGTGACGCTGGTACCCGACTGGGTCTGCGAGATTCTCTCTCCCTCCACTGCACGCCGGGATCGTCGGGAGAAAGCGCGGATCTACCACCAGGCCGGGGTGGGTTGGTACTGGATCGTCTCGTTGGATGCCCGCACCATCGAAGTCCATCGCCGGGAAGGGGAGTTCTGGGTGCTTTTGGGGGTCTGGTCGGAGGAGGAGGCGGCGCAGATGGAGCCCTTTCAGGACTTTACCCTGGATCTACGCCAGTGGTGGGATGGTTTGAAGGGACCGGAGGAGGAGGAGCGGGTGGGGAAGGGCTGAGGAGAGCGGGAACTGAATGAGGCTTCATTCAGTCGCCGGAACCCCGCAGCCCGGACGCTGGCCATCGCCACCGCTCGACGCAGACCGGCACCGGCTGGTCAAGCATCTTCCGGTGGCGATGGCGATGTCCTTGGCGGTACCTGCCTGTTCGGCCTTCGCTGATCCGCTCAGTTCAGGTCGAAGAAGGGAATGTAGTAGGAGACAAACAGACCAATCTGGCCCTGCGCTTCTGCGGCGTAGGGCGCGTAGCGTGCGTCCAGGCCGATGGAGACGAGATTCTGGGGACGGCCGATCATCCAGGCGACCTGCCCGCCCACCATCAGGAAGTCGGTCCACTGTAAGTCTTTCGTGTTTTCCTTGG
>CAITDR010000630.1 GCA_903891165.1 uncultured Pseudomonadota bacterium
GCCGTC
The DNA here is from genome assembly GCA_903891165.1 of uncultured Pseudomonadota bacterium. Lineage (GTDB taxonomy): Bacteria > Myxococcota_A > UBA796 > UBA796 > SXON01 > CAITDR01. Next base: position 7 of record CAITDR010000630.1, read on the forward strand.
GTCACAGTCATCGCCGCCGTAGCCTGAGGACTGGTGGCCATCGCCGTCGCGATCGTAGTCGTCGCCGCCATCACAATTCTGGTCTACTCCATCGTACCAGAGCTCCTGGGCGCGGGGGTTGACGTTGCCGTCGGTGTCGTCGCAGTCGGCGCCGGTGTGGGCGAGGTCGTCGAAGCCGTCGCCATCCGCGTCGAAGTCGGAGAAACCGTCGCAGTCGGTGTCGCGGCCGTCGTAGGCGGTGTCGATGGCGCCGGGATTGACCGTGGGATCCAGGTCGTCACAGTCGGTGCCGCCGGCAACACTGTCGCCGATATAGCCGTCCCCGTCCGCGTCGTTGTCGTTGGCACCATCACAATTCTGGTCGATCCCGTCGTAGTAGACTTCGGTGGCGCCGGGGTTGATGGTGGAGTCGGCGTCGTTGCAGTCGGTACCACCGGAGAAGGTGGCGTCGTAGCCATCACCGTCGGAGTCGTTGTTGCTGTCGCCATCACAGTTGGAGTCGATGCCGTCGTAAGGCGTATCTGCTGCTGCGGGGTTGATGGTGGGGTTGGAGTCGTTGCAGTCGTCCCCGCCATAGCTGGAGGAGTCGTAGCCATCCAAGTCCACGTCGTAGTCGGAGAGGCCGTCGCAGTTCTGGTCCACGCCGTCGTAGTAGGTCTCGCGGCCATAGGGGTTCACGGCCGCATTATTGTCATCACAGTCATCCCCACCAAAAAGGGAGGTATCAAAGCCGTCCTCGTCCTTGTCGTAGTCGGAGGACCCATTGCAGTCGTCGTCGTCGCCGTTGTACCAGACCTCGGTGGCGTTGGGGTTGATGCCCGCGTCGCCATCGTCACAGTCCCCGGTGAACTCAGTAAAGCCGTCACCATCGTCGTCGTAGAGGTCCGTGCCTTCGTCCACGGTGCCGTCACAATTATTGTCAAAGCCGTCGGCCAGCTCGGTGGCGTCGGGGTTGGCAGCGGGCTGGCTGTCGTCGCAGTCGCCGTCGCAGGTGGTGAAGCCGTCGAGGTCGTCGTCCAGGCAGACGTTGACGGTGATGTTGACGGAGCAGGCATCGGTCAGACCGCGGGGATCGGTGACCTTCAGCTCCAGCACATGATCCCCGCCGGTGAGCAGGGAGGTGGAGGTGTAGACCTGTCCGGAAGAGTCCGGGACCACATCGGCGATGGGCCCCTGGATAGAGGAGGTGATGGACACGGTCAGGCGGCTGGCTTCATATTCGGCATCGGCCACCGCCGCGTTGATCTCCACCGGAGCACCCAGCTCATAGACCGCACCTTCGGTGGGCGCGATGAGCGTGCAGGTGGGCGCAGTGTTGGGGGTGGCGGTGATGGTGATCTCGCCCACACCGGTCTGGCCGCGCGGGTCGATGGCGGTCATGGTGAGGGTATGGGTGCCTTCGGTGAGGCTCACGTCCAGACCCACGTTGCCGCCGCCTTCCGCACACTCGGTGGGGGGCTCGGTGGGCTCCCAGAGGAAGCCGTCCAGGCTGCTTTGAAGGGAGAGCTCAAGGCTCTCCACCGGCAACTCGTCGTCAACCTGGAGACATAGACTTAGAGGATCCGCCGGATCAAAGCTCGTTCCATCCACCGGTTGAATGAAGGTCACCGTGGGCACTTCATCTGCAACTTTAATATCACCGTTACCGGTGCATGCAGCAAAGACCAGAAGGGGCAGCAAGCGCGTCATCGGCAATCATCCTCGATACACCACTTTACCAGGAATTCACCAAACCGCCACATGATTTCACCGGATGTAGAGGCTGCTACGGCCTTTCAGGGCTCCTTGCGCTGGTACTCTTCGCGGGTCTTCTCGGGGCGCGGGTCCAGCGCGGGGCGGGGCGGGGCCTCGCCGATGCGCCTGAGTGCCTCGGCGATGGCACGATCAAGCTGGGGATCAACCCCGCTCGCTACCTCCTGCGGCAGCCAGGGCACCTCGATATCGGGGATTACGCCCTTGTTCTCCACCTGCCAGCCGCCGTTTCGGAAGAAGAAGGCATACTCCGGTTGAGAGAGAAAGCCGCTATCTACCGCTGGTTTGTCGGCGCGGATGCCGATTACACCGCCCCAGGAGCGCATACCGATCACCGGGGCCAGCCCCTCGATCTGCATGGCCTTGGGGAAGATGTCCCCGTCGGAACCGGCGAACTCGTTGGTGATCACCACCAGCGGGCCGCTGCGGCGTGCATAGGGGTAGGGGGAGGGGACCCCGTGCCGAGGCACCACCCAGCCATCAATGGGCCGTCGCAGCTTTTCGAGGATCAACTGGGAGACAAAGCCACCGCGGTTCCAGCGCACGTCGATGACCAGACCGTCGCGGTCGGCCTGCGGATAAAACCAGGTTTCAAAGGCGATCAATCCGGCGCCACCCATGTCCGGGATGTGAATGTAGCCCAGCTTACCTTTGCTCTTTTCGTAGACATATTCCCGGTTTTTCCGCACCCAGTCGGCATGACGGAGACCGCTCTCTTCGGCCAGGGGCGTCACCACCACCTGCCGGGATCCCTCCAGGCTGGGCTTGGCCGAGACGGTGAGCACCACCCGCTTCCCGGCGAGGCCCTGCATCAGGGCTTCCAGAGGAAGATCCCCCTGGATCGGCCGATTGTTCACCGCCAGAAGGTACTCGCCCTCGGCCACACCCACGCCCGGCTCCAACAGCGGCGAGGGCTGGTTGTCTGCCTGATCCCCCCGGTAGATCTTCGTTATTTTCAGCGCGCTGCCCTCGCGCACGAAGGAGGCGCCCAACATGCCCACGCTGCCCGGTCCGGCCTCCCAATTCGCGGTATCCCCGCAGCAGACGTAGGTATGCGAGGTGCCCAGCTCGCCGATGAGCTCGCCAATCAGATCATTCAGATCATTGCGGCTTCCCAAGCGATCCAGTAAGCTACCATACTGATCACGCAGCTTCAGCCAGTCCAGACCGCCCATATTCGGGTCCCAGAAGAAGTCCCGCTGCAGACGCCAGGCCTCCAGGTAGATCTGCCGCCACTCCTGCCGGGGTTCGATCTCCAGCGAGATATTCTCCAGCTTCACTCTTGATTTTTCCCAGGACTCGGGGCCGACCGGCCCGGCGGCGGGCATCACATAGAGGCCACCGGCCTGCAGGATCGCCAGTTTTTCCGCCTTGGGAACCAGGTCGTAGGCACTCACCCCCTCCAGGTAGACACTGGCTGTTTTATCCTCCAGGTCGTAGGCCCAGAGTATGGTGGAGCCGCCCTCACCCGCGAGGTTTCCATCGGGCAGACCTAGGAAAAACAGGCGGCTGGAGGTGGCCCCGAGGCCCACATAGGCGCCGGGACTGACCGGCAAGACGACCAGACGTTGGGACAGACCCTCCCAGGTGATGCTGACGGTAGGGGAGGGGATGTCGCTGGGATCCAGCTCCTTCTCTTTTTCCTTCTTGTCCTTCTTCTTTTTCTTTTTCTTCGCATCCTCCGCTGCCGACTGAGCGGCAGGGTTGCTCTCCACCGGGGGCAGGCCGGCGTTGGCGGCGAGCGGGTTGGGAACATCCGGGCGTAGAAGGACGGCGCAGGGGATGTTGCCGTGCAGCAGAATGGTCTGGAAGTCGCGTTCGCTGACGACGGGGTTTACGGACCTTGCTGACATAAAATACAGATAGCGCCCGTCGGGATCCCAGGCCGGGGAGCGGTCGGAGGTGCTCCCACTGGACACTTTCCGGCTCTTGCCATCGCTGGTATCATAGACATAGATGGCGCTGTAGTCATTGGCCTCCACCTTGCTGTAGGCGAGGTAGCGACCATCGGAACTCCAGACATACTCGGTGATCTCGGCCATCGAGGAGCTGTCCACCTCTTTCGGCGTGCCTCCTGCTACCGGAACCACATACAGTTTATGCAGCTCGTCGGCATAGGCCAGCCACTTGCCGTCGCCGGACCAGATCATCGGCATGTGCCAGCCGCGGGTACCCGCCGCCTTGACCACCTGGATTTTTCCGCGACCCCACGCATCCGCCGTCACGATGGATTCCTCGCCGGAGGCATCGGTCACATAGGCGATGCGGTTGCCATCGGGCGCATAGGAGCCCCAGCTCTCGCGCGCCCCAGAAGTGTTGCTCAGGCTGAGGGTCACTCCCTCCTCCGTCGGCACTGAAAACAGCTCACCCCGTGTAGTAATCAGCACCCGATCGGCATCCGGGGCCAGCGAGAAGGCGCTCAGGTAGGAGAGGGGATCGGGGTAGCGTACCCGGGCCATGCCGCCTTCACCGGGCAGGTCCACGGTGATTTTTTTGCTGCTGTTGTCCGACGGATTATAGATGTAGAGGTCACCTGCCAACATATAGACGATACGGCCATCCGGTCCCATGGCCGGCCAACGGGCGTCCCACTCGGTGTGCTGGGTGAGCTGCTTGCGATCGCTGCCGTCCGGCTTCATCGACCAGAGGTTGGCGGTGCCGCCCCGATCGGACAGAAAGTAGATACGACCGCCGTTCCACATGGGAAAGGAGTCGGGCCCTTCATGCGAAGTGATCTGGTGGTAGTCGCTCTTTTTCGGGTCTCCTACCCATATATCGTCGGCAGAGCCACCACGGTAGCGCTTCCAGGTGGCCGCCTCACGCCCCAGCCGGGTAAAGGCCCACTGACCACTCTGGGGATCCATGTCGATCCGGGCCGCCCAGCCCAGCGGCAATTCCCGGCTGTCCCCGCCGCCAACCGGCACGGTGTAGAGGCGATAGACGTCGTTGGGATCGGTGCCCCGACCGCGGAAGATCACCTCCTTCCCATCGGGCGTCCAACCTACACAATCTTCGCCATCGGGACCCCAGGTCAGCCGCTTGGGAGTGCCACCCTCCGTCGGCACGGTGTAGACATCCATGTTTCCGCCATAGTTGGCGGAAAAGGCGACAGTTTTGCCATCCGGGGAGAAGTGCGCGGAGAACTCATCCGCCTCCCGCGAGACCAGCCGCCGGGCGGTGCCGCCACCGGCCGCAACGGTCCACAGGTCCCCTTCGGCAGAAAAGACGACAAGATCGCCGTGAATGTCGGGGCCACGCAGGTAGCCGGGGGCAGCCAGAGCCAAAGACAGCAGAGCAAACATTTTTCTCAGCTAACCCGGTCGGTGCAGAAGCGGGCTACCCGCCTGCAATCGGCTGCCTACTGAGTGCCCGCGGGCGTCGTGGCCGCCGGATCGACCGCAGGTGCGCCCGGATCCACCGGCTCTTCTGGCGGCGGAGCCGTCTTTTTCTTGCTCTTGTTCCAGCCTAACACATCGGTAGGCAACACAAACTGGGCGGTGATACCTACTGCGCCAATCGTCCAGAGAGCGTAGGACCCGATGGAGAAAAGATCTCCACGAAGGCCGGCTCCTCGGAAAGCAGACTCGTCACACTTGCCGGGAGAGCGCACACAGGTATTGTATTCCGTCTCAATGATCGGATCCTGCTGCATGGCACCCCAGGCGGTTGCGCCGCCCGCCCCCGCCAACAGGATGCCGCCCACCATGTAGACCGGGAAGGGCAGCTTCTTTTTACGGGCGAGAGATGCCGGTAGTTTTGTCTCCAACAGCGCGGTCTGGCCGACAGGAATGTCGATGAGGTTGCTGTAGAGCACCCGGTCGTCCTCAGTTCGCACCTGCACAAGGTGGGGACCGGAGGGCAGCGTGAGCGGCCAAGTGGTTTCCTCTTTCCCATCCACCCAGGCGGGGATGGCGGGCTGCATGTTCAGCTGGGCGGTGCCCGGCGCTTCGGCCACCTTGAAGGCGCCGACCACCACCGGGCCAAGCTGCAGGTCCGGCTCGGGAGAAAGCCGCCGCGCGGCGGCAAAATAGGGAGTTGCTTCGTCGGGTTTACCGGCCATCTGCGCCAGTGTACCCTTGAGCAGCCAGTAGCGGCTGAGCTGATCGGGATAGGCCGGGGCGCAAGCAAAACCGGCCTCCACATTGGCCAGCAGGGTGGCGGCCTCCTCTACTTTTTCGTAGAGGATAAACTCGCGGGCCGTATCCAGCTCGGTCTGGAGGTTCGGGCACTTGGCGAAGGCGACGGTGGCAAGAAGGAAGAGCATGTAGGATTCCTAACGCGGAATGGAAATGATGTCCGCACACAAGCGGCAATGCATTTTTCGTGCCAACGGATCAACGCCGCAAAAACTTGAGCGGGGTGTCGAAATTTCGACACCCTTCGTCAGTCCTTCGTCAGTCCTTCGTCAGTCCTCTCACCACCTACTGTCCCCTGCACCGGCAAGCGGATGACGACGACCCGCCCCAAAAGTGTAGGATCAACTTTCAACTCGCCGGGCTCCTGAAGTTCGATCCGCCGCCCCACACCCTGGACGATACGGATGCCTGCCGTGGTCTGCACAAAACCCTTGGTACGCAGGCCCCGACGGGGCTCCAGCCAGGCCAACATCTCTTCGGGGCTGAGATCCGCGGGGGCGGCCAGCTCTTCAGAAAAAAAGTCCTCGTGGTGGTGACGATGGTGGCGGTGATCGTGGTCGTGGGCTTCGGGCGGGGCGATGCGGGGACCGGTGGGGAAGAGCAGCTCCGTCGGCACACGCCCGTAGCTGGCGCGGAGGATCGGACAGCCGGGATTCATCTCATGCAACGCCGCTTCCAGATGCGGGAGCTCCTCCTCCTCTACCAGATCCACCTTGTGGAGTACCAGCAGATCCGCTCCCGACACCTGGTTCTCAAAAGTCTCGGGGGCATCTGGGCCTTCCCGGAGCTGGGCGGCGTCCACCACCACCACCACCGCCTCATCGCCCACCCAGCCATCGATCGGGGGGCGATAGAGGTTGAGCTGGGTCTCAAAAGGCAGGGCCACCCCGGAAGTTTCGATGACAATCCGCTGCGGGTTCACCTTTTCCCGCATGGCCTGCAAAGTCTCCAAGAGCTCATCCGAGAGCTCACAGCAGACACAGCCGCCAGCAAGCTCCACAAATCGCTGCTCACCTCCTCCCAAGAGTGCCTGATCGATGCCCAGCTCCCCGAATTCATTGGAGACGATGCCCACCCGGATGCCACGCGCCTGAGCATCTTCCAGGATCCGGCGCACCAACGTGGTCTTGCCGCTGCCCAGAAAGCCAGAAACAATCAGCACTCCTACCTTCTCCACCAGCTGCTCTGCCATGATCCCCTTCCGTGAGCTTCTTCGCCGCATTCCGATTAACGCTCCCACCCCGCCCGGTCGCAGGCTACCTGGGCGAAAAGAGGTTTCTTTGGGCCTGTTGAACCGTCTCCGCCAGCGTATCGACCGACGCCTGCATCCGCCTGCGCCCAAGGTGGGTGCCGTCTGGACGGAGAAGATGGAAAAAGACTGGGAAGACCTTCCCGAACAGGTGGACGCGGCGCTGAAAAAGTTGGGCAGCGCGGCGGTAGGCGCCTGGGAGGTGGGGGCGGCCGACCTGGGCCGGGTATTGATCGGCCAGCCCAACGAAAAAGCCTTGATGGAGCGCTATTCCGACGGCTTGGTGCCAACGCTGGATCCCTACCAGGAGCTGCACCGGCGCTGTGCCGGGCAGATGGCGGCGGCGCTGAAGGCGGCCCGGAAGGGGGGCCTGCCCGCCCTGGAGCCGGAGCTGACGGGGATTCTGGAGGGACTCAGCGGCAGAGTGGACGAGGGTTGGGACAAAACCGTGAGCTTCTTGCAGCCGCTGGTGGCCCTGACCGCGAACCCGGCCGAGCTGGACCGGGAGCTGCGCACCCGCGGGGGGCAGCTCCGCGAAAGTGCCCAGGTGAACGAGCAACAACTGCGCGAGCGACTGCGCCTTTTGCCGGAAGCGGGGAACATCTACGAGGGCCTCTGTGAGGTCTGGGAGCAGTATCAGGAGGCGATGTGCCGAGACATCGAGGTGATCCTGGATAGTGCGACACAAATGCTGGTGGGGGCGCTGCGGCAGAAGCTGAGGTGATACATTTTGGATGTGTATCACCAAAGTTTAGGAAGTAGCTTATTTTTGGTGATACATCACAAAATGTATCGATCAGAATCAGCCGAAGAGCCCCACCTGACGGGCTGCTGGGGGTGGCATAGAAAGTTTGCTTTCTCCGCCTACAAAATCCTGGAGGTGGAGGGTGACGGCGGCGTGATCGGAGGCTTCGGTGCGACCGCGCGCTTCTTCATCCACGGAGATGTCCAGCACCCGGGGCCAGAGCGCCTCGGAGACGAGGTGGTGGTCGATGCGCAGGCCCTGGTTGCTGCCGAACTGGTTTCCCCGGTAGTCCCACCAGGTGAATTGCCGCTGGGAAGGGCGTAGACGCCGGTAGGCGTCGCTGAGGCCAAGCGCCAGACAGGCCTGGAAGCGGCTACGTTCGGCATCGGTACAGAGTACCTGTCCCCGCCATTTTTCGGCATCATAGCAGTCGGCATCGGCCGGAGCGATGTTGAAGTCGCCGCAGACCACCAGGGGCTGCCCGGCCAGCGGCCGCAGCCACGCCTCCAGTTTGGTGAGCCATTCCAGCTTGTACGGGTATTTTTCGGAGCTCAGCTCGCCGCCATTGGGCACATAGAGGTTGACCACCCACAGCCCCCCCACCTGCGCCGCAATCCCCCGGGACTGGCTGTCGCCGCTCCAGGGCAGATCCCGCTGGACCTCGGTCATCGGTAGGCGCGAAAGCAGGGCGACGCCATTATAGGTCTTCTGCCCGAAGCTTTCCACCTGATAGCCCCGATCCAAAAAGGGCTGCCGGGGGAACTCCTCGTCCACACACTTAATCTCCTGCAGGCACAGCACGTCGGGCTTCCGTTCGTCCACCCATTCGAGGACTCTTTCCAGGCGTTTGCGGACGGAGTTGACGTTGTAGGTGGTGATATTCATATTTACCTTTCTAAATATATTATTATGAAATTTGTGCGGGTCGTTGTGGGACAAGAGGAGGCTACCCGGGAAGAGCCCGTTCCACACCCGCCCAGACCCCAGCCCCGCACCTTGGAGGCGGCGAGGTGTAGCGAGGTCAGGCGACGGAGGCAAGCGCCTCGGGTGAAGCCCCTGAGCATCCGCCCCCTCCATCCCGTCCCCGGCAACCACTCTCCGCCCCGCTTTGACCACCCGTTGACAAAAAGGCGGTCCCCCAGACGTTTCCCCGTCATGAACACACCCTGCCTGTCCTTTGTGTGCCCGCTGCGCTGGGAGCAGCTGGACGGCCCCGGCCCCGTCCGCCACTGCGCACGCTGCGCCCAACCCGTTCACGACCTATCGGAGCTGGGCCCCGTCGCCACCGCAACCCTCTTGGCACGCGCGTTTACCGAGCCCCTCTGCGTACGCTTTCGCTGCTCCACCGCCGGAAAAATCCTCTTCGGCGGCGCACTCGTAGTAGGCCTCGCCGGGCAGCCCGCTCTGGCCCAGCCCCCCGCCGGCTACGGGACGCAGGACACCACTGCGCCCCCACAGCCTGCCGTACGCGACGACAGCACCACCGTCATGGGGATGCTGGACCGCTCCCTGCTCCAGGCCCCTTTCCTGGCCGCCATCCCCCAATTTCACGCGGCGTGGATCACCTCGGAGGCCTTCGCCCACCACCTGGGTGGCAAGCTGGTCGTCAGCCTCACGATTTCGGGAACGGGCAGGGTGGAGGACGCGGAGATCCGTAGCTCCACCCTCTATGATCCAGCGTTCGAGGCTGCAATACTGGCCATCATCCGCACCTTTGTCTTCCCCAGCCCCGCGGGGAGCAGCATCCGAATGAGCTACCCACTTTTGTTTGAGGTTGACCCACCGGTTCCTGAAAAACCCTGATCTCCCGCGGGTCGGAGCGGGTGATTTGGGCCCCTGGCTGCGAAGTTGCTGGCCGGCAGGATTGCCATGTACTCCCGACGCCTAGGGCCGCCCGGGCCAGGAGCGGGCGTGTCGGGTCGAACCGCGAGCCCCTGCCACCGCCGCCACGGAAAAACCGTGTTCGCGGGAAGGAACCCCACAAAGGTGCACCTTCGACCGTGTAACAGTCCTGGCACGGTTTTTGCTGGGGACGCGGCGATTCCTCAACGGAGTGCCCCCATGGCTTTCTATATCGGTAGCCCCGCCCCTGACTTCAGCGCCGAGACCACCTTTGGCCCCCTCCAGTTCCATGCCTGGGCCGGTTCTCAGTGGGTGATCTTCTTCTCCCACCCCAAGGATTTTACGCCGGTCTGCACCACCGAGCTGGCCGCCGTCGCCCGCCTCGCCGATGCCCTCCAGCAGCGTAACGCCAAGGCCATCGCCATCAGCGTGGACAGCGTGGCCGATCACCACCGCTGGATCGCCGACATCGAAGGGACCCAGGGCATCGCCCCCAATTTCCCGATCATCGGCGACCCGAATCGTACGATCTCCAGGTTGTACGACCTGATCCCGCCCGATGCGCCGGACTCCTTCACCGTACGCTCCGTCCTGTTCATCGACCCGGCCCGGAAAGTTCGGGCGATCATCACCTATCCCGCTTCTACCGGGCGCAATTTTGATGAGCTGCTCCGGGTGCTCGACTCGCTCCAGCTCACCGACAACCACAAGGTTGCGACGCCCGCCAACTGGAAAGACGGCGAAGAGGTGGTGATCGTCCCCTCGCTCACCGATCCCGAGGAGATCGCCCGGCGTTTCCCCAAGGGTCATACGGTGCTGCGCCCCTGGCTGCGGCTCACCCCTCAGCCCAACCGATAGGCTTGGTGGATCCGGCCCTTTATGGAGATGGAAAAGGCCGATACAGCGGATCCCCCACAAAAACCATCATCCAGAGGCTCAACTGGGTGCTCTCGTAGGCGGCTTCGCCGAAGTTGGCACCCTGCGTCAGGTAGAGAAAAAGCTGGTCATACTCCGGCATTCCCGCCACGTAGGGCTCGTTTACCGCGCCAAAAGTGGCGGTGATACCCCGGCGGAGGGCCTCGGCGGACCAGGTGCCGCTGCGCAGGTCGCAGGCGGAGCAGGAGTCCAGGTGGCCGCCGATAGCGCCGGGCGCCCACACAAAAGCATCGTTGTAGTTGTAGTAGCTGTACCAGCCCGCATAGAACAGGGCATCGGGGCAGGAGGTGAGGGCAGGGGATGTGCCGAATTCCTCGGCATTTCCGTCCCAGATCACTGGGTAGGCCCCGAGGTCTTCCCAGGTCGCCCGTGTCCCCCACATATTCCATTCGCCGGATTCGTAGCTGCCGAATTCGTCGGTGGTGGGCGGATTTTCGCCGAAGCGTCCGTCCACGTACACATTCCCTGCCAGCAACCCGGCGTCCGCGAGCCCTTGAGCATCGATGCTGCGTTGCAACAGAGCCAGCGAGGCATCCGCGTCGGCGCCGTCGATGCGGCTGACCAGGAAGTAGGGGTTCCGCATGTTTTCGCGCAGCTCGCCGAAGGGCATGTAGGGATCGTAGATCCCCGCCATGCTGTCACCCTCCTGATAGAGTGGGTTGTACATGGCTTCTTCGGCATCCCGGCCTCGGCTGCCCAGGGCCAAGAGCGCGTCCAGACTCACACTGGCGAGGTAGCCGCTGCCGGTGATGTCGGCGATCTTCCCCGCAACTTTGTAGGGCACCCCGTAGACCGGCACAAGATAGTGGATCTGGGGGCCGGCCGCAGTGATACATCCCGAGACTGTATCATCAAAAATTAGGTAGTCTGCGGCGGAAATCTCTGTATCACTGGTCGTGCTCACGGCGCAGAGCCGCCCGTCGGGCAGGGTATGGGCCTCGGCATAGGCGGTGGCCACGGCTTCGCTGCCTGAGATCGCCGGGTTGTAGATCACCAGCACCCGATCCTCCTCTTCCCACCGTACTTCCAGGTCCCCAACCACCTCGGTGCAGCCCTCCACCCGCAGGCTGAGCTGCAGGGTCTCGGGCAGATTCACGGCGATGTCGGCGGGGATTTCCCAGAGACCACCGGTAGGACTCGCGGTCCAGTTGCCGCTGCTGACCGAAACATCGGCGGGGAAGGCCGGATCGACGGCGAAGGTCAGCTCGACGATGTCGCCGGGGCGCGCTGAGCTGGGGAGCATGGGCTGCGGGCAGATCGGCTGGGGGAGCGCGGAATCTTCCTCCTTTTTGGGGGGAGGGGAGTCGGGGGAGCCGGAGCAGGCGAGGAGGAGCAACATCGGGGGAGGATAACGGGTTGGGGTGCGGATACAAAGGGGGCGCGGGATCAGGACCCGAGACCGTAGAGGGGGAGGGGAGAGCGGGGGTGCATGTGGCCTCCGGGCTGATGATCCTGCTACGACGGGGGAGCGTTTGTTGTAAAGGGCGGAGGTGAAAGGACGCATCCTCAAAATGTTCTACCACGAAGTTAAGCAATCGCCAATGTGTCACCAAAACACTCATATAATATGGCATTTTGTGATACACATCTGAATGTATCACCTCCAAAAACAGACGCCGTTGCCTCTTCGTGCCCCCAAAATTTCCGACGGAATGAGTAGACAGCCAGGACCCAATTCCCTACAATCCCAGAAGAATGAAGCCCACCTTCCTCCGCAAACTTCTGGTTCTGCTCCTGTGTGTCGGGACAGTGACAACGACAGCGCATGCGGGTGCGGTGGACGACTCCGTGGAGGTGCCGCTGCCTCCGGAACAGGTGATGGCATGGCTGGCCGATGCACCCCGCGCCATCCACCTGAGCCCGGATGTGATCACTGCCGACCTGCACCACAAAGACGCAGCCGGATGTTCAATTGTGGATGTTTCCACGGCAGGACTCACCTCTCCCTTCCGCTATCAGACCCGACGTTGTGCCCTGGCCAATGGCTACATCGAGCGCCTGACCCAAAGTGAACACTTTATTTCCAACACTGCCACCTGGACCGTCGAGGCGACCCCCACCGGATCACGCATCTCCTTCCAGATTGATGCAAAACCCACGATGTATGTCCCGGAATGGATGGTGGAACAGGCAACGCTGGGCTCCATTCGGGGGGCTCTGGCGCGCCTGCGTCAGGCCCTACTGGCCGGGAAGCCCTGAGC
>CAITDR010000631.1 GCA_903891165.1 uncultured Pseudomonadota bacterium
GCCTGGCCCTACCTATACGGCGGCGATTGCTATTCTCAACTCCATGAGAATTGTGCAGGACCAGGCGAATAACCAGGCGCGCACGAACAAGGCGGCGGCGGCGCTCAATGCCGCGTATGCTAAAGACACAGATGCGCAGAAGGCGCTGGTTGTGGCCCAGTATGCGCAGTATGTGGCGGAGTCTGCATTAAATGACGCCGTGGTCGGTGGAAAGACACAGCCGGACATTCTGCTCTGCCGCTGCGACCGGGCTTTACCCAAGGATATCCGCCAGAAGATCGCTGGCTTCTGCAACGTAAGTGTGGACGATGTAGTGGCGGCGCCGGATGTGCCGAATATCTACCAGCTTCCGATGGTCCTACGCGAGGAACACCTCGACGATCGTGTCCTTCAGCGTCTGAACATCTGGGCCGGGCAGCCCCATATGGAGAAGTGGGAGGAGTATGTCGCTCGCGCCAAGAACCCGCACCACCGGGTGCGCATCGCCATCGTCGGCAAATATGTACACCTGACCGACACCTACAAAAGTCTCAACGAGGCCCTGGCGCACGGTGGGGTGGCCAACGATGCGAAGGTGGAGCTGGTCTATGTGGACTCCGAGGAATTGGAGGCCGACAAGCTCACGGAAGTCCTGGGGGCGGTGGATGCGGTGCTGATCCCCGGTGGTTTTGGCAGCCGCGGCACCGAAGGCAAGATTCTGGCCATCCGCTACGCGCGGGAAAAGGGAATCCCTTTCTTCGGAATCTGCCTCGGAATGCAGTTGGCGGTGGTGGAATATGCCCGCCACGTGCTGGGGAAGCCCGACGCCCACTCCAGCGAGTTTGCACCCCAGACGCCAGCGCCGGTCGTCCACCTGATGGAAACCCAGAAGGATGTGACCGAAAAGGGAGGGACCATGCGCCTGGGTGCCTGGCCCTGTACGCTTGCAGAGGGGACGAAGGCGCTGCAGATCTACGGAACGGAAAAAATCTCCGAGCGGCACCGTCATCGGTACGAGGTGAACAACCAGTACCGGGACGAGCTGGAGAAAAAAGGAATGCGTATCTCGGGAACCTCGCCCGATGGTACGCTCGTGGAGATGGTGGAGCTGCCCGCACACCCCTACTTCGTCGCATGCCAGTTTCATCCTGAATTCAAGAGCCGTCCGCTGGCCCCTCATCCGCTCTTTTCCGCCTTTGTCCATGCTGCGGTGGAGTTTCGTCGGAAGTCGGCGTGATCTGGCTCTGGGCCTGCGCTGCCCCCCCGCCGCTGCCGGAGGCACAGCCCACGGTGGCGACGCAGGCGCAGGCGGGAGCCCAGCTTGGACCTGCTCAATGGGGTGCTGTCGCTGCCGCCATCGAGCTTTCCGCTACGGGTGCACAGGCCGCGGAAGTGACCGTGGTGCATGCCCTGCCGGGGCAGCCCCCCCTCTCCATCCAGTCGCTGCACTCGGACTGGGATCTCAAGCGTCGGCAGGTGCTTTTTGAGGGGGAGGTGCGGGCGCAGCGGGGGACGATGACGCTGACCTGCACACGCCTGACCGCCGTCTACGGTGCGGAGCAGAAGGTGGAGGAGCTGAGGGCGGAGGGGGAGGTGGTGGTGGTACAGGGAGAACGTCGGGTCACGGCGGCGTTGGCCACCCTTCAGGATGGCACCTTGGTCTTGACGGGTCAACCACGACTGGAGGAGGGAACAAACAGCCTTCTAGGCCAGCAGATCACCTTCTACTTGGACCAGGAAAAGGTGCGCTGTGAGGGTGCAGAGGGGCAGCCCTGCGAGCTGGTGTTGAGCGGTGGTCTAGGGGAGCGGGGCGGGAAGGAGGACTAGCCCATGCCCCTTCCCCCCACCGAGCTGCCGCCCCTGCCCGATCCCACTCCCTGGGTGGACCCTCAACACTTTTCCATCGACCAACAAATCCGTGAGCAAGGGATCTCGTTGTTCCTGGGGAATACAGCCCCCGGACTGCCCAGTCTGACGATGCGCGCCCGCGCCGTGGGGCTGGATTGGACGCTGCCGGGGCAGAAGGTCCACAAGGGCGTGCCTCTGCCTGCAGTAGAATTTCTACCGGGTGTAAGCCTGGATCTGGGCAACGATATTCCCGATCTCGTGGGGGGATGGGAGGCACCGGGTCTGGTCAACCTTTCGGTGCTGCCCGGAGTGGCCCTCTATGCGGGGGCTTTTGTAGTACGGGCTACACCTCGGCTGGCCCTGGGGGTACTGCCAGGGGTCCACCCGGATCTACGGTTCGCCGATGCCTGGGTGGGCGTGGATGTGGGGCAAGCAAGGCTGGGTTTTGGGAAGGAGTCGCGCTGGATGGGGCCGGGGCGCTTCGGCAATCTTCTGCTGAGCGACAATGCGGTGCCGCCGTGGATGGGGACAGCGTCAGGAGAGGCGACACTTCCAGGAAAGTTGAAGATCCTCGGGCGTTTCCGGGCGGAGCTCGGGGTGGGGATCCTGGATCGGCCCCGGGCAGATGTGCAGCGGCCTGGTCTCCTGATGATGGACTTTCGGTACCTGCCGATCCCCCAGGTAGAGATTGGGCTCTCTCGGATGTCCATCTTCGGGGGAGAGGATCGCCCGGCGGTGGATCTGGGCCAGCTTCTGCTGCCCACCGAGCCCCATGTCTATGGGGATCCCAACCAGCTCCGGCCCGACCAGAACGAGCAGGCCTCTCTGGATCTACGCCTGACCCTCCCGCTGAAAAAATGGTTCAAGCTGCCGATCTCCTATGTGGAGGGCTGGTGGGAGTACGGCGGCGAGGACATGATCCTGCGCCAGACCGGCTCCATCAAGCTGCCTGCCCTGGCAGGAGTGGGAAACCTTTTTGGTGCGGAGATCGCAGTAGGACCGCTCACTTTTACCGGTGAATACAGTCGGCTGATGGACGACTATTTCCGATGGTACGTGGGACATCGGGTGTATCACGATGGCTTCACTCAGGAATTGCGGGTGCTCGGACATCCAGGAGGTCCCGACTCAGAGAGCTGGACGGCAGCAGTGGGCTGGTCTACCGACTGGGGGCGCTTGCGCCTTTGGGGAGGAAGCCTCCGCCGGGTGGGGGTGGTGGAGGCCTTCAACGACCGACTATTTACGCTCCCCCAGGAAGAGCATCGGCAACATGTGGGCCTGGAGGCAAGCTACTACCTCCCCAAAGGCGGCATGGCCTCGGTAAGCTACACCCTGGATCATGTGACTGGCCAACACTTTGTGCCCGGCGCCGACCATTTTTATCATGGTGTCGTCCTGAGCCTCAGCCCGGCCCGACGCTGGGCGTGGAGTGCTCTCGCCCCAGCGGCGGGCAAACGCTGACACATTCATCATGTATCACGAAACACCGCATACTTCAAGATGTTTCGTGATACATACCTGTGTATCAGTGCCCTTTTCCGCGCACTACTGCATCCCGCTGCTTCAACACATCCACCAAGCCCATGGCCCGCATCACCGGCCCACTCAGGCCGGGAAAAAGCTCGGAGATGGCCAGGAGTGGGCGCACCGGACCGGGAGTGACCAGCACTTCTCCTTCGCCTGCGATCACCTGATGTATCCCCGCCACCACCTTGGCCAAGGGCACCTCGCGCATGGCCGCTGGCGCCTTCACCCCGGTGTCCGCCCACATGCCCGCATCGGCCACAAAGCTGGGGCAGACCACACCCACCTGCACACCGCTGCCATCCAGCTCCATGCGCAGGCTCTTTACAAAACCGTTGACTCCATGTTTTGCGGCTGCATAGATGGAATTGTACGGCGTGGGGGACTTCCCGCTCATCGAGGAGATCATCACCACCACCCCGGCCTTGCGGTCGATCATTTTGGGGAGCAATTTCCGGGTCAGGAGGATGGGTGCGTGCAGGTCGATGAGCAATTGCAGCTCGATCTCCGCCGGACTTTGTTCAGCCACAGCCTTGGCGATCTCGATACCCGCGTTGTTGATGAGGATGTCGATGGGGCCTTCGGCCTCCGCCGCCGCAATCAGGGCATCCTGGTCCGCCGCTTTGGCGATATCGCCCGGAACAACGATGGCCTTTCCACCAGCGGCCCGCACCTTTTCTGCCGTCTTCTCCAGACCTGCCCGGTCACGCGCCGCCAGCACCAGGACATTGCCACCTTTGGCCAGATCCTCCGCGATGGCCACCCCAATCCCGCGAGAAGCCCCCGTCAACACGATCACCTTGCCCATTCGATCCTCATAGGAGCGGCAAGGTTAAGCACCCGGTCGGCCGGTGGGAAGAAGCAAGACAGAATCCTCCCGATCAGAGCATCTTCTGCTCCCGGAACCAGGCCAGGGCATCTTCAATGGCCGGCTCGATAGGACCCGGGGCGTAGCCCAGCTCCCGCCGCGCCTTGTCCGACGTAAACCGGAAGCGTTTACTAAAACCATAGCGCACGCCAATACTGTTGATCAGCGCCTCTTTGCCGGTGGCCCACTCCTGAAGGTCGCCGAGGTAGCCGGCGCCCATGGCCAAAAACTCGGGCAGTCTGATCGTGGGCGGAGCCACCCCAGCTACGGCAGCAATCCGCTCAAAAATCTCTTTGTAGCTCATCTCTTCGCCCCCAAGGATGTAGCGCTCGCCCCGCCGGCCGCGCTCCATCGCCGCGATCATCCCCCGCGCCACATCGCGGACATCCACAAAGTTGTTGAAGCCCGGTGTCCAGCCCGGCACCTTCTTTCTGGCAATATCCATGATCATCCTTCCCGACGAGGGACGGGAGTCGTAGGGTCCAAACATAAATGTTGGATTGCAGATCACAAAATCCTGCGCCCCGGCGGCTTCCCGGAGTTTCTGCTCCGCCCAGTGTTTGGTGGTAGCATAGCCGTCGTTCAGACCGTATTTATTCAAGTTCCATGTGGCATTTTCATCACAGGGCCGGTCGTTTTCGGTCAGCCCCACGGCCACTACACTGGAGCAGTGCATCAGCCGTCGTACCCCGCAGCTACGCACGGCCTCCAGTATATGCAGGGTACCCTCCACGTTGGTGGCGATCAATTCCGGCGTGGGCTCCTTGGGAATGCCCACGGCCGCGGCACAGTGAAAAACCCAGTCCGCCCCCTCAAAAGCCTTCCGCAGTGACTCGGCCTCCCCCAGCTCCGCCTGCACCCAGCGGATGGGCCAGGCCGCCAGTGTCTCCACCCGGCTCTTTCCCCTCCGGGTTGCAGCAACCTCATGTCCGGCTTTGATCAGCTCTACCGCCAGGTTTCCGCCCACCAGACCGGTCGCACCGGTGACCACACATCGCATCGGAGGCCCCAAAGAGGCTACATCTATCCTGCGGAGAGAGAAACGATGAATCCCGGACATGAGGCGGCAAGTCTGGCATGGCAGGCCGATCGGGCGCTGCACGCGGGGAGGCTGGAGGAGGCCTACCACCTGTACCGGCAGGCGCTGGGAAAATGGAGCGCCGCCCGACATCCTCCGGGGCTGATCCTCTGTATGACCAACCTGGGGCTGGTGCGGCAGGCTCAGGGAGAAGTACAGGATGCCCTTGAGTATTTTGAGGAGGCACTCAAATTGCTGAGGCCCTGGCCCGACCCGAGGGTGGAGGCCATCGTGCGGAGCAACCTCGGTGGGCTGCGACTCGGGCGGGGGGAGGCAACGCTTGCGGCGCCCCTGCTGCTACGTGCCGCCGAGTTGTCGAGAATCCAAGGGGATCTTCAGCGGGAAGGTGCGGCGCGGCTGGGACTCTCGACCTATCACCAGGACGAGGGCCGACTGGATCAGGCACGGGCCGAAGCTGAGGAGGCCCTGCGCCTCGCGAGCACGTCGATGGCCGACGGCCTGGGAGCCGCGGCGCGCCAAAACCTGGCGGCCATCCTCCAGGAAGAGGGACGGTGGGAGGAGGCGGCTGTGCAGCTCCAACAGGCCTGTACCTTGCTGGAGCAGCGGGGGGAGCGTGGAAACCTCGCTGGAACCCTGCTTTCTCTCGCAGTGCTGGAGATCGAGCGGGGGGAACATCCGACAAGTCTGGTGCGGGCGCGGCAGCTTGGGGTAGAGCTGACCGATTCCTGGCTGTTGAAGCAGATCTCTGCGGTGGAGGGGCTGTGGATGGCCATGCAGGGGGACAAGGAGAGCGCAGCCACTCGTTTTCAGATGGCACAGGTGGATCCCAAACAACATCCGATCCGCACCCAGGTCCTGGCCCTCTATGCGGCCCACCTCTCCCTGCCCGAGGATCCGGCCCACGCCGCCGCCACCCTGCCCGAAGGTTTCTGCAGCTCAGCAGGTCTACGAACCGCCGCACGGCTGCTGATCCGCCGTCTTCCCAAAGGCGCCGAGAGCTGATACAATCAAGAATGTATCACCAAAGAGGCTGTAGCATCTATGTTACGGTGATACACCCTGAATGTATCACTGACCTCCCAGCCTCTTTGCCCTGTGCACCTCCCTGCCCAAAAGTCCTTTTCCCCGCCGCCTGCTGATGTGGCGCAGGGCAGAGGCGCAAAAAGGGGATAAGATAGCGCCGTGAACCTCCTCCTCCTGCTCTGCTCGCTGGTTTTTGCTCAGGATCCCGCCCCTCCGGCGGAGCCTGCACCCGTCCCCGCTCCTGCACCCGCCGCCCCGGCCGCGGAAGAGGAGGAAGAAGCCCCTCTTCCCGGAGCGGAAGTCACCATTTTTTCGGTGCCCGAAGTCGCACGAGCCCGTGACGCCCTGGTGCAGCAGCTCCGCGCCGAAGGCTATCGCCGCTCCGAACGAAAAGATGGCTATACCATCTACCACCACGATGCTCCCTACCACCCACAGGTGGTCTTGCATGACGATGGGTGGATCCAGGTACGTCGGGAGCGTATCCGCGTTCATCCACCCGGACGGCGCTTCGCGAATGAAGGTTCTCCCTTAGAATATCTGTGGTGCGCCACCATTATCGCCCTGCCCTACTGCATCTCTCCAGGGGGCCAGCTCATCTCCAAGACCAAGCTGGACGCCTTCAAGGAGGATGTGTTTGATGCGACGCAGGTGGAGGTACGGCAGCTCAACAATGCCGTGGCGGGCCATGCGATGGAGCAGCGCTTAAGCCGCGATATTCCAGCCCAGTTGGAGGGGATCTGGCGCGATGCAAGCCTGCCCATCCAGACACGAAAGGACCGGATTCTTGCGCTCTGGGACACCCGTACCGACACGCCCGAGGGCAACGCCGCACGGGAGGCCATCGAGAACTTTATGGCGGCGGTGATCCAGACCTCGCCCACGCCCTACACGGCGGCCGAGCTGGAAGAATTCAATCGGCCCCTGGATCCCGCGGCCCGGTTGAACCTGCCCGCGCCTCGCTGAAATTTTCCCCAGGTGCTTCCATGGGAAGTATTACCCCCCGCGAAGGATTCGACTTCGGCGCCCAGCTGAACCTGCAGGACCCCAAGGACCGGGAGCTGCTGTGCTTTGTGTTGTCTCAGGCCCTCTATGGCGAAGCAACCGGCGTCTACTGCGGTAAATCCCTGTATGCCGCACAGAGTCTGGAGGCCGCCCGCTTCTACCTGCGGCAGGCCAGGCAAGAGCTGAACCACCTGGAGCTGTTTGCCGACATCTTTCGGAGCCTGGAGCTGCAGCCGGTGCCCGCCCATTGGGTGATCAAGCTGCTTTCTGCCCACAATAACTACTACCCCCTGAAAGTGCTCATGGAGCATGCCTTTGGCGAGGGGATGGTCCTGGACATTTTCCGGGATGTGCTCCTGCAGGTGCTTCCCGACGATGACCCGCGCATTCCCGACATCAAAAAGAAGCTCGCGGTGGTGTGCAAGGAGGAGGAAGAGCACATTGCCTGGGGTGAAAAGGAGACGATGCGGCTGATGCAGGTGTCGCCCTGGCTGCGGTGGCCCTTCTACGGGATCCTGGAGTGGCAGATGCTGCTGGCGCCGCAGGTGGCCTGGGCCGTTGGCCGGATGGGTGTGGATCATCCCATCCTGAAACGCCTTCCCGCCTTTGTGGGTGCGGTCCAGAAAAAACTGTGGAAGCAGGGGCAGGCGCTGGGCATCGTGCCTGGAGAGCGCCCCGGTCTGCCCACCCGCCTCTTTGCGATGACCTGGGCGGTGCTGTTGTTCCTGCGCAGCCAGTTCGCGCGTAGCCACAGCCGCCTGGAAAAAAACTATTTGAGCGAGCTTGGTTTTACACCGGAGACTCCATGAGCCTTTACTTTCGGCAGCTCCTCGGCGGCGAGCACTTCGGTCGCCGGAACCCTGCCTGTGGCCAGATGCAGAACTTTGTGTATCTTATCGGAGATAAGGACACAAAAGAGTGCATGGTGGTGGACCCGGCCTGGGCGGTGGACGACATTGTGGACGTGGCCGAAAACGACGGGATGAAGATCGTCGGCGCCCTGGCCACCCACTACCACCCCGATCATGTGGGCGGAAGTATGTTTGGCTTCACCCTGGAGGGCGCCGCCCGCCTCAACGCCCGCTGCAATTGCCAGCTCCACTGCCATACCGAGGAGGCCGCCGGCATCCGGAAGGTCACCGGCCTCTCGCAGGGCGACCTGATCACCCATTCCTCCGGCGACAAGGTTCAAATTGGCAAGATCGAGCTGGAGATTCTGCACACACCCGGCCACACACCCGGCAGCATCTGCTTCCGCCTCCGCGACGCTCTGGTAGCCGGGGATACACTTTTTCTCCAGGGCTGCGGCCGCGTGGACCTGCCCGGCGGTGACTCCGAGCAGATGTACACCACCCTCACCCAGCGTCTGGGCTCGCTGCCCCCCGAGCTGATGCTCTACCCCGGCCACGCCTACGGCGGCATGTCAGCCCCACTCGGCGAAGTGCGGCGTACCAATCCTTATTTGCGGGTCAAGGATCTGATGCAGTGGCGGCGGATGATGGGGTAGGAAGTGTGTTATCATCTTGAGAGGGAGGACTGATGTCGGTCACCGCACGTCGGTTGAGCAACTTTGAGATGCTGTACGGCCAGTTGGAGGCCCTGCCAGCCAACATGCGGGGCCAGATCCTGGAGGGTGAGCTGGTGGCAATGACGCGCCCCTTTTCACCCCACAACATGGCGTCGCTTCGGATGGTCCAGCAACTCACCCCATTTGATCGACGCTCAGGGAGTTCCGGTGGTCCTGGTGGCTGGCTGTTCCAAATGGAGCCAGAGCTGCACTTTCCGTCCATCTTCTTCGAGAAGAACGTTCTGATCCCGGACCTCGCCGGTTGGAAGCGTGAACGTTTGCCACGTGTGCCCCGCACCGGCTACCTGGAGCTGGCGCCCGACTGGGTGTGCGAGGTACTTTCTCCGGGCACGGCAGGGCTGGATCGGGGTTTGAAGCGTAGGATCTACGCCGAGGCGGGTGTGGAGTGGCTGTGGCTGGTGGATCCGGATCGGCAGAGCCTGGAGATCGAACGTTGGACGGGGACGGCCTGGGACTCGATCCTGACCGGTGCGCGGGATGACCAGCTTCAAGCTCCTCCTTTTGAAGGTGTTTCCTTGGAGCTGGCGCTGCTGTGGGAGGATGTGGAGGGGCGAGGCGGGTGACCGTCCCCACGGCCCCCCATCCTGTGCTACACTCCCCGACATGCTCCTCCCCCTGTTCTGGTTGATCGGCTGTGTGGGTACACCCACGAAGTACGATACTGAGCAAACCAAAGTCTATGACGACGATCAGGACGGCTATACCGTCGAGCAGGGCGACTGTAACGACAACGATCCCACCACTTGGCCGGGCTCCACAGAAGTCTGTGATGGGCTGGACAATAACTGTGATGGGAGCACCGACGAAGGTGTCCAGAGCCTGTTTTACACCGACCGCGATGACGACGGTTTTGGCGATCCGGACTCCTCCACCGCGGCCTGTCAGGCGCCGTCCGGCACCACGACCAACAACCGCGACTGTGACGACGCCGACCGGGACAGCTACCCCTCCGCCCCCGAGCTGTGCGACGAGATCGACAACGACTGCGACGGCGCCATCGACGAGGACGGGCAGGTGCGCGCCTTTGCCGACACCGACGGAGATGGCTACGGCGATCCTGCCCTTCCCTACGTCGGCTGCGCACTGCCCACCGGCTACGTGCTCGACGACGAAGACTGCAACGATGCCGACGTTGCGGTGTTTCCCGGCGCGACGGAAATCTGTAACCAGCTCGACGACGACTGCGACAGCGAAATCGACGAGCCTGGCGCTATCGGGGAGTCCGCCTGGTACGCAGATGTGGACGGTGATACATTCGGGGATGCAACCACCGGCTTGACCACCTGCGATGCACCTGCAGGCTATGTCACGAACAACCTGGACTGTGATGATACATCCGCCGATGTATCACCCGATGATACAGAGCGATGTAACGGGATCGACGACGACTGTAATGGCCAGACCGACGACAACCCTTCCGACATCCAGCACTGGTACCTGGATCGTGACTCCGACGGCTACGGCGACGACGGCACCGTCGTCGAGGACTGTAACCCAGTTCCGAGCTATATTTCTGTAGGCGGAGACTGCGACGATCTGGACGCCACCCGCAGCCCCGGCCTGACCGACCTCTGCAACGGCCAGGACGAAGACTGCTCGGGCTATGCCGATGATTCCGGCTCCTGCCCCTGTGATGTGACCTGGGACGGCCCCAGTACCTATATGCTCTGCACCACACTCCGCACCTGGAGCGACGCCCGCAGCGACTGCCAAAGTTATGGCTACGACCTCGTCGCCGTAGAAGACGCCGCAGAAGACCTCTTTTTGGAGTCCGCCGTCGCCACCTACGCCATCGCCGACGCCTGGTGGTGGAGCGGGTACACCGACGGTCTGGTAGAAGGCAGCTTCGGCTGGACCTCCGGCGGCAGCAGCTACACCAATTGGAACAGCGGCGAACCCAACAATCTCTACGATAACGAAGATTGTACCGTCCTCTTCTTTTCCAACCACTGGAACGACTGGAATTGCTCAAATACCACCACCTACATCTGTGAATACTGATGTACCGTCTGATGATTGCTGTTCTGCGTGAAGAGGTTGATGCCTTGACTGGCGGCTTACTTCGCGTGAGGCGTTGCTTGCAGCCAAGGCTGCGGTTGTTCTGGGCGGAGTGCCTCCGTGACAGCGTTGCAAAGAGGGCTTTCCGCCCTCTCTGCACTCTCCCGAGGCAAGGGGCTATCCGCCCCTTACCAATCCTGGACCAGGGCAGGGCTGTGGA
>CAITDR010000632.1 GCA_903891165.1 uncultured Pseudomonadota bacterium
CCCACCTCACAACGCTGCCCGGCCGCCGCACAATCTGATGCGGTCAAGCTCCCTCCCGAACAGACCTCGTACACCCCCGCATCCGTACAAAGCTGCGCGTCCGGCCCGCTGGTACAGGCGGCATCCACACAGGCCGCTGTCCCGGTAGCCTCCCAACAAACCCGCCCGTAGGCTGCACAATCCCCCTCCGCGTAGACCCCATCCGTACATGTGGCGTACAGACCCGCATCCGTACAGAAGGCCGAGTGGGGCCCCGCCTCACAGCGGGGGTCCATACAGGCGGCGCCACCGGAGTCACTCCCACAGGCCAGCCCAAAAACCCCACAATCTCCCTCGGAATATTGGCCATCCGAGCAGGCCGCAAAGCGGCTGCCGTCCAGACAGACCGAATTGTTTCCCTGCGCCTGCGGGCAGCGATAATCCACACAATAGGCCCAGTCGCCGTCCTCTTCGCAGCCCGCCCCGTAGTAGCCACAGTCGCCGGTTCCGATAAAACGACCACCCTGGCAGGCACTGATCACCGTCCCGTCACACCAGCGCCCGTTGCTCACCCCGCAACGGCCATCGATAACGTCCGAATACACAATCCCGATGTGGTTGGATACCGTACGCAACGAGCCATCCGAGGGGTTGTTTTTGACATCGCCCTCCACAACCAGGGTGGTACTTCCTCCTCCATCCAACATCGCCCCGTTCCAGCAACCCAATTCCAACATCAGGTCGCGGGTTTCGTCGCAGGTCATCCCCGCCGCGCTGCCGCTGCGGCCGTCGATGGCGATCAGCCACAGCGTGGTGCCGTTGGCTTCCAGGCAGATGGCACTGCGGGGATTTTTGATACTGTCATAACATCCCGCCTGTTTGACACCCTCTACCAGCATCAGGTTGCCATTCGCACCGGTGGCCTGAAAATAGCGGTAGGGAGGCAGATAGGGCGAGCCGAACCACCAGGCGTAGTCCAACGGGCGCTCGGCGGTGATCGTGCAGTCCTTGGTGGCCGTGCAGGCAAAATAGCCCCACTGTCCGCCCACGGTGTCGTCCGGGATATGGCTATGCCACAAAGAACCATCGGAAATGGCCAGACCTACCGGCGTATTGGAGTCGGACCAGTCGGCGTTGATCGC
Organism: uncultured Pseudomonadota bacterium; assembly: GCA_903891165.1. Classification (GTDB taxonomy): domain Bacteria; phylum Myxococcota_A; class UBA796; order UBA796; family SXON01; genus CAITDR01. The sequence goes on from CAITDR010000632.1 coordinate 1,122, forward strand.
CACGAGTACGTCGGTGTTCCGGGCGAAGGTCGAGGTGTTCACATGGCGCTCTACGCCGTCGCTATCGGCGGATGCGTGAATACCCACGTTGGGAACGGTCAGGTCCACCCGGACCGCAAAAATGTCCTGCGGCTCCGAGGTCGTCCGGTGCAGATAGTCCACCCCGCTGCGGATGGGGGTCCAGGTGTCACCGGCCAGCGCGAGGGCGTACAGAAAGAGGTGCATGGGGGGATTCTACCACGGTCAGAGCGCCTCCAGGCTCAGCCCAGGGCCGCGTCCAGAAAAGTAAGCAGCGGCAGCCCCGCACGCCAGTTCCGCTCCACCTCCGCGCAAAAATCAGGCAGGGACAGCGCGGGGTTGACTGGGCAACCAGCCGCAAAGGTTTGACGGCGCAGATCCTCGGCAAAGGGATGATCAGCCGGGAATTCTTTGGGGGTGCGCTTCAGGGAGTCGCCGATAAAGGAGAAGCCCCCTGCCTCTAACGCTGCTCGGACCGGGGCCCATTGTTGACCCGCGCCGATGTGCTGCCGCACTTTGCGGAGATCCGCTGGTTCCAGCATCCATACCCCAACACCCACCCCACAGCGGTCCGGAGCAATCCGCAGGTACAAGCCCGGTGCTTCTTTGCCCGTTGCGCCCTGAAAATGAAAGCCGATCCAGTCCTTGTACGGGGACTTATCCGCCGAAAAACGGGTATCGCGATTCAAGCGGGAGATAACACTCCCCCGGCCCGTCGCCACCGCCCGCAGCTGCGGCGCCAGCACCGCGAGACGCGGCGCTATCGCCTCCACAAAGGCGACGGCGGGCGCCCGCACCTCGCGCTCGTAGCGTTCCCGATTCGCCTCAAACCAATTTTTGTTGTTGTTTTGAGACAGCTCGGAGAGGAATTCGAGGGTGAGGAGGAACATGGGGATCTCTATCTGGTTCTCGACTTAGGCCCCATAGCGCGCCGTCACCCGCGCCAGCGCATCCGCACGGCCACTGAATTTTTCCGGGGCCTTTTTCGTCCAAGACCATTTTCCATCGTCACTCTTCTCGCAGTCCACCACAAACCACTCGATGTCGGGTGTCGGTACCGGCACCTGCTTGCCATCCAAAGTACTGACAAAAGTAGGCTGCTCGATCATATTAAAAACGCTCTGCTCGCGCGTGGCACCCGGCCCCACAAAGCCGATAAACTTGAAATGGGAGAAGTTCTCGGCCGCCTTCTGGGCATACATCTCCGAGAGAGCTCCCCAGAGCGGAAGGGTGCTGTTGCTGGTCAGGTTGGGAAACTGAAGGCCGGTCCCAAAGAAGGAGCCCACCGTTCCCTCCAGGGAGATGCCGCCAGAGCCTTTGGCGCTGTCCAGGGCACCGGCGCCCGACCAGAAAGCCCAAGGAGTTCCCTTCGCCGCCTGCGCCACCACCTGATCCAGGTACTTCGCCGCATGATCCACAAAGGGCTTCAGGCCTTTCATCGCATCTGCCAGCATCTTCTCGCGGATCAGCTTGCCGTCCGGACCGGCCATGGCCAGGATGAAGCTCTTGCCATCTGCCGCTTTCGGAGCGTTGGCGGCCAGGAAGCCGTCCTCTTTCATGCCCTTAAGCAGGGTCTTCCACAACTTCACCGGCAGCTCGCCGCCGGTTCCCAGCCCATATTTGGTGAGGAATGCGTTGAAGTCGTTGTTAAAGGTCGAAAACTCGGGCGCCTCCAAGGTCACCTGCGACAGCGACATCATCGTCGCCTTGTCCGGGCGGAACTCCCAGTCGATCTTCCCTTCCGCCACGGCCTGAGCCTGGCTACGCTCGCGCATCTTCTGCGCTTCCAAAGCACGACGTTCCTTTTCGGCCTTGCTGTTGGGGTTTGGAGGGGCAGCAGCCCCGGTGGCCTTGGCAATGGCCGCGGAAAGGGCATCCCAGGCCACGTCCACTGCAGCTTCCACCTCGGTTTTGGCGGTGGAAAGTGCGTTCCCCAAAGTGAGCGCCTGAATGGGATTCCGCTCGTCTTTCGCGGTATTCAGACCTGCCTGTACTTCGGCAAGGGCCAAGCGTGCTTTCTCCACCCGAGCGCGGGTCTTGACCACCGCCGCATCCTCCGGCACCGGCGGGTGGACATTGGGCGGGTTGGCGTCGGGACTGGCCAAAAAGTCGTCGTAGCCCTTCAGGACCTGGGTGGCGTGGGTCATCGCCATCATCATCGACGGAAAATCTCTGTAGACCGACGCCTTTTTCAGGGCACCGACCGCACCCGGCGTGGAGATGTCCTTCAGCTCGGCAGCACGCTCGGCCTTCCGACGGTCCAAAAACTCCTGCTCTGCCGAAGCAGCCGTCTTGCCCGGGGCCGCTTTGGCCGGAGCTTCCGGCGCAGTAACGGGAGGGGTATCTTCAACATCTTCCTCCTCTTCCTCCTCCTGACCGGCGATCTTCACATTGACCAGCGCCGGGTTGATCTTGGTGACCAGACGGCCCAGCTTTTCCAGCTTCGCATCGTCCAGCTTCCCGATCTTGGGGGCTACCAGGAAGGCATCCCCCTTCTTCTTGCACTTTCCGGTCACCTTCGTCGCGGGCAGGGCCTTGACCACAGCCTTGTCCACCACCCCCACCAAAAGGGCGTCTTTCTTGGTCCCAGCAAAGTCATAATTTACAATAAAATAGAAAGGGACCCAGGAGCCACTTACCTTTTTCAGAGCCTCCTTGGATGCCACCTTGTAGGCTGCATAGGTTTCAACACTGGCTGCATCTTCAAATCCGGCCATGGTGGCGATCCTGATGGGTCGCCTCTCTCTAACTAATGCCCGCTCTCGGGGCCGCCTCTACCGTCCGCGGAGCAAAAATTCAGTCCAGAACCCAACGAAAAGCGCGGCGCAGCTCCGCCGTACCATCGTGATCGTACCAGCGCCCGTGAGCCAAAACTACCCGCTCAGGAGACCAGGAAAGAAGCTCCTCGACTGTCGCACGTAAGGTCTCCCGGCCAGCGTGGAAGGACCAGCGCATGTCGATGGGCGCCTTGCCGTCGGGATCCTGGGTGCCCGCCAGAGCGATCAAAGGGCGATGCCAAAAAGATACCTTCTCCCGCTCAAAATTCTCGATCAGATCGGTCAGGATCAGGGTACGGGAGGCCCGGTGTAAAAACACCACCTCCTGGTGGATGCTGCTACCGAGAACCTGACGTTGATCCAATTCTACAGCCCACTCCACTGGAGGCCGATCTCCAAGGTCGCGGTCAAACCGGGCGGGTACCTTGTAGTCCCGGGCACGGGCCCGGACCCCCGGCGCTGCCCAGCCCACCGACTCAGGAAAAGTCTGCTGCCAAGGCGGAAAAAATGCGTAGTGAATCCAGTTGGGTGCAACGAGGTGAGCTACCGGTCCCAGCGCCGCCACCTCCCGAAGAAGGCCTTCATCCGGCTGGATCGGCGAGTGCACCCAAAGAGTACCGTCCCGCAGACGCACCACCGTCATACGAGTAGGGAAGGGGAGCCCGTAAAAGGAGATACAATCTCCATCCGCCAGCCAAAGATCGGGAGCGACCGGCTTGAGCGTATAGAGAGGTTCGTAGCAAGCGGACATCTTTCGCCTTTTCGTGCTATCCTTATTGTATGTTCATGATCTCCGCCATGGTATTGCTCGGCGCCATCTCCTACCTGCTGCGGCATCGGTTCATCCTGGCACAGAAGCAAAAGCAGAAATTAAAAACTGTAGAAAGCTACGAAGAGACCGGCTCTAACCTGTGGCAAGCCTTGCCCGGCGCCCCGGAGGCCGCCAGGGCCCCCAGCCCCATCCCAGAGTCACCGATCCCCGGCGCTGAATTAGCCGCAGCGAGCCTGGTCATCGGCGGCCAACAGGCTGCCACGCAGTTCCTCGGGCCCACCATGGGCGGCCAGACTGCGTGGCAGTTGCCGATCCCACCCGCCTCAAGGCTGGAGGAGGATGGCGAACACGTCGTCCACCTGACCGAAATCCCGAGGCCGCAGCTTCCTCCGGGAATTCTGCCTGAGCCTGACCGAAAGTGAATGAATGTTCACTCAGAAGTTCCCGACCACAGGCCGGCGCCCGGTGGGGGCGGTTCCAGCCCCGCGGACGAAAAATCCATGTTTTTCTTGATATATTCCGATTCTTCTTGACAAATCTCCTGGGATAATGTATCGCGAGGCCATCCCGAGAATCGCATGTACAAGCTCCTCCTCCTCCCCCTGATCGCGGGCTGCCTTGGGGGCGATGTGTCCATTACACCGACAAAAACCGATGACGACGGTGATGGCTACACCATCGAGGTGGACTGTGACGATTCCCACACCACCGTCAACCCCGACGCCACCGAAGTCTGCGATGGATTGGACAATAACTGCAACGACCTCGTAGACGACGATGCGAGCGATGCGGTCCCCTGGTTCGCCGACAACGACGGCGATCTCTACGGCGACCCTGCCCAGAGCAATACCGCCTGCACCGCTCCAGCCGGTTTTGTAGCTGACAATACCGACTGTGACGACAACGAAGTGCGCGCCTACCCCGGGAACCCTGAACTTTGCGACGGGGTGGACAATGACTGCAACGGCCCGATCGATGACGATCCCAGCGACACGATCTCCGTATACACCGACGCCGACGGCGACGGATTTGGAGACGACGATACGGAAATCTTAGCCTGTGAGGTTGATACAGGCCAATCCGAACAGAGTGGAGATTGCGACGACAACACCGCCGCCATCCACCCCGGCGCCCCCGAGACCGACTGCAGCGACCCCACCGACTACAACTGCGACGGCTCCGTTACCTACGACGACCGCGATGCCGACGGCAGTCCCGCCTGCGAGGACTGCGATGACAATAACAACACCATAAACCCTACCGCCACCGAGATCTGCAACGACCTCGACGACGACTGCGATGGCGACATCGACGATAACGACTCCTCGCTCTCCGGTGCTCCCACCTGGTACCGCGACCCCGATGGCGATGGCTACAGCGACGGCACCGGTCCCTCCGCCACACAATGTGATGCCCCCGTCGGCTACAGCAGCAGCCTGGGCGACTGTAACGACTACAACCCCACTGTCAACCCAGGCTCAACATAAATCTGTGACCTCGGCAACACCGACGAAGACTGCGACACCTTCGCCGACGATGCCGACAGCGCTGCTTCCGGCAAAGTCACCTGGTATCGCGACGCCGATAGCGACAGCCAGGGCAGCAGCAGCTCCTCTTCCTCCTCCTGCGACCAACCCTCCGGCTATATTGCCAACAATACCGATTGCGACGACAGCCGCAACAGCGTCTACCTGGGCGCTCCCGAGCTGTGCGACAGTCTGGACAACAACTGCAACGGCAGCATCGACGAGAACGCTACCCAGACCTGGTACCGCGACAACGACGGCGACGGCTATGGTGTAAGCAGCACTACACTGCTTGCCTGTACTCAGCCCAGCGGCTACGTCGCCAACAACACCGACTGCAACGACGGAAACGCCTCGATCAGCCCCGGCGATCCCGAAGTCTGCGATGCCGCCAACACCGACGAAGACTGCGATGGTCTGGCCGACAACAATGACCCCGGCGCCACCGGTACCTCCACCTTCTACCTGGACAACGACAGCGACGGCTACGGCAGCACCACGTCGTCAGCCGCCTGTGATGCCAGCGGCAGCTACATCACCACGGCGGGTGATTGCAACGATACAAATGCTGCCATAAGCCCCGGCGATCCCGAAGTCTGTGCCGACAACATCGACAACAACTGCAGCGGCAGCGCCGACGAAAATTGCAGCACCTGGTCAGGATCCTTCACCACTGCCGACTATGACACAAAAATCTACGGCGACGAAACCGGCGATCAATTCGGCAGCTCGCTCGGCGCCGCCGACTTTAATGGCGACGGACTGGTTGACATCGTGGTGGGTGCAGAAAACGATGAATATACCACCGCCAACAACGGGCGCGGGGTGGTCTACACCTATAACGGCCCCCTCAATAGCGGTGCGGAGCTGTGTACAACCAGTGACGACGGTCTGTTGTACAGCGGCAGCAGCTCCTTTGGCGACTTCGGCGATCAACTGTGGGTGTTGCCGGACATGAACAGCGACGGGCGGGCTGAGCTGGTGGTTGGCGGCAGCTACAGCATCTACAACTGGGCTACGCTGTCCTTCCGCCCCAGCGCCCTCAATGGACTTAACTCCCATTCCGCCTACTATACTGGGGTCTGGACCTGCGCGGACATGTCGGGTGCCGGCAACTTCTACAACGGCAGCACACAGGTTATGGCCTGTGGCTACCTCACCAGCACCGCCACCACCGGGGCGGCACGGATCTATGCGGATAGCAGCAGCAGCGCCCTCGCAACGCTCAACGGCGAAGCTACCGGCGACAATGCGGGTTGGTCGCTGGACTTCGAGCACGACTTTGACGGAGATGGCACCAACGATGCCCTGGTGGGGGCCTATGGCAACGACACGGCCGGTGCCAACGCCGGAGCGGCCTACGTCGTCTATGGGCCTATAGCAGGCAGCTTCAGTCTGGCGGGTGCGGATATGAAGATCACCGGGTCTGGCGCCGACAGCCATCTGGGGATTCAGGTCGCAGGAGGGGACATGGACAACGACGGCATCGACGATATCTTTGTAGGAGCCGCCTATGAAGACTACAGCTCGCGTACCAACTCCGGTGCCATATTTGTGTTTCAGTCCTTGGCGAGTGGTACCGTTTCGGCCACCACAGCCGACTGGGCCATCTACGGCGACAGCGGCGACGACTTTCTGGGTGGCGCCCCGATCACCTTCGGCGATGTGGACGGAGACAACGTCCAGGACGTGCTATTTCCCGCGCCATCAGACGACACGGTGGCCAATGGCTGTGGCGCCGCTTGGCTGATCTATGGCCCCAACAGTATCAGCATGGATCTGGCAACGGACTTCGGTGCCCGGTGGTACGGCGAAGGCGCCACCTACTATGCTGGTTCTGATTCGAGGATCGTCGGTGATACCAATGGCGACGGCTTCGACGACATCGTGATCGCCGGCTACAGCGCCGACGAACGTGGCTTCATCGACCGGGGCGCGATCTGGATGTTTTTGGGGGGCTGAGCCCCGTGCAGATTCCATACATGAAGCTTTATTCAAGTGGGTATGGACCGGGGACATCGTCCCCGAGCTGGAGTGCCAGGGAGAAATCTGAGCAGGCTGCGAGCGCTGGGGGCTGTCCTGGTGCCGGCCCTCCTTGACAGGTTCAAAACATACTCATATCATGTTCACCATGATGCAGCTCCTCCTCCTTCCTCTGGCCCTTGCTCACCGCCCCGCCTTCGGACCGGGTTTTGGCAGCCCCACCAACGCCTACCCGGTGGAGGATCCCGAGGTATCCATCGTGGTCTACACGCCATTGACCTGTCAAGAGAGCCAGCTGTGGCTGAGCTTGGATGCAGAGCCCGGCTTTCCCCTCTATCTTCAGCTTGGGGTACCCCAGATAGAGCGCCTTGCAGGATGGCGCCCGACAATAGCCCTGCTGGCACCGGGTCTTCCCGACGCCACCGAGCCGCTCCCCTTCACGGTCCCCGACGGCCTGGGCGTCACGCTGTTCCATACCGAGGCGGTCACCGATCCAGGCAGCTTCTTCGAACCTTTTTCAGGCACCTCCTCGTGGGTTCTCGCAGAGGCAACGGTCACCCTTCCTGAAGGGGGACCCGCCTATGTCGTCGCCTGGGATCCCGACGGTTTCAGCGGAAAATTGTGGGTGGCCACCGGAACCATCGAAGATTTTGCCAATGTTGACCCCAGCAACTTTGTCACCTGGATGGAGCTGGTGAACAACTTCCACGAAACCGGGCGCTACGAGGACGCCCCCGTGGTAGAAGAGGAGGACTGCCTCCCGCCACCCGCGGATTTGTCCGATTCCTCCAGTGGTTGCCAGACCGGCACTGACTACACCCCCTTTGGTGTGGTCAGCCTGATCTGGCTCTTGGGCTGTCGCAGCGCTCGCGCCCCCAAAGCGGCGCAAGCGCCTTTCCCTTGACAAATGCCGTCAAATCACGTATCGCGGGGAGCTTCGGAGATCCGCATGTACAAGCTCCTCCTCCTCCCCCTGATCGCCGGCTGCCTGGGCGGAGACGTCTCGGTCACCCCCACAAAGACCGATGACGACGGGGACGGCTTTACCGCCGAGATCGACTGCGACGACACCCACGCCACCGTCAACCCCGACGGCAAAGAAGTCTGCGACGAGCTGGACAACGACTGCAACGGCACCGTGGACGACGCCCCCAGCGATGGCACCGCCTTTTTTGCCGATAGCGACGGCGACAGCTACGGAAATCCAGACAGCAGCACCATCGCCTGCACCGCCCCCACCGGTTTTGTAGCCGACAATACCGACTGTGACGACGACGAAGGCCGCGCCTACCCCGGCAACCCCGAAGTCTGCGACCAGGTGGACAACGACTGCAACGGGCAGATCGACGACGACCCCAGCGACCAAATCACCGTCTACACCGATACCGACGGCGACAACTACGGCGAAGATGGCACCGGTATCCTCGTCTGCACCGCCAGCAATGGCCAGGCCGAACAGGATGGCGATTGTGACGACAGCCGCAGCGACATCCACCCCGGCGCCGCCGAGAGCGACTGCAGCGACCCCACCGACTACAACTGCGATGGCTCCGTCGCCTACGACGACGCCGATGCCGACGGCAGCCCCGCCTGTGAAGACTGCGATGACAATAATGGTGCAGTAAATCCCAACGCAACCGAAATCTGCAACGACCTCGACGACGACTGCGATGGCGACATCGACGATGCCGACGCCTCGCTCTCCGGCGCCCCCACCTGGTATCGCGACCCCGATGGCGACGGCTACACCGCCGGAACCGGCCTCTCCCTTACCCAATGTGACGCCCCCACCGGCTACGCCGCTACCAGAGGCGACTGCGACGACTACGACGCCACCGTCAACCCTGGCGCCACCGAGATCTGCGACAGCCTGAACATCGACGAAGACTGCGACGGACTGGCCGACGACAACGATCCCACCACCGCCGCCTCCTCCTGGCAAAGCTGGTACCGCGACCTCGACGGCGACCAATACGGCGACAGTGCCCGCTTCGTCAGCCAATGTGAAGCCCCCTCGGCCACCTACGTCGGCAGCGGCGGGGACTGTGACGACGCCGATGCAGGCGTAAATCCAGGCGCGACCGAAAGCTGCAATAGCCAGGATGATGATTGCGATGGCCTTGTCGATGATGCCGATCCCAGCGTAAGCGGCGCCACCACCTGGTACAGCGATGCCGACGGCGACAGCTACGGCTCCAGCTCCTCCCTCTCCTGCACCCGCCCCGCCGGATCCGTGGCCAGCGGCGGCGACTGTAACGACAACAACGCAAGTATCAACCCCGGTGCCATCGAGATCTGCGACACGGCAAACACCGACGAAGACTGCGACGGTCTGGCCGACGACGACGACAGCAGCGCCTCTGGCAAGCAGACTTGGTATCGCGATGCCGACAGCGACGGCTACGGCACCACCAGCAGCACGAGTGTCTGCGACGCCCCCTCCGGCTATAGTCGCACCAGCGGCGACTGTAACGATAGCAACAACGGGATCAATCCCGGTGCCATTGAAATCTGCGATGCGTCGGACAACGACGAAGACTGCGACAACCTCGCCGACGATGCCGACAGCAGCGCCTCCGGAAAAGTCACCGTCTACGCCGATGTGGACAGCGACGGCTACGGCGGCAGTACCAGCCTCACCGTCTGCAATGTACCCGGCGGCTACCTCGCCGTGACCGGCGACTGCAACGACGGAAATCCGAGTATCTCCCCCGCTGTGATTGAAATCTGCGACGCCAGCAATACCGACGAAGACTGCGACAACCTCGCCGACGACAACGACTCCGCCGCCTCCGGCAAAACCACCTACTATCGCGACGCCGACAGCGACAACCAGGGCACCAGCAGCAACAGCATCAGCCGCTGCGACGCCTCCAGCGGCTACGTCGCCTCCTCCACCGACTGCGACGACAGCCGCGCCGCCGTGTACCTGGGCGCCACCGAAATCTGCGACAGCCTGGACAACGACTGCGACGGAAGTATCGACGAAAACCTTACGCAGACCTGGTATAGGGACGCCGACAGCGACAGCTACGGTCTCTCCAGCAACAGCACCATCGCCTGTGGACAACCCTCTGGTTATGTCTCTAACAGTACCGACTGTGACGACAGCCGAGGCAGCGTCTACCCCGGCGCCACCGAGCTCTGCGACAGCCTGGACAACGACTGCGACGGCGTCATCGACGACAACGCCCTTCAAAGCTGGTACCAGGACAGCGACAGCGACGGCTACGGCAACTCCAGCGTCAGCACCAGCGCCTGCACCGCACCCGCCGGCTACGTCTCCACTTCCGGTGACTGTAACGACAGCAACGCCTCGATCAGCCCCGGGGATCCCGAAATCTGCGACGCCAGCAATACCGACGAAGACTGCGACAACCTCGCCGACGACGCCGACGGCGGTGCCACCGGAAAAAGCACCTACTACCTGGACAGCGACAGCGACGGCTACGGCAGCACCACCTCACAGACCGTCTGTGACGCGAGCGCCAGCTACATCACAACGGCGGGCGACTGCAACGACGCCAACGCCGCCATCAGCCCCGGCGACGCCGAGGTTTGCGCCGATAGTATTGACAATAATTGCAGCGGCACCGCCGACGAAGGCTGCAGCAGCAACTCCTGGACCGGCGCACACAGCACCTCGGAGTACGACACCAAAATCTACGGCAATGAAACCGGAGACTTCTTCGGAAACTCCATCGCTGCGGCCGACTTCAACAACGACGGCCTGACAGATCTTGTGGTCGGTGCCCCCCAGGACGAATACAGCGCCACCTACACCGGCTATGGCGTCACCTACGTCTACAACGGCGCCCTGAACCCCGGTGTCGTCGAAGTCAGCACCGCCAGCGACGACGCCTACCTCTACAGTACCTCGTCGTTGCATACCGACTTTGGCGAGCTGGTCTGGGCCATTCCCGACATGGACGGCGACGGATTGCCCGAGCTGGCCCTGACCGACTCCAACAAGGGCTACTACTGGAGCGTCTATATGTATCGTGGCAGTGTACTGTCCGGGAATGTGACCAGCGGATCGGCCTACTACACCAGCCTGTTCTGCAACGATATGTCAGGCGCGGGGAACTTTTACACCACCAGCACCCGATACCTGGCCTGTGGCTACACCTCCTCCAGCACTGCGGCCGGTGTGGCACGGGTCTACGGGGACAGCTCCGGCACCGCATTGGTGACCCTGAACGGCGAGGCGAGTAGCGACGCCGCGGGCCAATCCATCGACTTCGAGCACGATTTTGACGGGGACGGCACCAACGACGCCCTGATCGGAGCCTACGGAAACGACACCGGTGGCTCGGCAGCGGGGGCCGCCTACGTGGTCTACGGTCCGGTCACGGGAACCTTCAACCTGTCGGGGGCGGACAGCAAGATCACCGGGACCGGTTCCAGCACCTACCTGGGATGGCAGGTAGGAGGCGGGGATATGGACGGAGATGGCGCCGACGATGTGTTTGTGGGGGCGCCCAACTACGACTACGGAACCCGCACCAACGCCGGGGCCATTTTTGTGTTCAACTCCCTGCCCAGCGGAACCGTGGCAGCCACAACCTGCAACTGGGGCATCTACGGCGACAGCGCCAGCGACCAGCTTGGAACGCACCCCATCACCTTTGGGGATGTGGATGGCGACACCAATACCGACGTGCTCGTGTCTGCAAGCGCAGACGACGGTGCCGCCACCGACGCTGGCGCCGCCTGGCTGATCTACGGTCCCAATAGCGCCGGATGGGATTTGTCACTGGACTACGACGCACGGTGGCGCGGGGAGGGTGCCTACTACTACGTCGGTGAAGACGCGCGGATCGTTGGCGACAGCAACGGCGACGGCTTCGACGACATCGTATTGGCCGGGTACAACGCCGACGAACGTGGCTACACCGAACACGGCGCCATCTGGATGTTTTTAGGCGGCTGAGTCGACGCACACCCCACTGAATGAACATTCATTCAGGAGAAGGGGTGGGAATAAGGGGAGCATTCTCCACACCACGCAAGGCCGGTGGGCCAGGGGCCCAGCGGCCTTTTTTTGTCAAACCATCCCAACTACCGACTGATCAACGGCAACACCACCGCAGTCACCACCAAAATCCCCATCCCCACCTGCCCCTCAGCATCCGGCAGCTCGGTAAAGAAAAACCACCCCGCCAACGCCGTCAATAGCGGACCGGCAGCGGAAGTGGCCGACATCAGCGCGGCGGGGGCCAATCTGTAGGCATCGGTCATCAGAATCTGGGCGATAGTGGCGCATAATCCCGCGCCAGCCAACGCTGCGATCACCGCCGGGTCTGTGGGCCAGTGTGCGCCTGTGATCAGGGCCAAGCTCACCGCCAGAATTGTGGACAATAACGTAAAGTAGAAGACCACGGTGATCGCCGGGTTGCTGGTAGCGGCACGTCGGATGGCCAGGTAGGCGGCGGCGGCAAAAAGACCACTTCCCAGGCCCAGACCTCGACCCAAGGTATCGCTGCTCATGCCTTCGGCCACGGCAGCCACCTCCCGCGGGTGCGCCAGCAGCGCCACGCCCACCATCGAGCCGGAAATTGCCGCCCACACCAATGGGCGCGTGCGTTCACCCAACAAAAATGGCGCCAGCAGGGCCACCCAGAGCGCACTGGTCTGGTTCAAAAAGGCCGCCTCGCCCACACCCACCAGGGGCAGCGCCGCAAAATACGACATTAACGCACCTGCACCCGCAAACCCCCGCGCCCACAGCTCCCAGCGGCCATCTCCCCACAGTAATTTCCGATCTCCCCGCGCCAAAAGCACCAGCGCCACAAGGTTCACCACCGCCCGCCACGAGCTGCTGACAAAGGTGGAGAGCCCCGGTTCCAGCCGGTGGGCGAGGCCCACGCAGAGCGCCATCCCCGTAAAAAAGACGGCGGCGCCCAACATCCGCAGCACCCCTCCCCGAACCGACTGCATCTTCCTCTCTCTTTTCTGAATGAAGCCTCATTCAGTGGCGCCCGGAGCCTAACCCGGTCGGCTCATCGCGCAGGCAAAGACCCATAGACCGTCAAGTTGCCCTACCACCGGCGAGGTACAGGAATTGCCGAATTCGGGAGGAAAGGGGCTACGATCCCAGAATTGTCCTTGGGCTTCACTGCTGCCGTCGGCATTCACCCGCAGCAGCTCAGGCGGCTGTGCACCACCGGTCGTCTGTGCCAACACCATCAGATGATCCACTTCCTCCCAGCAAAAGGGCACAGTAGGGCCACCCCAGGCCAGCTCGGTGGCCTCAAAACTGCGGCCGTCGCCGGCCGTCGCCGCCACCACCCGGCTGGCGTCCTGGGTAGCAAAAAGCCAGGTCTTCCCATCCAAAACACAGATGGAGGGATCGGCCAGCCCATCCTCCTCCCACAGCGGCCCATCCTCCACAAAAGCCCGCCCATCCCAGATGCCGCCCATGATCGGGTGGGGACCGGGCTGCTGCGCGGGATCACCATCGGCGGAGGTACCAAACCAGGCAGCTTCTACCTGCCCTTCGGCGTTCCAGTACAGCAGCGGATCGATGCTTTGGGTGTAGCTGGCACCGTCGATGGGCCAGCTATGAGAGCCCCAGGTCTCCAGATCGGCGGTCACTATCGCATAGAGTGCGTCGGAAGGCAGATCCAATCCGATACCTTCAAGGTGCCGACGATCCAGCACGCCATTGATGATCAGGCCTTCATTCGTGATCAGCAGGTGCAGACTGGACATTCCCCGGGCGATCAGCCGGTCCTCGGCTACCCAGGTCTGCCCGTCGTCGCTGGTGGCAATCCGCACCTCCCACTCGGGACCGGGGGGATCCTGCGGGTCTACCATCAGTGGCTGCAACGGACCCGGATCGGTCCAAAAATCGGCCTCCTCCCACGGGGTTGCCGTAGCGGGTACCTCCCCACTGTCGCCGCTATCGGCCACAGACTCTTTGGGCAGGGACTCTTCGGCGGCGGTACAGGCGAGCAAGAACCACATGCCGCTAGTATGCACCGGATCGGCTCCCTCCCACAAGCGCCCCGCTGCTCATCGCCAATTTTTATGTTAAGAGTCCTGCTCCCAGTCCTCAAAGAAGGCGATACGTCGCGTATCCAGCGAGGCCGGTCGGGCACGGGGCCGCGCCCAGTCGCGCAGCTCCTTCAGCCGGTCGTCCATGGTCACTGCAAGGGGGATGGTCTCGCGTACCGTGCGCAGCAGATCCTCCTGGATCAGGGACCGATCCGCTGCAAAAGCCCGGTACATCGCCGCAACGATGAGCTGCTCCAGCTCTGCGCCGGAGTAGCGGTCGGTCTCCTCGGCGATGGCCAGCAGATCAAAATTCTCTACCAGCCGCCCCCGGCGGCGCAGGTGGATCTCCAGCACCTCCAGCCGCTCGTGTACATTGGGAAGATCTACAAAAAAGATTTCGTCGAAGCGTCCTTTTCGCAGCAATTCCGGCGGCAGGGAGCGCACCTCGTTGGCGGTGGCCACCACAAAAACAGGAATGGTCTTCTCCTGCATCCAGGTCAGAAAACTCCCGAAGACACGCCCACCACCGGCCTCCCCAAAAAAGGCTTTTTCGATCTCGTCGATCCACAGGATCGCCGGGGCCAGGCTCTCCGCCACCCGGATGGTCTCCTTCAGCCCCTCCTCCGCACGCCCCGCAAAAAGAGCAGCAACATCGAGTCGAAGTAGCGGAACCCGCCACAGGTTGGCCACCACCTTGGCAGACAGGGACTTGCCGCAGCCCTGCACCCCTAACAAAAACAGACCCTTGGGCTCCGGCAGGCCGAAGTCCTTGGCCTTCTCTGTAAAGGCCATGTTCCGCTGGCGCAGCCACTCCTTGAGGTTCTCCATCCCGCCCAGGTCTTTCAGCCCGATCTCCGGTCGAACATATTCTAAAAAGCGGGACTTCCGGATCAGGCGCTCCTTCTCCTCGATCAGCAGCTCCACGTCGCTACTGGAAAAGCGCTTTCCATCCACCAACACCCGCGCATAGGCCCGCTTGATCTCCTTTTCCGACAGCCCCAGCGACGCGGTCACAAAGGACTCAAAAAGGTCGGTAGAAACCTCTAAACGCTGACTCTTCAGCAGCAGCGCAAGCAGCTTTCCTACCTCCGCGCGGCGTGGCAAAGGCAGATCCAGCAGCACCACATCCTTCTCCAGCTCCGGAGGCAGACTCACCGAGTAGGAAAGGAAGACGATCGCCTGTTTTTTGGCTTCCAGGTCGCGAATCATGTCGCGCACACGCCTCAGCACGCGGCTGTCCGTCATCGCCGACTCGAAGTCCTCCAACAAAA
Source organism: uncultured Pseudomonadota bacterium (assembly GCA_903891165.1). GTDB lineage: Bacteria > Myxococcota_A > UBA796 > UBA796 > SXON01 > CAITDR01. The sequence goes on from CAITDR010000632.1 coordinate 16,468, forward strand.
ATAGTGCACTGCCTTCGATCTTGCCGATAGCCAGCAGCACCCCGAGCGCATCTGTAGTCTCGACTACCTTGTTTCCCACCGGATCGGAGAGCCCCTGGCTGGAGCGCCAGCGGTACAGCGGCAGTCCAGCCGCACCCGCCATTCTCTCCATCCCACGTTCTACCCGCTCTTCCTCCGAGGACAACAGCCAGATCAGCGGGTACCGTGACTGCAGGAGGGTGGGGATTCGGGCAAGCAGCTCTTCCATCAGGACCCCTTGACCGGTGGGTGGGCCTTCAACCATGCCTCAATTCGTGGAAAAATCTCGGTGGTCGAGTTTTTTCCCAGACCCAGATCCAGGTGACCATAGGGCTCGGCAAAATTACTCTCCGGCCCCGCCAACAAAAACTCCCGTTCCCCCCCCATCGCGTCATAGTAGGGCCGCACCCAGGCGGGGGGAGCCACCTGGTCGCCCTCCCCGGCAATGACCAGCGTCGGCACATGAACCGTCTTCAGCTCCCCAAGGTAGTCCTTCTCCCCCCGGAAATCCATAAAGGACCCACTCTGAAGCATCCTCGAAAAATGCTTCATCTCCCCGCGGGCGAGGGGACTTACGATGTTCCGCATCATCGGTGCGATGGTGGCGGGATCCATATTGGCCGGGTTGTACAAGCGCTCTTGCAGCCGTCCTGGAACCAGACCGGGCGCAAAGGCAGCAAAATCGGCAAACAGGGGCGTCGCCACCCACAACAGCGCAGTGCCGCCGAAGGAAAATCCGACTTTGGCAAGTCCAACGAGCGGATCCCCCGTATCTACAAAGGAGGCCGGGCTGCCCACCGCGATGTTGGCAGACAAAAATTCCGCGCCGCCGTGACTCATATAGATGGCCCCCACCATCCCGCCCATGGAGTGCCCCACATAGGCGACGTTTTTGTAGCCGGTACAGGCACGGATATGCTGCACCGCAGCAGGGACATCATAGCGGCCATAGTCGTCGATCTTCCAGCCCGCCCGCTGTGCGCGGCCCTCCGGCGTCGTCATGGCGGTGCCGTGGCCGCGCAGGTCCATGGCCCACACATCCCAGCCCTGCTCCACCAGCCACTCGGCCAGACTGTGCTGCGGATCCAGATCCCAGAATGTATGATTGGAGGAGATTCCATGTACCAAAAGTACCGGCGCCCCCCGACCAAAGTGATGATGCAAAGCGATGGTAGCATCGTCTTCGGTGATCACTTTGATGTCCGTTGCAAGGGTACATTGTGCGCCCACCACGGGGGTCTGCGCCCAGGCCATCGCTCCACTCAACAGCACGCCCAACAGCACCGTCATCCGGCCTCCCGTCCCCAGGCATGTAGCCCCCCCGGGCCGAGCCGCCAACTCCTCCCCGCTTTCCCTCCCCACTGACCGACCGAACAGGATAGAGCCTGCGGCCCGGGAGGTCGGATGTTGTCTCTGTGGTTGGTCGCATCGGCGCTGGCAGTGAGCCTGGAAGAAGCCTGGGATGCAGCCCAGAAAAACAGTCTCGACCTATCGCTGGTCCATGAACAGGTGGTGCAGGCGCAGGCGACCCGCTTCCAAGCCTTTGCGGCGATCCAACCGCAGATCTCCATGACCGGCAACTACATCTACAACGACAAGGCCACTGAGGTGGACCTGGGCTCGGGGCTCTTTGACTCTCTTCCCGAGGAATTTGCTCCTTTTTTTGAAGACGTGGTCATTCCCCCGACGGTGATCGAGCAGAAGTCCTACTTCACCTATGAGCTGCAGATCGCCCAGCCCCTTCTGAACGGTCAGGCCTTTCCCGGTCTGCGGCTGGTAGGCCAGAACCTCAAGGCTGCACGCGCCGAAGAGCAGGATGTGCGCGGAAAGCTCCGTGGTGGACTGGCGAGAGTCTACTATGGTCTGGTGGTGGCACGGGAAGCCCAGAAGCTCACCGATGAGGCGGTCGCCAATGCCACAAGACACGCCGAGATGGTGGAAAAGCAGCTCGCAGCGGGCCTGGCGCCCCCCAATGCCTCGCTCCAGGCGCAGCTGGCGGTGGCGCGGGCCGAGCGCGAGCGGGCGAACGCGGCCGCCTCCGTTCAGCGGGCCGAGCAGGCTTTTGCGCTCTTGACCGGCCTGGATCCGGCAAGCCCCGTCAGCCTTCCCGAAACGCTCCCCCTTCCCGTGGACAGCCTGGATGCAGCCTTGGAGGCCGCACTGGATGCACGTCCTGATCTGGAAGCCGCTGGCTACCGGATGAATGCCGCCGAGGCCAACCGCAACCTCTCCTATGCGGGCTGGCTGCCTTCGCTGACGGGGGTTTTCCGCCTGAACGTCAACCCAAAGACCGACTTCAACCCCGATCCTACCCGCTGGAAGCTGATCCTGAACGCGCAGTGGAACCTGTGGGATGGCGGCATGCGCATCGGTGCCAACCAGGTGGCCTCCAGCCAATACCGCCAGGCCAGCGATGCCCAGGAGAAGGCGAGGTTAGAGGCCGAGCAACAGGTGACCCTGGCCTGGGAAGAGTATAGTCGCGCATCTGTTGCGGTGGAGGCGGTCGAGCGCGAGGTGCGCCTTGCGGAGGACAACCTGCGGCTGGCCGAGGTGGCCTATCAGGCGGGCACCCTGACCTTTCTGGATCTGGAAGATGCACGTCTGGGCTGGAAGGCCGCCCGGATGAGCCAGCTTGCGGAGCGGATGAACCGCGATCTGGCGGTGATCGACCTGACCGTCGCGATCGGCCGCTACTAACGAAAAACAGAAAAGGCCAGCCTGGGACTTCTGGTTCCCATGCCGGCTACTTCTCTATGCGGCGGCGGCTTCCTGCCCCCGGCCGGCTATTCGTCCTCGTCGTCCCCGCCCATGTCTTCAAAAAAGCCATCGGGGTCGTCTTCGTCCTCATCCTCGTCGTCGTCGTCATCGTCATCGTCATCGTCATCGTCATCGTCTTCTTCGGTCGAAGACCACTCGATGTCGCAGACCTTCTCCAGCATCCGCACCATGTCGGTGCCGGTGTAGTCGAAGTCTTCTTCGCCGTCGAACTCGTCTTCCAGTACTTCGACGAGGCTAGCCTCCAGCTCGCCCGAAGACTCCAGCTTGACGATGATTTCGTCGGCATCGTCAATCTTCATCTCTTCAGCAACCGTCTCAATGATCTGGATCACTTCCTCCGCAATGGTCTCCGCGTCCGGCGCCTGAGGCTGGGAATCGAGGTACTCATCGAGTTGCTCGATAAGGGTGACACGCATCTCGCTGGGTAGTTGAATCATCCGATGAACTCCGCCGCGCGCGTATAGCGGCACCGGCGAAAACGGGCAAGGGGGAAAATGCGCGGCCCTTGATTGGCTGGCCGCGAAGGGCCTCATCGAATAGACGGGGGGGCTCGGAGGCTCCCGTGCATATCGTCCTCGCCTTTTCTGGGGGTCTCGACACCTCCTACCTCCTTCGCCGCTTTGTGGCGGAGGGACATCGGGTAACGGCGATCACCGTGGATACGGGTGGTTTCCCCGAGGAAGAACGTGCCGCGATTGCGACGCGCGCTGCCGAACTGGGTGCCCATGCCTATCAATTGGTGGACGCACGCCAGCGGGTCTACGACCAGCACCTCGCCTACCTGATCAAGGGACATATCCGCCGCGGAGGCGTCTATCCGCTCTGTGTGGGTGCAGAGCGTGTGGTGCAGGCTCAGGTGATCGCCGAGCAGGCGCGCAGCCTGGGCGCCGACGCGGTAGCCCACGGCTCTACCGGCGCCGGCAATGATCAGATCCGCTTTGACGTCGCCATCCGCACGCTGCTCCCCGGCGCGCGGATCCTGACGCCGATCCGGGACGAGCGTATCACCCGCGACATTTCGGCCGCCTACCTCGCTGCACAGGGGTTTCCGGTCTCTGCTGCCCGCAAGGACTACAGCATCAACCAGGGTCTCTGGGGGGTCACCATCGGCGGCAAAGAGACGCACGATCCCTGGCAAAACATCCCCGCCGAGGTGTGGCCCACCACCGTCGATCCGGCCAAAGCGCCGGAAGGTGGCGTGGAGTTTGTACTCTCCTTCGACAAGGGCCTGCCGGAAGGCGGCCTACAAAAAGTGATCGAGCTGGAGCGGATCGGGGCGGCCCATGGGGTCGGCCGGGGCTACCACCTCGGCGACACCATCCTGGGCATCAAGGGCCGTATCGCTTTTGAGGCGCCTGCCGCCGAGATCCTTCTTACCGCCCATCGGGAGCTGGAGAAGTTGGTCTTGACGCGTCTACAGCTCTCGACCAAGGATGTGCTGGCTCAGCAGTACGGAGCACTCCTGCATGAGGGGCTCTATTTCGACCCGATCATGCGGGATATCGAGGCCTTTTTGGACTCCAGCCAGCAGGTGGTCACCGGGGATGTGCGCCTGCATTTGGAGCGTGGGCGGGTGGAGGTGCGCGGCCTGCGCAGCCGCTACAGTATGATGGACGAGCGGGTCGGCAAGTATGGAGAGGATAACAGCCTCTGGTCGGGTGCCGATGCGCGTGGTTTTGCGACGGTCTATGGTCTACAAGGTGTTTTGGCGGCGAGGGCAAGGGCGTGAAAGTACTTTTGAACAAAATCACCTCGTCCACACGAAATGCCCGCCTCGCACGGGAGGTCATGCTGACCTCCAACATCGTTGCCAAGGAAGGCTCGGTGGTGGCGGTGCGGGCCATGGATCGCAAGACCGTCTACAACGAGGTCGAGGACATTCACGGTCGCATGGCGACGGTGAACGAGGGTGACATCATCGCCGGGGTGCTGGGGGAACGTCGCGCACTACGCGGCTATACCGGAATTGTTCCTGAAAAAATCAACGTGGGCGACACGCTGCACCTGCTGAACCTGGGCGGGGTGGTGGGCCTCTGTACCTCGGCCAACCCCGATGTGGGCCCCCCCTGCCGGGTCGAGGTGCTGGGGCAGGTGCTTTCCTTCCCGCGCCTCGGCGAGCGGGTGGGGGAGCCCGCGAACATCCGCACCAACGCACTTCCGCTCTCTGATCTGTTGGAAGCCAGTGTTCCCCTGATCTATATCAGTGGAACCTGCATGAATGCAGGCAAGACTTTTGCCGCCTGTGAGATCATCCGCGGGCTGACCCGACGCGGTGTGAAGGTGGGTGCTGCCAAGCTGACCGGTGTCAGTCTTCGGCGGGATACCCTGAAAATGGAAGACGTCGGTGCCAGCCGTGCGCTCTCCTTTACCGACGCGGGTATTGTCTCCACCCGCCCCCAAACGGCCCTTCCCGTGGCGCGGGGACTGCTGAAGGCCTTGCAGGACCCTCACGAAGGAGTCAAGCTGGATGTGGTGGTGGTGGAGCTGGGCGACGGCATCATGGGAGAGTATGGTGTGCAGGAGATTTTGCGCACGCCAGACCTGATGAAGTTTGCTGCCGCACACGTCATGTGTGCGAACGATCCGGTGGGCGCCTGGGGGGCAGCCCGCTGGTTTGAGGAGGAGCTGGGGACCAAGCTGACGGTGATCTCCGGTCCCACCACCGACAACGGGGTGGGTCGGGGCTTCATCGAAAACAGCCTGGGCATTCCGGCGGTGAATGCCCGTGCTGAGGGAGATCGGCTCGCAGAGGTGGTCTTTCAGGCGGTTAAAGCGCGATGATCCGCGTTGCTGTCCTGGGAGCCTCGGGCTACACCGGGGCGGAGACCCTGCGCTGGGTGCTGGGCCACCCCGATCTTCTCCTAATTGGGGCAACGGCCAATAAACACGCAGGAAAGAAGCTTTCCGCGCTGTGGCCCTCGCTGAACTGTGACATCGTTCTGACGACGGAGATTCCACAGGCCGACGTCTATTTTCTTTGTCTGCCGCATGGCGAGGCGGCGAAGCTGGCGCCGCAGCTCTCCGGAAAAATCATCGATCTTTCTGGCGATCATCGCCTGGACACCGAGCAGACCCGGCGCTGGTACAAATTCGAGCGCGCCGGTGCCCCCTGGCTGTACGGCCTGCCCGAGCTGGGCCATCATCGCTATGCGGAAGTGGATCGTGTCGCAAATCCAGGTTGTTTTGCGACCGCACTGGCTCTTTCTTTGTTACCGATGCACAGGGCACTTCCCAACGTTGTCAGCGCAGTGGGCCTGACGGGTAGCACCGGGTCGGGCGCATCTCCGACGGAGGGCACCCACCACCCCACCCGTGCCGAAAACCTGCGTCCCTACAAGGACAAAGTGCTGAAGCACCAGCACGCACCCGAGGTGGAAAATGCCCTGGGCGGCGGCTTCCGCCTGGATTTTGTGCCCATTTCCGCGCCTTTGCGGCGGGGTATCCTGGTGACCATCCCGCTGCCCGGCGCCACCCTGGAGCGCTACCAGGACTTCTACGCGGGGAATCCGCTGGTGCGTATCTGCGACGCTGCGCCCGATACCCTCGGGGTACTGGGCTCGCCACGCGCCGATCTCGGCATTGTCGAGGGAGAAGACGGGCAAGCTGTCGTCTTCTGTGCCATCGACAACCTGTGCCGGGGGGCGGGGAGTCAGGCGGTGGTCAACTTAAACCTGTTGATGGGCTGGGAAGCCACCCGGGGCATGCGGCAGCTTCCGCCGGTACCCTAGGCGACAAAGCACTGGCCTCCGTGCTACGCTTCCCTCTGCGGAGTACGGATGCCCAGTTCCCCCAAAGTACGCCAGCTCTCGCCCGCGGTCTTGGCCGCCATCGGGCTTTCGTCGGCATGCCGTTTGGGTCCCTGCCTGAAATTTTCGGAACCTGATACCGGTCCCTGTCTGTCGCCTGTGGACACCGATACCGGGCCGGAGGACACCGACATCGGTCCCTGCCTGGACATCGCCCCCCACTCGGACTCTCCGGGAGACTCGCGCGATAGTACAGATTCGTCCAAGGATTCCCGAGATAGCCACGACTCTGAGGTCGGCCCCTGCCTGTCGCCCGTGGACAGCGGCTGTGACAGCGGCGACAGCGGCTGCGACAGTGGCCAGCAGGCGCGTGCGGATGACGGCGGTATAGCAAGAGTGTTGGATGCGGCGAGGACCGAGCTTACCCAGGCATTTACGGTCGCCGTGGATGCCGTTCTTGAGCGTCGGGTTCTGCCGGAGGATGTGGCGGCCCGTTTGCGTGCCCTGAAGCAGGAAAACCTTGTCGGTAAGTGAGGCCGACTATCAGGTTCCCCGCCTGGATTTTGAGCTTTCTTCCGGCTGTGATCACCGCTGCGGCCACTGCTACAACGTCTGGAATGCCTCGCCCGGGGATCCACAACACGGCTACAAGCCCGGTCGGCCACTCTCCACGTCGGGTCTGAAGGCGTTAATGGAGAAAGCGGTACGACAGAGTGGTGCGAACTACCTTTGTCTTACCGGGGGAGAGCCTCTTTTACGTGCCGATGCTTTGGAGCTGGTCCGCCATGCCTGCGCACTAGTGCCCACCGTGCAGCTCATCACCAACGGCAGCCATGTGCCGATGGAGACCGCCCGCGCCCTGAAGGAGGCGGGGCTGCGGCAGGTACAACTGACCTTGCTGGCGGGCAATCGCGAACTGCACGACCGCTTGAAAGGGGCCACCTGCTTCGATGACACCCTGCGCGCCGCTTTAAACCTGAAGGAGGCGGGGGTTTCGGTGCAGGTCTGTTTTGTGGCCATGCACGCCAATGCGGGGGAGCTATCGCCGGTGATGGAGCTATGCTGTGCCCTGGGAGTTCGTAGTCTATCGTACAATCGGATGTCGCCCACGGGCGGTGCGGTGCACGAGGTGGAAGCCCTGATGCCCTCGGTGGAGGAGATCGAGGCGGATCTGGAGGTGTTGGAGCGGCTGGGACCCCGCTTTGGCATCCGTGTGGGTACGGCGATGCCGCTGCTTCCCTGCCTCTTTTCGCTGGATCGGTACCCACATATCCAATTCGGCTTCTGCAGCACCGGGACAACCTCGCCGAACGTGGTCATCGACCCGGCGGGCAATTTACGCTCCTGCAACCTCTCTTCCAAGGTGATGGGCAGCCTGGTTCACTCCGACTGGGCCGAGCTGATGCAGAGTCCCTATCCGCGTGAGTTCAAGGCGAATATCCCAGATATCTGCCGTGGTTGTGCCTACGAGCATAGCTGCCAGGGCGGCTGCAAAGAGAGCGCCTTTGCGGTCTATGGTGACCATCGCCACCCAGAGCCACTCTTGGCCCGGAGTCTGGCGGGATGAACGCCCCTTCGGTCCTGCTCCTTTCGCCGGGCGTGATCCGCTGGTCGGACCAGGATTTTGGGTTGCCGCACCTCGTGGCCATGGGGACAGTGCTCCAGAAAGAGCTGGGGTTGAAGGTACACATTCTGGATCTGGGCTACGAGGGCAGCGACCACCGTGCCCTGGCCCAGACCCTCGAAGCGTTGAGCCCATTTTTGTTCATCGGACTCTCCACCTACAGCAGCTTTGACTATCGTCGTTGTCTGTCGGTGGGTCGTTTTTTGAAGCAGCTCTATCCGGACACGCCCTTGGTGACCGGGGGCTACCATGCCTCGGCGCTGCCGGGAGATCTGGATTTCGACGGTTCTCCCTTTGATGTGGTGGTGCAGGGAGAGGGGGAGCTGCCCATTCTGAAGGTTGCGCGGGCGCTCCTGGGCGGCGAGCGACCACAGCGTCGCTACGCCACCGAGCTGATCCAGGATCTGGATGAGCTGCCCCTGTTGGACTGGAGCCTTCTGGATCGCTACTGGCCCCGTGCCCATGCTCTTGGGAGAAAGCTGCAAATTACGCTGTCGCGCGGCTGTCCCTACCACTGCACCTTTTGTATGGAGCGTGCAAAAACCGGCTACCAGTGGCGGGCATTTTCACCCACGCGGGCCGTGGCTGAGCTGGAGAACCTGGCGCGGCACACCGACCTGGGCGCCTGGGTGGTCAATATTGCCGATCCACTCTTTGGTTTTGTCCGGCGCTGGCGCAAAGAGGTGCTCGACGGCATTTTGAAGGCCGGGCTGGTTCCCCGGCAGTTCTGGACGCTGACCCGCAGCGACGATCTGGACGAAGACGACGTACAAATGCTGGCCAAAGCACGATTTTCTATTGGTATCGGGCTGGAGAGTGGCAGCCCGGCCATGCTGAAGATCATGCAGAAGGGCAACCACCCCGATGCCTACCTGGGTGCAATCCTGCGGTTGGCTGAGCTGTCGCGACGGCATGGGCTGAGCTGGGCAGCAAATATTATCGTCGGACATCCAGGTGAAACACCGGAGACCATGTGGGAGACCCGCAATTTTCTGGAGGCGCTCTACCTCTCGGCCCCTGAGACCTGCGGCTGGTTGTCGGTGGACCCCTTCCGGCTCTACCCCGGTGCGCAGGTCCACCAGCAGATGGAGGATTGGGAGCAGCGCTACGGCAGTCGCTTCTACCATAAAGAGTGGTGGAAAAGCTGGTACGATGGCCCCTTCCAGGCACAACATCTTGACCCGTCAAGAGAGCTGTCCTACGAGGATCGTGTGCGCTTCTATCACGATGCCTATGGGCCTCTGATGGCGGAGGTGCAGCAGCGTTTTCGGGGACAGGGGCGGAACATCGACCGGGTGTTTGAGCGTAGCCTCGCCGAGCAGCGTGCCAACCTGGATGCCGGACAGCGGGACAGAATGATCGCCTTGGGACGCCGGATTCAGACGGCAGGCTCCACGCTGGAGCCGGGGCGTCCCTTGGGCCTCCAGGTGCGGGATACGCGGGTACGCCGTCGGGAGCAGGCGGTCGCTCGGATGTTAGAAAATGGCCTGCTTCGTACGGAAGGGGTGCTGGAAGCCCTTTTGGAGGTGGAGCCTTCGGCCTTTATGCCCGAGGAGGTGGCCGAGGCACTCTTGGCGGACCGGCCGGTGCCCGTGCCAGAGGGGGAGGCGCCCTGGGGGCCGGGGCTCTCGGTGTTGGTGCGGGTGCTGGAGGGTCTGGCCTTGGGGGCAGGGGAGCGGGCAGCGGATCTGTCGGCGAGAAGTGGCTATGTAGCCGCCCTTTTTGCCGAGCTGGTGGGGCCGGGCGGGCAGGTGCTCGCCCTGGCGCCGGGCACAGAAGTGGAGGATCTGGCGGAGAGCCTGCGGGCCTGGCCACAGGTGCGGGTGGAGGGGCGCCAGCCGGAGCAGTCCTGGTCGATATCTGGTACTTTTGATGGGCTCTATCTGGGTGCGGCACTTCCAAAAATGCTGCCGCTTTTCCGACGGGCGCTGCGTCCAGAGGGGCGAGGCTACTTTTTTGTGGGCCCCCGCTTCCGAAGCCAGGATCTGCTCTGTGTGACCGGGGAGGGGGAGCAGCGGTTGGGGCGCTTTTCCGTGGGAGTCCTGGGTGGGGCGGGGGGCTGGGTGCCCGCACGCAGCAGTACGGGCATGGCGCCCCGGTTGAGTTTTTCTTGCTGGCCGGGGGTGGAGGCGGGTTTTCGGGTATTCTGGGGGGTGGATCTGGGGGTGGATGCAGCCACCCAATGGGAGCCGGGGCAGGAGCTGCCGCCCTGGGCGGGGGAGCTGGCGGCGGCCTGGAAGGCGGCGCCGGGGCGGCTGAGTCTGTTGGCGGAGATCCTTCGCTATCGGGAGGTGGGGAGCCTTCGCGCGGCGCTAGAGAGCCCGCCGGGGCCGCTGCGCGACGATGCGGGACGGGCACTGGTCCGGGTCTTTTTGGGCGCCTTGAAGGAAGAGGGAGCAGAGATGCCCGAGCTTCCTGGCCAGCTTGCGCGGGATCTGGAGCAGCTACGCGGGCTGTTGTACCGGGAGCGCCAGCCGCCCCCGCTGCGGGTGCTGCATGTGCCGGCACTGGGTCGGAGGGGGCGAGCCATGCAGGTGGGAGAGGAGCGGAGAGTGGCGGTTTCGCTGCTGGAAAAACGGGAACACATCGTGATGCAGGTCTTGCACGAAGAGGTGCATCCGCTCACCGATCCACTGGTGGAGGGGCCGCAGGGGGACACCCGGAAAGACAGCCCCGGCTGGTCGCTGCACCACGAGCGCGAACAGCTTGCAGTTGCCGCCACCGAAGCCTTTCTTCTCCAAAAAGCGCCCGGGTGGATCGGTCCCTTCCGGGAGTGGGTCGAGCAGATCGGCTGATCAGGGGGCGTCGGGGTCCAACCTCATTGGAATTCACTCCCCACTCCCGACGTGACTCCCCTCAGAGTCACGTCGCAAGCAACTCCTCCACCTGCCGCCAGATCATCCGCTCAAAAGAAGCATCATAGCTCAGTGCTTCGTACAGATAGATCGCCGGAAAGGGCACTCGACGCAGCCCATTTTCGGCCACGGTCCACATCCGCTGGGTGGCGCGCAGCTCCCCGCCCAGGAGCACCGTACCCCAGTGTAACCGCCCTGCGATCACCCCTACCAGCCCCGACAGGGTGATGCCCACCACCGCGTCGTAGTCTGCTTGGATCCCCGCCTCCTGCCTCACCTTTTCCGCGTCCACCCATAGGGTCCGATCCTGCGGCCCCTCCGGTCCCACAATCCGCAGCCCCAGACAGACTGCCCTCCCCATGCCCCAGCCTGCCCAGGCACGACAAAGAGCAGGATACAGCTCCTCTTTCAGCCACATCTCCACTCTCCGCCGCTCCCCGTACTCTACCTGCCGTGGATCGGCCAGAGCAGGAAGCTCCCAGGGCAAAAAGAGACGCGGATCCGCCTCTTCCTCCACCCTCACCCAGTCGGCCTCCTCCCCCTCCCGCACCCCGCTGTCCAGCTCCCACACCGCTCCCGTCCGCGCCTCCCACACCTTTGCATCCGGACGTAGCGCCCGCAGATCCCGCGCGAACATGCCCTCCGTCCCCGGAAAAGTACTGCGGTCATGCCAACCCCGACCAGGAGCATAGGCAAAACCCGCCGAGCCCGTAATAAAATTCTCTGCACCCGTCGTGACTGCAAGCTGTAGCTGCCGCTCCCAATCCCGCAGCGGAAAGCCCATGGCACCGCCTATCACCGGCTCCACCTCGTGCAGCGGCTGCCAGCGCACAATCGCCAGGTCCAGCGACCGCTTTTCGCCGAGGATGGCCTGGCTCCGGCCGATCACCTCCTCCACCCGCGCCGGGCTCTGCAGCTCCGTATCCACCTGGTTCCACAGCCAGCCCCGTCGGGAGTGCAACATCATGCCCCACTCCACCACCTTACAGAAAGAGGGCGTGGGCAACAGCGTCAGCCCATCCAGCAGCAGAGGCTCATAGTTACGAAGGATGCACACCGAAAATCCCAGCCGCTCTGCAACTTTTCCCACAAAAAGATCCGGCGTCACCAGAACCGGGTTCCGCCGCCCCAACAACGCCAGCGAGGCGACATCGAAGTGATCGGGGTGACGATGGCTGACCACCACCAGATCCGGTCGCAGCTCCCGTTCAAACCGGCGCGCGGGAAAAACCCGGAAGAGCCCCTGGTGGTGGCTGCCACTTAACTGGGGATCAAAGAGGATGTTATAGCCCTCGGCCTCCACCCAGCCCATCGCATGACCCAGCGCGGTCCATCGCATCCCCTCCGGATAACCCACCGCCGCCCCGTCTCACGGTCTTGCCGAAGTCCCCTCCGACACGCTAAGAGGCCCACAACGGAGCCTTCGATGTCCATTTTGCTGACGGCCTTTCTGCTGGCCTGCGCCCCCAAACACACCGAGCCGGAGGGTGGACGGCTGGGGGTGATCGGCGGCTACGGCGCGGTGGAGACAGTAGAGATCCGCGCAGTTGGCGTTAATCCTAACTATACCGGCCTCTGGCAGGGGGATGACTCCACCGCCGTCTACCGCTTCCTGGTCAACGGCGACACGCTCTTGATGCAGGCCTGGAACTCAGATGGCGGGGAGTCCTTCCACCTCGAAAACCTGCGCTACGACGGCACTATCCACGTCCAAACCACCATGCCTTCTACGAATTGGACGCTCGAAAACGAGTACATCCTGCAAGAAGACGGCAGCATCCGCTCCCCCTACTCCGGCGCGACCTCCGGCGAGTCCCTGCTGCGGAAGATCAAAGAATAAGGCGGCAAAACCGGAACGCGGCACCGAGTACGATCAGCCGAAGAGTCCTTTTACAAAGGAGCGGGGCTCAAAATCTCGGAGATCCTCAACTTTTTCGCCTACGCCCACCAGCTTCACCGGCAGCCCCAGCTCTTCCGAGATGCCCACCACCATGCCACCCTTGGCGGTGCCATCCAGCTTGGTGAGCACCACCCCGGTTACCGAAGCAACTTCCTGGAAAATCCGCGCCTGGCTCATGGCATTCTGGCCCATGGTGCCATCCAGCACCAGCAGAACCTCATGGGGCGCACCGGGAAGCAGCTTGCTGATCACCCGCTTGATCTTGCCCAATTCGTCCATCAGCGCCTTGTGGGCCTGAAGGCGCCCGGCGGTATCGCAGATGATCACGTCGATGTTGCGCGCCACTCCCGCACTCACGGTGTCGTGCAGCACCGCTGCCGGATCTGCCCCTTCCGGGGCGGCAATTACGTCCACACCGGCCCGCTCACCCCAGACTTTGAGCTGGTCGATGGCCCCTGCCCGGTAGGTGTCCCCCGCGCCAAGAAGTACAGATTTTCCCTGGGCTTTGTAGCGGGCGGCCAGCTTCCCGATCGTGGTGGTCTTTCCCGAGCCGTTCACCCCCACCACCAGGATCACCAGCGGCCCCGAGGCCACGGTGGCGATGCTGCCCGGCCGCGCCAAAAGACGTTGTTCCACCTTTTTTTTGAGGCCGGTCTCCAGGGTGGCGATGGGCGCGTCCTTCGGAACCTCTTTCCGCAGCTCCTCCAGCAGCTTCAGGGTGGTCTTCGGGCCTACGTCGGCACGCAGGAGTGCTTCCTCTAAGGCGTCAAAGGCAGACTCATCCACCTTCTCCCGCGCAAATACGCCCGAAAAGGCGCCCGCCAGTGCCTCGCGGGTGCGGCCCAACGCCGCAAAAAGGATGTCGGTGGGAGCCGGAGGTGCCTCGCCACCCAAAGCAGGCATGGAAGGACGGCGAAGAACCAGGAAAATCCCCGTGAGCAGCCCGAACACCAGGAGGCTCAGCCACAGGGTGGGGCTCGTCAGCAGTTCTTCCATGCCCTCTCCGAAGATTAGCGAATCTACACACCGCGCTGCGGGCCGCCAGCCCTAGGCGGGCCCCAACCAGCCACTTTTGCCGCCCAGCTGCCCTTGGCGCACCAGCCCGCCCACGGCGCGTAGCGCGGGGTGCAGGATCTGGTCGTCGTGCCAGAAGGGCGTGGCCGCGCGCACCGTGGCGCGAAGCTGCTCGGTGCCGTTGCCCAGCCGAGCCGGGTGCCCCAAGAGCCGTTGCCGGTTCTGAAAATGCCAGCCTTCCCGCCTGAAATCCAGAGCCTGTGCCGCAAGAAGTGCCTCGATGCCCACGATGTCGGCGATACACTCCAGGACCCGCAGGCACAGCCGCCCTGCAATGGGCCCCATACTGACGTGATCTTCCTGGTGCTGCATCGTGGGGATGGTGTCCACCACGGCCGGATGGCACAGGCCCTTACACTCGCTGGCCAACGAAGCCGCCGTATATTGTGCCAACATAAAACCGGAGTTCAGGCCGGTGCCCTCCACCAGAAAGCTGGGCAGCTCCCGGTTGATGGAGCCATGGGTGAGGCGGAAGGCGCGGCGCTCCGACTGGGTGGCCGCCTGGGTCATGGCGATACGCAGGTAATCCATGGCCAAGGCCACCGGAGCACCATGGAAATTACCAGCCTCTACAATGCCTTCTTCTTCGGAGAACCACAGCGGGTTGTCGCAAGCACCGTTCAGCTCGCGGGCGACGACCTCCTTACAATGTGCCCAGGCATCCCAGGCGGCGCCGATCACCGCCGGTGCCGCCCGCAGCGAAAAAGCATCGGGAGGACGGTGTCCTTCCCACAGCTCGCTCCCCTCCAAAAGGCCCCGCAAACGTTCCGCGGTGGCGATGGCCCCCGGCTGGCCCCGGTGCTGCTGCGCAGCCGCGGACAGACAGCGCAGGTCGGCCCGCAGCGCCTCCAGGCTCATCGCACAGGCGCCTTCCAGCACATGCAACAGGGTTTCTGCCTGCTCCAAAGCCACCGCCGCCAGGGCTACCGTCAGCGTCGCCCCATTGATCAACGAAAGGGCTTCTTTGGGCGTGGGATCGAAGGCGGGTAAAGGGGAGGAGGAATGCCGCTCTCCGTTGATGATCACTGCACCACCCAGCCCGCAGAGTACCCGGGCCACATGGGCCAGCGGCGCCAGATCCCCTGCGGCTCCCACCGAACCCTGCGAAGGAACGACCGGCGTTATCCCTTCATTCAGGAGCCTGCAAAGTGCATCCACCAGCTCCGGTCGCACCCCCGAGGCGCCATGCGCCAGCACGTTGGCCCGGCAGAGTATCATCGCCCGCACATAGGGCACCGGCAGCGGCTCACCCACCCCCGCACAATGTCCGAGGATAAAGCTGCGGGATAGGCCCTCGGCACCCGGCCGAACGTCGCCCAAAAGGTAGCTGCGCTTCTGGTCCAGCACATTGGGTGCATCCGCAAAAGCCGCCACAGAGGCCAACATAACGGAACGGGCCTCTTCGGCCAGCTCCACCGGTGCACCAAGGGCCACCGCCACCACATCGGCCGTGCTGAGATCCCGTCCGGTCAGGTGCATGGCCCCTCCAAACCTTCTTCGATGAGCCTTGCGATGGCTTCGATCTGGTCGGAAGCCACACCTTCTTCGGGGACTTTTGCCAATCGCTCCATCGCCCAGGCGGCCCCTTCTCCCAAGCGCACGCTGGGATCCTCCTGCTGCCGAAAATGCAGGGCGCGGGCGGCACAAAGCAGCTCCACCGCCACCACCCGGCGGCTGTTCTGCACCACCTCGCGCAGGCGCCAGGCGGCGGTGGTGCTCATGGCCACGTGGTCCTCCTGGTCCTCGCAGGTGGGGATCGAGTCCGCAGAAGCGGGCCAACAAAGAGCTTTATTTTCAGAGACCAGCGCCGCAGCGGCGGTCTGGGGTACAATCATGCCCATGTCAGGGCGATCCTGACCCACCAAAGCGGGCGGTAGACGCTGGGAAAGAGAGCCCGTGGTCAACCGGTAGAGGCGACGCTCGGACAGAGATCCAAGCTCGGCCACCGCCAGCTTCAGGGCATCGGCGGCCATACCCACCGGCTCCCCATGAAACAGCCCGGCGGAGAAGGCGCCCAGATCGTCGCCCTCCTCCACAAAAACCGGATTATCGGTGACGGCGTTCACCTCTACAGCAAGCTGCCTTCCGGTGAAGTCGAGAAAGTCGCGCACTGATCCCAGCACAACCGGCGTACAACGGAGAGAATAGGCGTCCTGCACCTTGGGGGTGGAGTCCACGAGGCTGCTTCCCGCCAAGAGCGACCGCAGCCGGGCCGCACAGGCCAAGGCCCCCGGATAGGGGCGGAGCGCATGGACGGAGGGATGAAAAGCCCGGGTGACCCCCCGCAAAGCCTCGATACTCATTGCGGCGGCCAGCTCGGCGGTATGTAAAAGCCTTGACGCGTCAATCCAGGAAAGGACGCTGATTGCGGTGGTGAGCTGGGCGCCGTTGCTCATGGCCAGACCATCTTTGGCCTGGGTTTCCAGCGTCGGAATTTTTGCGTGAGCCATGGCGGCGGGGCCACTGTAGATGCGGCCCTGGTACTCCGCCTCTCCCCCCTCCCCAAAAAGCACCAGCCCCAGGTGGGAGAGCGGCGCGAGGTCGCCAGAGCTTCCACAGCTCCCCTGCTGCGGAATAATAGGATGTACGCCACGTTCCAGCATGGCCAGCAGCGTTTCTACCAGGGCAGGGCGACAGCCACTGGCCCCCTGTGCAAGGGCATTGGCGCGTAAAAGCATGGTTGCCCGCACCACATCCGTGGGACAGGGCTTGCCGACACCCGCCGCGTGGGAGCGGATCAGGTTGCGGGAGAGGGCAGCACTCTGCTCCGGCTCGATAAAGGTAGAGGCAAGGCTGCCAAAACCGGTGCTGACGCCGTAGATGGGACGACGTTCGTGCAGCACCTTGCGCACCCAGCCGCAGGATCGCTCCATCTTGAGCGTCCCTTCCTCGGAAAGTGTCGGAAGAAGCGGACCTCGCGCCACATCGGCCACCTGCTGGAGGCTCAGCCGGTGGGCACCAAGGGGCAGGGCATCGTGCACAGCAGACATGCCTGTCCCTGTAACCCGGCGTCGTGCAGGGGAGCGGGGGTTGCAGCCCGCAGCTTTTGTGAAGAGCGCATGAAGCCGTCTCCACGGCCCTTGTCAGGGCCTTTACCATACGATAGACAGCTCTCTACCAAGTGGTAGAGAAACGTGAACCAGACGGAAAACCAAGCTCCCTCCTCTGAAGATGCCGTCCCCGAAAAAATCCTACGGGCGGCCAGCGAGGCTTTTGCCGCCCGTGGCTACCACGGCACCTCGATCCAGGAAGTGGCCGAGGCCGCCGGGATCACCCGCCCCACCTTGATTTATCATTTTCACAGCAAAGAAGGCCTGCGGGACGCGGTGTTGGAGCGGGTCCTACAGCACTGGAGCGAAGAGCTGCCGCGGATGTTGGCTGCTGCCCGTCAGGGGCCACGCCTCGATGCCCTTTTGGGCGCGCTGACCGGCTTTTTCAGCACACAGCCCGCGCTGGCCCGCCTGGTACTGCGCGAGGCCCTGGACCGCCCGGAGCGCCTTCGGGAGCGGCTGCGGGTACACCTTCAGCCCTGGACCGGCCTTCTGGTGGACGCCATCCGGATGGGGCAGCAGGGAGGCTGGCTGAAAGCCGTTGTAGATCCAGAGTCTTTTGTGGTGCTGGTGGTGGCCAACACCGTGGGGATGGTGGCGGTTGGCGAGGCGGCCTCGGCACTGGTTCCCGGAGAGCCGAGCTTGGAGGCCCAAGAAGTGGAGCTGGGCCGTATTGCACGCAGCGCATTGTTGGGGGAGGGGCTATGAAAAATTTCTTTGACGACAACGAAGATATCAAGTGGTACCTGGAAAAAGGTATCGACTGGGATCCCATCGTTCGGCTGACCGAGTACGACATGCAGGCGCCGGATGCGCCGGCTTCGGTCGAGGAAGCGGTAGGAAATTACCGGGATATTCTGGATGCCGTCGGTGCCTTTGTGGCTGAGACGGTGGCGCCGCGGTGGGCCGAGCTGGACGCCGGGCATCCCCATCTGCGGGGAGAGGAGGTGGAGGAGGCGGAGGTGGTGCGCGAGCTCACCGAAGGCCTTGGTCAGATGGGCCTTTTTGGCCTCTGTGTGCCACGCGAGCTGGGCGGTACCAACATGCCGCTGATCCTTTTTCAGTTGACGCAGGAGCTGATCGCCCGGGCCGACACCAGCCTGTGTGCGCATGTGGGCTTCCATGGTGGCATTGCGATGGCGGGGCTGCTCTATTCGGTGCTCGAAGGGAGCACCAGCTTCTCCGAAAATCCGCCACGAATCCTGAAGACACGCTTCCAGGAGATGGTGGAGGAGATCGTCGCCGGGAAGGCCTGGGGAAGTATGGACATCACCGAGCCGGGGGCGGGCAGCGACATGGCCGCACTCACGACGCGCGGAGTGCAGCGCCCGGACGGATCCTGGGTGGTCAGCGGTCAGAAGATTTTTATCACTTCCGGGCATGGAAGGTGGCATTTTGTGATTGCCCGGACGGAGGACGCCAAGGGGGAGGACGCCTTCGGCGGGCTGAAGGGGCTGTCTCTTTTTCTGGTGCCCGCCTGGGACTGGGGTCCCAACGGCGAAAAAATCTGGAAAGCGCGCTTTGCAGGCGTGGAACAGAAGCTGGGACACGCGGCATCGGCCACGGTGACCATCAGCTTTGAAGAGAGCCCGGCCTTGCTGGTAGGGGAGCGCGGCAAGGGCTTTTCGCAGATGTTGGTGCTCATGAACAATGCCCGGATCGGGGTCGCTTTTGAGAGCCTGGGGGTTGCCGAAGCGGCCTGGCGGGCGGCAAAGAACTATGCCGCACAGCGGCCGAGTATGGGCAAGACCATCGACCGGCACGAGATGATCGCCGAGATCCTCGAAGATATGCAGACGGACATCCAGGCCATTCGCGCCATGGGTATCGAGGCTGCCTGGAACGAGGAGATGGCTCAGAAGATCGAGCTGGCCCTTCGCTTTTTGCCCATGGACGCCACTCGCCGGGAGGGCCTGTTACGGCAGCAGGCCCGCTGCCGGAAACGTTCGCGGGAGCTTACACCCGTGCTCAAGTGGTTTGCGTCTGAGCGCTGTGTGGACATTGCCCGGAAAAGTATCCAGGTGCACGGAGGAAGTGGCTATATCCGCGAAACGGGCGTCGAAAAACTGTTAAGAGACGCCATGGTCTTCCCCATCTATGAGGGCACCAGCCAGATCCAGGCCTTGATGGCGATGAAGGACAACCTGTTGGCCGTGATCAAGGCGCCCGGCCCCTTCTTCGCACAGCTCCTCTCCACCCGCACCGGGAGCCTGGGGAGCGGGCCGGAGGCGCGGGTGATGGGGCTGCGCCACAACGTGTTGTCCGCGATCTACTTCCTGATCCGCAAGCTCGCCGGAAGCAAATTCTCCGAGCTGCCGCTGAGCCGGCCGGGCGCCTGGAAGGGGCTGCTTCAGAATTGGGATCCCAAGCGGGATTTTGCCCTGGCCATGTTGCACGCCGAGCGGCTGATCAGCCTTCTAT
The DNA here is from genome assembly GCA_903891165.1 of uncultured Pseudomonadota bacterium. Classification (GTDB taxonomy): domain Bacteria; phylum Myxococcota_A; class UBA796; order UBA796; family SXON01; genus CAITDR01. The sequence goes on from CAITDR010000632.1 coordinate 35,934, forward strand.
CGGACGCACAAATTGGGGAGATTCTCCTGGAGCAAAGCCAAAAGGATCCCAAGCGCGCCGAGCTGTTGGATCGCTGGCTGGAGAAGGCTGAGCCGCGCTCCGCTGCCACCCTCCAAGAAATTTATCGCATCGGAACTCGCCTTCTTGCCCGTCTGGAGTCGAAAAATGGCTGACCGCCTCCTCTCTCTCGCCGGTTCTTCGCCCGCACGTCGGGTTGCAAAGATGATTGGCGTCTCGCTACCCCCCGGCCTGGAGCGGGACAACGGCCCTTGGAAAGAGCAGAGTCTTGCGGGGCGCTCCGTGGATGTGCTGCTGGCCCCCGCTGCGGCATTGGGGTCGGTTCTGGCCTCCGGTCTGGCGCGGCTGGGCGCCAACGTCGGTGTGGTTGGCGACGCGGCTCCCTTCCAGGCGGCGGGGGAGGCCTGGGCCCGTCCCAGTCTGCCCGAACCCACGGCGGCCCCCTATGGCATCGTACTTGATGTCACTGGCATCCGAACGGTGGAGGAGCTTCGATTTGTGTACGAGGCTCTGGCGCCGCGACTGGGAAGGCTGGCCCGCTGTGGGCGTGTAATCCTTCTGAATCGTCCTCCCGAGGGAAATGCCAGCTCTCAAGCGGTACAATGGGCGGTAGACGGCATCATGCGCAGTCTGGCCCGGGAGCTGGGGCGCAGCGGGGCCACCGCCAACCGCATCGAGGTGCCACCGGGTGCCGAGGATCAATTGCTGCCAGTGCTGGCCTTTTTGATGAGCCCGCGCTCGGCCTATGTGAGTGGACAGCCCTGGAAAATTTCAGGCCATCTTCCATCCCAGTTTGTACCGACGCGGCCCCTGGATGGTCGGCTTGCGTTGGTGACCGGTGCGGCACGCGGCATCGGCGCCGCCACGGCCCGTGCCCTGGCCCGGGAGGGGGCCAAAGTGTATGTCCACGACCATCCTTCGGCAAAGGAAGCCGTGGAGGCACTGGCCGCAGAGCTGAACGGCGTGCCGGTCCTGGGCGATCTGGCGACTGCGGAAGGAAGAAAGGTCATTCTCGACCTCGGGCCACTGGACATTCTGGTGCAGAATGCCGGGGTCACCCGCGACAAGACCCTGGGGAGGATGGAGCCTGCTCAGTGGGATCTGGTGCTTTCGGTCAACCTGAGCGCGGTGCTGGAGCTGGCCGAGAAGGTGGAGCTGCGCAAGGGCGGGGCGATGGTCTGCCTCTCCTCCATTGGCGGTATCGGCGGGAATGTGGGGCAGACCAACTATGCGGCGACCAAGGCGGGAATCATCGGTCTGGTGGAGGCGCTGGCGGCCCCCTGGGCAGCGCGTGGCATCGCCGTGAGTGCGGTGGCGCCCGGCTTCATCGAAACAAAAATGACCGAGGCGATCCCCTTTGCCACCCGAGAGGTGGCCCGGCGCCTGTGCAACCTGTCGCAGGGGGGCCAGCCCGAGGACATCGCCGAGGTGCTCACCTTCCTCGCCAGCCCCAGCGGGCGCGCCCTGAGCGGCCGTGTCCTGCGGGTCTGTGGCGGCAATCTTTTAGGAGCTTGACGTGTCAAGAGCAATGATCTGCGGTGGCGGCCGAATTCCTTTTCTGCGCGCCTTCAGTGACTATACCGAGCTGGACACCATCGCGCTGGGCGCGGCAGCGGCACGCGGCGCCTTGGAGCGGGTGGGACTGCGTGGCGAAGACCTGGACGCAATTATCTGGGGTGGGGTGATCCTGCCGCCGACCGCGCCCAACGTCGGCCGAGAGCTGGCGCTGGAATTGCGCCTTCCTCCTCGGATTCCGGCGCACACGGTCACCCGCGCCTGTGCCAGCGGACTCCAGGCGATCACCGACGCCGTTGCGATGGTGGAGCGGGGGGAGGCCGAGGTGGTCCTGGCGGGGGGCTCCGACTCCACCAGCAATGCCGCCCTTACGATGCCGGAGACGCTGATCCGGAAAGTGGGCCCGGTAGTGATGGGGAAGAAGGCTGGTTTTGGGGACTATCTGGGCCTCGCAGCGCGGCTGTCCATTGGGAAAGATCTGATCCCCAGGCAACCTCGGGTTTCAGAACGCTCCACCGGAAAATTGATGGGCGAAGCGGCCGAAGACATGGCCCAGCGCCACGGCATCAGCCGGGCGGCGCAGGATAGCTTTGCGGTGGAGAGCCACCTTCGCGCGGCAAGGGCCTGGGACAGCGGCAAGCTGGCCAAAGAGGTGGTTGGAATCTCCCTTCCCGACGGCCGCCGCATCGAGCGCGACGGGAATGTACGCGGGGATACAGATGTGGAAAAGATGGCGAAGCTCCGGCCGGTTTTCGCAAAGGACGGCACCATCACCGCCGGAAGCAGCTCGCCGCTCACCGACGGCGCCGCGGCGGTGATCATCGCCTCAGAAGAGGCGGCAAAGCGCCTCGGCCTCCAGCCCCTCGCCTTTTTCCGAAGCTGGGCTTATGTAGGTGTGGATCCCGCCGACCAGCTTCTGATCGGACCCGCACTTGCGATGCCGAAGGCCCTGCAGCGTGCCGGGCTCAGCCTCGGAGAGCTGGATCGGGTGGAAATCCACGAAGCCTTCTCCGCCGTGGTGCTGTGTATCCGAAAGGCCCTTGCCAGCGACGCTTTTGCACGGGAACGGCTGGGGCTGGAGCGAGCGGTCGGCGAGATCGCCGATGAACGGCTGAATGTGAACGGGGGCGCCGTCGCGATTGGGCATCCCTTTGGCGCGACCGGCGCCCGCATGGTGCTGAACCTGGCCAGCGAGCTGAAGGGGGGCGGCCGCGGGGTGCTGGGCATCTGCGCGGCGGGTGGCCTGGGAGCGGCTGCGGTCCTGGAAGGCGTAGCGTAGGCTACAATTTTTCAGAGACCGGAGAGAGTGCGCAGGAGCATCGACCGCTTTCCGGTCGAGATCCCCTTCAACTCAGAACGCAGGAGGATCGCCAATAAAAGAGTATCCTGCGCCTGACCCATCTCGTTCTCCTCGATAAAATCCACCTCACAGGTCTCCACCACTTTTTTCGCCCGGCCGGAAGGCCCGAGGGTGGCTGCCCCGGCCAGCATCGCGGTGCCGCCGGGGCAGGCCTTTTCCCAGGCCTCAGGATTTTCGGTGACGGTTTTCATCGCAACCACTGTCCGCATTTCGGGTGGCAGGCGAGGGATATCCAGGAGACTTTTTTTCAGGGCTGGCTCCAAGGTACAGGACTCCACCAGCCCTTGAGCGACCAGGGCCACCCGCTGGGGTTTGGAGGTCACCTCGATCGCAGTGACCACCTTGTCGATCTGGGCACTTTTGCAGGGGCCAGACTCCCCGCAGGCAAGCAGAAAAGCGAGCAACAACATGAATTACTCCGTTCGGGTGGGCACCGAAGCTGCGATCAAAAATTGCCCCGTCCAGTAGGTCACCATAATCAGGGGTGACGCATAGGATAAGGGGAGAAGGAACTTGTTAATGGCAATCACGGAGTCGGAAAAAGCGAAGACATAGGCACCGATCATGGCAAGGCTGTTTCCCCAGGCAGTCGCCCGCCATGCCATAACTCCGATCACCAGCCCATAGACGGCGATAGGGGCGGCAAATTCGCCCGCACCGGGCAAGCAGAGGCTCAACAGGGCGGCCACATAGATCAGCGGCGGCAGCGCCGCGATGGGGGAAAACTCCCGTTGTTCACGCCAGAAAGCGAAAACATAAAAAAGATGTCCGATCAAAAAGGCGAGCAGACCGGGCAGAAAGTGCCCAAGCTGCAGGACCACATCTCCCACCGCCCCAAAGGCCAGCCCTATCCCCACTGTACGCCCCATCTGCCCCCGCCCCCAAACCGAGAGCGCAAGAACCACCACCGGGATGGCCTTTGCCATCAGCTTCAGGTCGGTGTTATCCGTGATCATCCCTATAAAAAAGAGACCGATTCCCAATAAAAACCACGGCAGCAGGACTTTCGGCATCCAATCTCCATGAAATTGGTACCACATTCCGCGTGGGTGTAGGGGGGTTGACAGGATTTTGATGAGGGGTTTCAGCTACACACCTCGCAGTGAATCGCCGTTCGTAAAGCCGCACATCCCCGGGAGGGTCCACTGGCCTCACAAAGGAAGCCACAGACAAAGCGGTCGGGTTTCTCTCGAGCTGTCGTAGAACGATGGTCGTATCCATAGCGATTTTTGCGAATACCCGATCAAGCGAAGTACCTGGAGTTACGATGTACTCATGGAGCACGCGCGAAAGAGCGATAGCGAAGTACTCCTCCAGATGCCTAACGAGAACCTCCAGACTACGGTAGCCATCACCATGGTGAACAATCAAATTTCTCGCACGGTAAATTCGTGCGATATGCCACTCGGTATGTTCTCGGGAGCGCACCAGTCGCTTACTGAACGCCTTGTGATCATGGAGTGTTTCCCATGTTCGGAAAAGCCTTTGGCAAAGCAATGGCTGACCGGCCGTGGCTCGCAAAAGAGCACAGATTGTAGCGTGGTCTTTGGGTGCACAAAGTGCGAGAAGAACCTCCGGGCATGAGACCCCTTCAGGAGTGGAGTCCGGGAACAATTGGCGCTCCTCCTGTGTCATGGCTGTGTACCCGCCAGCACGGTGTACACATATTGCCAAGTAGCGTGCGATCCGTTCGGTTCTGCGCCAGACCACCGCTGGGACCACCGTGGAAGAAACACGATCCAGGACCGTGCCCTCGTCGAGGCCACCCGTGAGCGATTCGAGAGCCGACCAGACCCCTATGAGGCGAACGCGAAGATCCTCAGCCTTCTGAGCCACTGCGAACTGATCCAGTGCATTCGAGATACGACCATCGAGCTCCGCCATCTTGACCGCTCCGAGGAACCTCTGGGTCAATGCCCGTGCGTTCTTTCGCTGTCGAATCGGTTCTGATGTTGAGATGCTCACCGAGACCCATACAGCGGCATCATTACGTCGCACATAAACAGAAGGAGGCAGTTTGAGTACGGGATGCATGCGATAGAACTCGAAGAGGTCAAACACCCTCCTGAGCTGGAAATGAGCACTGCGGGCCGCCTGAAATGGTCCGTCCGCTGACAAAGTAAGAGAAACCGGATGACAGGCATCAAGGTCGATGCCGTGCTCTTTTGCCTCGGCCGATGTCGGTATCCGTGCCTTCAGTGCCCGGCCTGCGCCGCTGCCAACAAGTATGGCCCGAAGTTCGTTCAGGTCCCCCTGGACGAACAGAATACACTCATACTCCGCAACTTCTGGGCGACCGAGACCCTCAAGCGCGTCCAGCACGTTACTGGTCGGTTCTGATGCGAGGGCTTCAAGGGGAAGGCTGGCCAAATGCGCCACGGGGATGCCGCGGGCAACGCTGTCGGTCGCAACGAAACCAAGCAATTCGAGCGTACGGGCTTTTTCCCGCATTGGGTCCAGGGCACGCAGGCGTGCGATGGCATCCCCTGGGAGATGTCTGAGTGGATCAGCCAACACATCGCAGTAGTGAAGCGCCTTCCGCGCTGACTTTTCGTCAGAAAGAAGCTCGATCGACGCAGCGGTCAGCGAGTTCTCCCTAACCAAACAATCTTCGCTGGCCACAGCACGCAGTTCGGCTTGTACCATCGCCCTATGTTTCGTCCACTTCTCGTCGCGCACAGCGAGTTCGGAAACTTGACGAAGTTCCGCGACCAGAAGGCCGGTATGCGCATAGCGACACCGAAACACCTCGGGCGTTTCAGAGGAGAACAACTCGTCCCATCCCTGAAGTATGAACCCAGAGCCGGTATTGGAGATTGTATTAGGAAGCCACATTAAAATAAATGGGCCGCGGGCATTTTTCCAGAGAGTCTCCTCCCCAAAATACCGCCGTTGGCCCTGATAGGGGGTCGGATGTTACACCGTACTTATTGGATAATCCGCCAGCGCCTTATCGGCAAGCACTTTCTTGCCCAACACGCCCTTTCCTACGTGCCCACAACGGGCGGACCACGAAGACAAGCGCGCCCGGCCTGAGCAACCCTCAACTACACCCGCTCGTCGCCCCACAGGTCACACACTTCAGACAGGTGCCATTGCGGACCATGGTCATCGCGCCACAGTCTGGGCATGCCTCCCCTTCATAGCCCATGGCCTTGGCATCCCGGATAAGCTGAGCTTTACCCGAGATCATCCGAACATGAGAGGGCTGGGAGTCGCCCACATGAAGGCCGTTGCGGCTGTTGCCGTTGGTGTAGGCGCCGTTGGGCGCAACGACGGCGGCTGGCAAGGGTGCCGGTGCGGCTACGGCGGGCAGGGTGGCCACAATGGGGGGTACAGCAGGCGGCTTGGCGCCATAGGCTGCCAGACCGGCCAGGGGGCCCACATCGGTACCCAGGCTGGTAGGATCGGTGAAGTACTCTTCTTCTTCCTCCCAGCTTGGCTCGTCGCCCGCATTGTGTAGCGCGTCATGCCGCGTAGCCTCTTGCGCCACATGGGCCAGCTCGTGCCGACCCAGGTAGTTCACGGCCAGCTCCCGGAACATATAGTCGATGATGGAAGTGGCCATCTTGATGCGGTCGTGTCCCTGCACAATCCCGTTCGGCTCGAAGCGCGTGAACAAAAATTGCTCCACGAACTTTTCGAGAGGAACCCCGTGCTGCAGCCCGATGGAGATGGCGATGGCAAAGCAGTTCATCAGGCTGCGATAGGCCGCCCCTTCTTTATGCATGTCAATAAAAATCTCGCCCAGGGTGCCGTCGTCATACTCGCCGGTACGGAGAAATACTTTGTGGCCGCCGATGACGGCTTTCTGGGTGTAGCCACGGCGACGATCCGGGAGGCGCCGACGACGGGCGAGGTAGCGGACCAGCACCTTTTCGGCGACGTAGACCGCACGTTCGCCATCGGGACGCTCGAAGACACCGGGTTCATCCTCCTCTACCGCAGAGAAGACGTCCTCGGCGGCGCCGGTGGACAGCGGCTGGGAGAGCTTGGAGCCGTCCCGGTACAGCGCGATGGCTTTGAGACCCAGGCGCCAAGCCAGGAGGTAGGCGGCTTTGATGTCCTCTACCGTCGCCTCGTTGGGCATGTTGATGGTCTTCGAAATGGCCCCGGAGATGAAGGGCTGGCAGGAGGCCATCATCCGGATGTGGGCTTCGGCAGAGATGTAGCGCTGCCCGATGCGACCGCAGCGGTTGGCGCAGTCAAAAACGGGGATGTGTTCGGCGCTGAGGCCCGGCGCCCCTTCCAGGGTCATGGTCCCACAGGCATAGGCATTGGCGGCTTCAATTTCAGGCGTATCAAAGCCGATCGCCTTGAGCAGATTGAATGAGGGCTCACTCAGTTGTTCGGCACTCAGCCCCAGGATGTCCTTGCAGAAACTGTCACCCAGGGAATAGCGGTTGAAGACAAACTTGATGTCGAAGGCACCGCCAAGCTGCTTCTCCATCTTGCCGATGGTGGCGTCGTCGAAACCCTTGGCTTTCAGGCTTTCGTGGTTCACAAAAGGCGCACCCTTCAACGTGGCCCGACCGCGCGCGTAGTCCACGATCTCCTGGATCCGGGTTTCGCCGTAGCCCATCTTCCGAAGAGCAGGAACCACCGACTCATTCACGATCTTGAAGTAGCCGCCGCCCGCGAGCTTCTTGAACTTCACCAGCGCAAAATCGGGCTCAATGCCGGTGGTGTCGCAGTCCATCACCAGACCGATGGTGCCGGTGGGTGCGATGACCGTCACCTGTGCATTGCGGTAGCCGTGCTTTTCACCCAGCTCCAACGCGGCATCCCATGCCTTGCGGGCGGCCCACAACATGGCAGGGGGCGCCTTCTCCGGTGCCAGACCCACCGGCCGCACCGAGAGGTTCTCGTATTCGTAAGAACCCGCGTTGTAGGCGGCACGGCGATGGTTGCGGATCACCCGCAGCATGGCATTGCGGTTTTTGGCGTAGCTGGGAAAAGGTCCTTTCTCGGCGGCAATCAGCGCGGAGGCGGCGTAGGACTCGCCGGTCAGGATCGCGGTGAGCGCGCCGCAGATGGAGCGGGACTCGGCGGAGTCGTAGGGAATGCCCATGACCATGAGCAGTGCGCCCAGGTTGGCATAGCCCAGCCCCAGAGTGCGGAAATCATAGGAAAGACGCGCAATTTCCTTGCTGGGATACTGCGCCATGCCCACCGAAATCTCCAGCACGGTCGTCCACAGGTGGATGGCGTGCCGGTAGGCGTCGATGTCGAAGCGGCCGGTGGTCACATCGTAGAGCCGCATCAGGTTCAACGAGGCGAGGTTACAGGCCGTGTCGTCCAGAAACATATACTCGGAGCAGGGATTGCTCGCGTTGATACGTCCATCTTCGGGGCAGGTGTGCCAGTCGTTGATGGTGGTATCGTACTGTACGCCCGGATCGGCACAGGCCCAGGCGGCCAGGGACACCGCATCCCAAAGGCGCCGGGCGGGCAGAGTCCGAGAAATCTTCCCGTCATAGCGCCGCTTCAACTGCCACTCTTCGTCGCGCAGCATCGCATCCATGAAGGTATTGGGGATGCGGACGGAGTTGTTGGAATTCTGACCGGCCACCGTGCCGTAGGCTTCGCCATCCCAGTCGGTGTCGTAGGTGGGGAATTCGACGGCGGTAAAGCCCTGTTTGGCCAACTGCAAGGTGCGGAGGGTGTAGTTATCGGAGACACCCGCATTCCGGGCATTCCGAATAGCAACCCGAAGCCGCGCATTGTGGCGGGGCTCAAAACGTCGGGAGCCATCCAGCTCGGGGGTGGCGGCGCAGGCCAGAAAAATAGCGTTCAACGCCTTCTGGATGGCGCGAGAGCCGGTGACCAGCGAGGCCACCTTCTGCTCCTCCGTCGCCTTCCACTCCACAAATTTGAGCACATCCGGATGGTCCATGTCCAGGCAGACCATCTTTGCAGCGCGACGGGTGGTGCCGCCGCTCTTGATGGCGCCAGCGGCACGGTCGCCGATGCGCAAAAAGCTCATCAGGCCAGAGCTGCGGCCTCCTCCGGAAAGAGGCTCGTTCTCCCCCCGGATCCGACTGAAATTGGTGCCGGTGCCGGAGCCATACTTGAAGAGGCGGGCTTCGCGGACCCACAGGTCCATGATGCCGCCGTCATTCACCAGGTCGTCGCTTACACCCTGGATAAAGCAGGCATGAGGCTGCGGACGTGCATAGGAAGATCCCGACGCGACCACCTCGTTGGTCTTCTCGTCCACGTAGTAGTGGCCCTGGGCCGGCCCGTCGATGCCGTAGGAATAGTGGAGCCCGGTATTGAACCATTGCGGAGAATTGGGCGCGCAGAGCTGCGCCGCGAGCATGTAGCGGTGCTCGTCGTAGAAGGCTTTGGCGTCGTCCTCCTCCGTAAAAAGACCCTGCTTCCAACCCCAATAGGTCCAGCAGCCAGCCAAGCGGTCAAAGACCTGGCGGGCATCCCGCTCGGGACCACGCTTGGCGCCTTCCGCGGGGCGGCGCGCCCACAGCCACTCCGGCACGCCCTCCTCCTTCACGCCCTCGGTAGCGGTCGGCACGGCCGCCTTCCGAAAATACTTCTGGGCGAGGATGTCTACCGCCACCTGGGACCAGGTGGAGGGCACCTGCACATCGTCAGCTTCAAAAACCAGGGAACCATCGGGGTTCCGAATCTCCGAGCGTCGGGAAGCCCATTCAAAGGCAGCATAGGGAGAAGCACCAGCGGTGGTGAAGCGACGAGGGACGCGCATGCGGAGGGGCTCCAGGAGGGCTTTGGGGCGGGTTCTTCGGGGAAAAGCAGAGGCACTTCGGTGAATAAACACCAAAAAATCAAAATATCCGGCAAATCCACAGGGGGGCATGGTCAGGTGCCCCCGGGGAATTGCCTTCTATACGGCCGCTCTCCTGGTGGCAACCGCCAACCACTACATCTTGTGGTTGAGGTTGTCCCCAACTACCAGATATATGTCCCCAGCTTATCCATAGGCCCGCAAGGACTTATCCACAGGTTATGCATAACCATAAGAACGGATCAGCGAAAGGAGTAGGGAGAAGGTGGTGTAGTCAGGAGGAAGGCATAGTCTTCGGGGCGGCCGGAAGGGGGAGGGAGGCTACCCAGCTGGAGCTGGTGCACCCGCGAGCCGTCCAGAAGCGACACAAAGTAGGAGACAACGCCCAAAGATGCACCACCAAGCGTAACAAAACGCCAGGTCAAGGCTGTCTGATCGTCGCCAGCAACGGTTGCTTGATCCCCAAGGAGACTGCCGCTGACCGCCAAGGCCACCCCCGCCGCCTGCGTTCCTGCGTAAAGGGTGCCACGAACGGGCTTTCCATGCGTGTAGAGGCCAACCCCAAAGGGCATCACCAGCGTCCAGCCTGGACCGGCCATAGCGGTGGAGAGCAGAAGAGAGAGCATGTACACCTCGACGGGAAAGGAATATCCTGTGCACAGGGCTGCGGCCCGAAGGAGAGCCGATGGACAAACCATCCGAGCTTGAGCAGGGACTTGAAGCGCTTGGTCGTACTTTTACCGGGGTTACCGCCAGGTTTTTGGGCCCCAAAGCGGTGGGCAAGGAGGAGCTTCCCGCCGATCCGGCCCTGGGGGTGGAGGCGGATAAGGCTGTTTCCGAGGCCGGAGTTGTGCTGGGACGGCTGCTCCACGCGGCGGGAGAGGGTCTGAAGGAGCACCCGCTGGAGCCCTTGGACGCGATGCGGGTGGCGCAGACCCATGTGGAGGACCCGTTGGAGGGCAAAAACGGCTGGTCGCCCTTGGTGACCGGCCTGGAGGATCTCGGCAGCGGAATTTTCAAGGTTGCCGAAGGAGTTTTAGACGTTGTGGCACCCCGGAAGCCCAAAGATGCCCCCTGATCTCTTCGTGACCGGCACGGATACCGGAGTGGGAAAAACCGTGGTTGCTGCTTCTCTTGCGGCGGCCTGGCGCGCGTTGGGTCATGCTCCCTCGGCACTGAAGCCGGTGGCTTCGGGGGTGGATGCGGTGGGGGAGGATGAGGCGCTTTTGGCGGCTGCTGCGGGACACGAGCCGCGCGGCTATTACCACCTGAAAGCTCCACTTTCTCCACACCGGGCGGCGCGGATGGAGGGGGTCACGCTGGATCGTTCGGGGTTGAGCGCCTGGGTGCTCAACCATGCGGGGCCGCGTATTGTGGAAGGTGTGGGGGGCTGGGAGGTGCCATTAGGCAATTTCCGGGTCTCAGATTTGGCGGCTGACCTTGGTTTTCCAGTGGTGGTCGTTGCACCAAATCGACTCGGTGTGCTGAACCACAGCCTTCTGACGGTGGAGGCGATCCGTCGGCAGGGACTGGTGCTCGCTGCGCTGGTGCTGGTCACTCAGGAGCATCCCGATGCTTCGGCAGAGGGAAATTTGGAGGATCTTCGGGAGTTGTTGCCACAGCTACCGGTGTGTGCTTTTCCCTTTCTGGCGGGCTTCGAGCAGTCCTTTCTGGAAGAGGCGGGCCGCGGTCTGGTCGGACTTTTTTGAGGAGGAAGGATGGCAAGTCGCGAGGTAGTCTATACCGATCTGGGCCCCCTGGAATTCGAGGCCACACTTCATAAGGCCGTCGCCTCGGGGGCGGCCTGTTTTGTAGACTTCCCCTGGGATCTGAAGCAGACTTTTGGGCGGGGAAATCTGATTCCGGTGCGGACCTTCTGGGATGGTCGGGTGGAGTACCGGGGCAGCTTGGCGATGATGGGCGGCGACGCGGCGATGTTGCTCTGTCGGAAGGATGTACTCGCGGCCCTGGGCAAAGAGGCCGGGCAGATGGTATCGGTTCGGGTGGAGCTGGATCTGGAGCCACGGGAGGTGGAGCTGCCCGAGGATCTGAAGGCGGCCATGGATGAGGCTACTTGGTAAGCTGGACTACGCTCTCTCCGTCAAGTAGGCTGGACTATGTAGCCTGGATTACCGATGCTAAGCGGGAGGAGACGCGGCAGCGTCGTGTTGCACAGGCAATTCCGATGATAGCCGAGGGTCGGAAGCTGAAGGGGTAGGGGAGCGAAAGGGCAGCCGAAGGGTTTTGGGGGACCGAAGGTGACCGAGGCCCCGCCGCAGGGATGCCAGACCGTCAGGATTCCTCCTCCTGCAGCGCCTCGGCTCCCAAAAAAATCAGGCTCAACCAGGAGAGGTCGGCGACGAGAAGGTGCACCAATTGCAGCCATACCGGTGCAAGTAACAAAAGGTTGAGGAAGCCGAGACCCAGCTGCAGGGTGAAGATCCCGGCCAGGGCCATCGCCCACTTCTGTACCTTTTTGCTGCTTTTTTGGGTGGCGACAGCGGCCGTGCACAGGTAGACCAAGAGCGCCGTGCCGATGGCGAACACCGGGTGCAGCACCCGCAGCCGCAGAAGAATGTGCGCGCCTTCCGAAAAATCCATCACAAAGCCTTCTTTCAGGCTTTCCACCGGAAAGAGGGTGTCGCCCAGTGCGGCAATGGCGCCGCTGGCCCCGAGCACCAGAAAGGCCAACATCGTGGGCAGAAGGATCCAGAACTTCCTTCCTTCCAGGCGAAGTTTTCGCCCCCCATGTGCCCAAAAAGCGGTCAGCGCCAGCCAGCCCAACAAGAGCAGCGTGTTGACCAGGTGCAGCCCCACGACCGCCCCCCGCAGCGGCCTTGTATCCCCCGCTACATATTCAAAGAGCACCAGCCCGGCACCCAACAGAGCCTCGATCACGATGAAGATCAGCGATCCCCATGCCCCAAAGCGCACCGGGCTTCCCGCTGGAAAGAGCTTTCGTCCAAAGAAAACCAGGGCCATCACGCTGAGCAAGGCGACGCCCGAGGTCAGCCGATGGGTCAGCTCGATCATCGTCTCGATACTGGGCTCGTGTGGGACCACCACGCCATTACACAGTGGCCAGTGATCCCCACATCCCGCCCCGGATCCGGTCGCCCTCACAAAAGCGCCCCACAGGATCACGCCCAGGTTGATGGCGAGGACGGTCCAGGTGAGGCGGCGGTAGTTTTGGAGGTGCAAGAACGAATCCTTCTGGCGCAGCCTAACACGACCTTCCTTCGTCGCGCGCGCCGGCCCTTCCCCACCAGCAGACCACTCTCGGTGCACCCCAAAACGCCAAATGCCGCATCCGGTTTCCCGCATGCGGCATTTGAGGTGTGCGCCCAGAGAGGCTCGAACTCCCAACCTTCTGATCCGTAGTCAGATGCTCTAATCCAATTGAGCTATGGGCGCGCAAATTACTGGCTGTGAAGGAGCGGAGGTGCCGGGATTTGAACCCGGGGTTGAGTTTCCCCAACGCACGCTTAGCAAGCGTGTACCTTAAGCCACTCGGTCACACCTCCAAGCAAGGCGTCAACCTATTAACCGGTGGAGCCCGGAGCGCAAGGGGCCGGGTGGGGATTTTTCTGGCCCCCTGTCCCGCACCCCGCGATCAGGCTAAAAAACCTCATGCCCAACCGCCATGTCCACTAGCGCTGCATCGTCTCGCGATCTTCTCCGCCGCCTCCTGGATGCGATGGAGCTGGCCATCCGGGGCAAGCGGGCGCAGCTGGAGCTGGTGCTGACCTGCTGTGCCGCAGGGGGGCATGTGCTCCTGGAAGATATTCCCGGAACCGGCAAAACCACCCTGGCGCGTGCGCTGGCGCAGACGATGGGCTGCGAGTTCAAGCGGATCCAGTTTACGCCGGACCTCCTTCCTGGAGATATTGTCGGCGGAAGTATCTTCAAGCCACAAACCGGTCGCTTCCTCTTCCGCCCCGGTCCGGTCTTCACCCACATCCTGATTGCGGATGAGATCAACCGCGCATCCCCCCGCACCCAGTCGGCACTTTTGGAGGCTCTGGCCGAGCAGCAGGTGTCGGTGGAGGGCCGTACCCGTAAGCTTAAGGCTCCTTTTCTCTGTATCGCCACCCAGAATCCGGTGGACCTTCACGGCACCTATCCCCTGCCGGAAGCCTCCCTGGACCGCTTTATGGTCAAGCTCTCCCTGGGCTACGCGCCAGAGGAGGAAGAGCGCAACCTCGTACAAAAACGGATGGTCCCGCCAGAACTTCCGATGGTGGCGACTCCGGAGACGCTGGTGGCGCTGCAGCACCACATTGAGCAGGTGCGTATGGAGGACAGTGTGGCCTCCTACCTGGTACAATTGATCCGCTCCACCCGGCAACATCCCAGCCTTCGCACCGGGGTAAGCACCCGTGGGGCCATGCACCTGGGCCGTATGGCCCGCGCCCGCGCCCTCTTCCAGGGACGTGATTTTGTTATTCCTGATGATGTTCAACAGCTTGCCGTGCCGGTGCTGGCCCACCGCCTCGTTCTGGATACCCGCGCGAAGTATGCGGGCGCCGACCGGGTGGCGCTGGTGAACGAGCTCCTCAAACAGCTGCCGCTGCCGCGCTGATGGCGCGTCGTCGCTGGTCTTTTCGTATGGAGGCGGTGGATCACCGTCGCCTGAGAGTTTTGGAGGACTACTATCGGGGCTGGCTGACGCCACCGGGCCGGGCCCTTCTCTGGGGAACCGTAGCCTCGATTACTTTTTTGATGGGCGGACTTTCCAGTACCCTGGCCTATATCGCTGCCTTTTTTGTCTCCGGTGCCGCCGCTGCGGTGCTCTCCGGTCTGGGGCCGCGCCCCCCGGTAGTGGCCAGCCGCCGCCTTCCGCCACCGGCCTCTTGTGGTGAGAACTGGTTCTACGAAGTTACGATCACCAACACTTCTTCCCGTCCTCTCTACAACCTGCTTGTGGAGGAGCGAAACCTGAGTGCGGCCTTACGCCCGGTGGTGGAAGCGCCGCGGGTTCCGCTGTTGGAGCCGGGGGCCTCGGCCAGCGTCCGCCTCCAACTTTTTTGTCGCCTCCGTGGGATCCATCAGCTCGAAAAACTCCAGATCTCCCAGACGGAACCTTCAGGGTTGATAAAACGTGGGACGGTGCTTCCCTTGGTGGATCGGGTGATCGTCTATCCCCGTTTTGATGCCATCGAACATCTGGATGTGCCGGTGGGAAAGACCCACCAGCCCGGCGGAATCCCCATGTCCAAACAGGGAGACTCGGCAGAGCTGCATGGACTTCGGCCATGGCGGGAAGGGGATCGCCTTCGCGATGTCCACTGGCCCAGCTATGCCCGCATGGGCCACCTCGTGGTTCGCGAGTTTCAAGAAGAGTATTTTGCCCGCGTGGCGCTGGTGGTGGACGTGGCTGCGGCACGGATGGAGGAGGAGGCGCGGGTGGAGCAGGCCATCTCTCGGGGAGCGGCGATCACCGATGCCCTGGCCCGCCAGGATTTTTTGATCGACATTTTTGCGGCGGGGGAGCAGGTACATCGTATCCAGGCGGGCCCGGCGGTCGACGCGATGGAGCATGTGTTGGAGCTGCTCGCGGGCCTGGAGCCGGGCTCCAGTCTGGATCCGGCGGCATTGGAGGCGCTCCTCCTTCCGGAACTCAGCCGCCTCTCCGCAGTCTATTTTGTCATGGCCTCTTGGGATGAACCCCGGCGTGCCCTGGTGCAGACCGTGCGCGAGCTGGGTGCCACCGTCCGAGTCCACTGTGTGATTCCCAGCCTGGATCTTGGCTTAGGGGAGGGGGAGCAGGTGAGTTAGGGTGACGTCTGGGTGCGCTCTACCCCACGCTCGGCGTCGGCGACATCCTGGGCGGCCTTGTCCACTCCCCCCTGGCGCTTGGCTACTTCAAGTTCAAACTCGGAAATATCAAAACTCTCCCCGGCGGCCACCGCAGCACGGGCGCGGGAGGCCTGAAGCTGGGCCTCCACCAGATCCCGCTGTGCCTGAAGCAGTCGCAACTTTGCCCGGGCCAAGGTAATTTTTGCCGCAGCAGCATCTACGGAGTCCTTGGCATCCGACACCTCTCCCTGGGCGGCCTCGATCCCCTCCTTGGCCTTGCGCTCGGCGGCCTTGGCATCGGCCTTGGCCTTCAAAAGGGCGGCCTTGGCCTCCTTTTCTGCGGCCTTGGCAGCGGTCACCTTCGCCTTTGCCTCGACCACCTTGGCTTTGGCCGACTCGATCGCCGCCGCGTTCCGTTCCCGCACCCCCGCCAGCCCATCGCGGGCCTCGGCTACCCCACCCCGCGCCTCTCCCACCCCGGCCGCCTGATCTGAGCGATCCGCAGTCGCATCCTTTTTGTCTTGCTTCGCATCGGCGAGCTGCCCATCCAGTCTGGCGAGTTCAGCCTCCAAGGCGGCAATCGCCTCCTTTTCGGTAGGCGAAATTTTCTCAAGGGCATCTGCGGGCACAGTCGGGCCCGCCCACGCAGCTTGGAGAAAAAAACACAAAAATAAGCTTAGGAGCATTCTGTATCCAATCAGAGGATAGAAGCAACCAGGGCGATGGTCAGACTGTTGTCCACCGGCGACCGCGTTTCGGTGATCCCTTCGGGGGCGGCGACCGGCTCCATTCTCCAGGCCAGCGTATCCGATAGGGTGATGCTGAACTTGTTGGAGACCTTCATATTGATGCTGGCGACGTTGGTGATGCGCAGATCGGTGAAGTGGGGGGCGAAGGGGGAGCCATCGGGCTGGGTCAACATCGGCTCATAGATGGTGATGCTTTCGCTGAAGCCTACATTTTCATTGAAGCTATGGCTGTAGACCGCTGCGACCTGGGCCGCCAGCAGCTTGGTGGAGGCGGGGACCACACCCTCCACGTAGGCCTCGTTCGCGAAGTCCACGCCGACTTCCGTCTTGAGTTTATCGCGTTCGGTATCGAGAATATGAAAGGCGTATCCGACTTGAACGTGACTGCGCAGCTGGAAGCCTGCGAACTTGTCGTGGAGCCCCCCCACCAGGATGTAGAGACTGCTCCGCTCGCTGAAGAAGCGGTCATAGCGACCTTCCAAGGCGAACATCTCTGTGGTGGGCTGGCAGGGATTGGCCTTGACACCCAGGCAGCGCTCGGCGGCGGACAAAAAGCCGTCCGCGTTGGCGTCCACCGCACCATAGCCCAGGCCCGCCGCCCCGATCACTCCGATCTGGTTGGACTTCCACTTGTTGGTGAAGGTCAGACCGGCCCCTAGCGAGAAGGCCTCGGAATTGCCAACGGCCAGGTTTCCACCCAGGTTGGCGGTGAGGTGGGTCTCCGCTTTTTCCACCTTGATCGGGTCCTGTGTACCCGCAAAGGTGGATTCTTCGGCAAAGGCGAGGAGGCTGAATAGAAGGACCATGTACACTCCGGCCGCGCAGTCTATCCGGGAGACACGGGTCGGCAATTACATGCCCCTCTCCCGACCCAAAAAAGCCTCTGGTCAGGCGCACACCAGCCATGTTACCCTGGGCAGGGGTTCATATGCCATCCTTCCAGCTCGCCACCGACCTGAAACCTGCCGGGGACCAGCCCGTCGCTATCGCACAGTTGTTGGAGGGGCTACGCCGGGGAGACATGCGGCAGACGCTTTTGGGGGCTACGGGTACCGGGAAAACATTTACGATGGCGCAGGTGATCGCCGCATGGGGCCGTCCCACCTTGGTGATGGCCCACAACAAAACCCTCGCCGCGCAGCTCTATGGGGAGTTCAAGAACCTTTTTCCTGAAAATCGGGTGGAGTATTTTGTCTCCTACTTCGACTACTACCAGCCCGAAGCGTACATTCCGTCTTCCGACACCTACATCGAAAAAGACAGCTTGATCAACGAACAGATCGACAAGCTGCGGCACTCCGCTACCCGCTCGCTTTTGGAGCGGAACGATGTGATCATCGTCGCTTCAGTGTCCTGTATCTACGGTCTGGGCTCGCCGGAAGCCTACCAGGGGATGCTGTTGAGGCTGGAGATTGGCGAGAAGGTAACTCGAAAGAGTATACTTTCCAAAATGGTGGAGCTGCAGTACAGTCGGAACGACGCCGATCTGGGGCGGGCAAACTTCCGCGCGCGTGGCGACGTGATCGAGGTGATTCCCGCCTACGATACCGAGAAGGGCATCCGCATTGAACTTTTCGGGGATGAGGTTGAAAGCCTGTCTTTTTTCGAGCCACTCACCGGGAGACGTATTGAAAAACTCGATAAGATTTGTCTATTCCCCGCTTCACACTATGTGACTCCCAAGGACAAGCTGCTGCGGGCGATGGACAGCATCCGCAGTGAGCTTCAGCTCCGTTTGGAGGAGCTGCGCGGGCAAGGATTTTTGTTAGAGGCCCAGCGCTTGGAGCAGCGAACCACCTACGATCTGGAAATGATCGAAGAGCTTGGTTATTGTTCTGGCATCGAGAATTACTCGCTGCACCTGGAGGGGCGGGCACGCGGCACCCCTCCGCCCACGCTCCTGGACTACTTTCCGAAAGACTGGCTCTTGATCATGGACGAGAGCCACCAGAGTGTGCCGCAGGTGGGCGGAATGTACCGGGGCGATCAGAACCGCAAGGAGACGCTGGTGCGCTTCGGCTTCCGTATCCCCTCGGCGGTGGACAATCGGCCCCTGAAATTTGAAGAATTCGATCATCTCATCAACCGCGTCATTTATGTATCAGCAACGCCGGGTGCCTACGAGCTGCAGCAGTCCCTGGGGGTGGTGGTGGAGCAGGTGATCCGCCCGAC